>DATMDV010000441.1:0-2288 GCA_035557475.1 Ilumatobacteraceae bacterium
GGTCCGGTGACGGTGTCCTGGGCTCCGGCATCGGGGTCGACGAGCGGGCCACCAACCGCCATGTCCTGCTGTCGATTCACGCGCAGTCGGCCACTCGTGGCCCGGATGACTGGTCCGAGGACTCCGACCGGATCTTCTGGAACGCGATCGACTGGGTGAGCCCGGCCGACAGCAGCTTCACCTGCGTTCCGGTCACCGGTGGGCTGGTGGTCGGACGCGTCATCGACGACAACACCAACGCCGGGGTCAACGGCGCGACGGTCACGAGCGTCGACGCACCCGACACACCGGCCACCACGGTCGCAACCCCCGACGACACCGGTCTCGGCGACGGCTTCTACTGGATGTTCAGCTCGCTGCTCGGACGTCACCCGTTCGTCGCATCGGCTGACGCCTACGTCGACGTCTCGCGCAATGTGCGGGTCGTCGCCAATGCTGCCAACCGGGCGAACTTCCGGCTGCCGGCCGGCATGCTCAGCGTCGAGCCGGCGGCCGTGTCCGCCGAGCTGCGGCTGGGCCGGACGGCCAACCGCACGTTGGTCGTGACGAACGAGGGTACGGCTCCGGCGAACGTCGAGCTCGTCGAGTCGGGCGGGTCGTTCGTGATCCTCGGCGCCGAGGCAACGGCCGATGCGCCGCGCCAGCCATCCGGCGCCGGCGATGCGCCGGAGACCGTAGCGCCCGACGACCTCGCTCGCGAGGAGTCGGTGGCGGCCGGAGGCCCGAACCTGGCGACGAATCCCGCCGCCGAGCGTGGCACGCGCGCCACGCCGGAGGCGCCGCCGAAGACGCAGGAGGAGGTGACGATCACCCACTCGACGTCGCAGGCGATCCTCGCCGGCAACTCCGTCGCGTGCTCGCCCGACGATGGAGTCACCACGACGGAGAACGGCTACCTGCGGACGTTCACGCTCGCCGATTTCGGAATCGGCGGTGACTTCGCCGTCACGAGCGTCTCGTTCGGCATCGAGGACATCGATCCGGCCCAGACGCTGACGGTCAACCTGTACACGCTGGCAGGAGCGTTCGTCTACGACAATCTCACCCTCATCGGCAGCGCAAATGCGGATGTCGCATCCGGTGAGCTGACCATCGTCTCCGTGCCCGTCACCGGGACGGCGCCGGCAGGCTCGACGCTCGTCGTCGAGATCGATGCTCCCGACATGTCGGGAGCGGGCCGGCTCTTCATCGGCTCGAACGACGAGGGCCAGTCGGCCCCGTCCTACCTGCGATCGGAATCGTGCGGGCTCGTCGAGCCGACCGACACGGCCGACATCGGCTTCCCGAACATGCAGATCGTCATGAACGTGACCGGTGAGGTCGGTGGGGACCTGCCATGGCTGGAGGTCAGCCCGGATGCCGCCACCCTCGCTCCCGGCGAGAGCGTGACGGTCACCGTCGGGATGGACAGCGGCGCGACCGAGGAGAACCAGCCCGGGACGTACGGTGCGAGCGTGGGGCTCACCCACGACACTCCGTACGACGTCCCGCCCGTTGAGGTGACGATGGTCGTCACCCCGCCGCCGAGGTGGGGCAAGCTCGCCGGCACGGTGACCGGCGTGGCCTGCGACGGCACCGAGAGCGCGTTGAGCGGGGCCGTGGTCCAGCTCAACGGACGGTTCGAGAGCGCCACCCTGCGGACCGATGAGGTCGGCGCGTACGCCTGGTGGATGGACCGTGGCAACAACCGGGTGGAGGTCATCGTGGCCTATCCCGGCCACGTTCCGGAGACCACTCGCGTCCGGATCGTGGCGGGGTCGACGGTGACGACCGACTTCGCCCTCGACGCGATCTGCGGGTTCTCCGCGCGCGGCGATACCGAGCCGCAATGAGCGGCTGATCCTCGATCATTACGCGGCCGATGGCCCCGCTTCAGGCGGGGTCATCGGCACTGACGTGGCGTCGCCGGTCGCGAACAGCCCGAATCCACACCAGGTGAGCGTTATTCGGCGCGGGCGGTCGCGAGGCTTCCGAATTCACACCAGGTGACCTGCTATCCCGCGCGAGTCGTCCAAATTCACACCAGGTGAGCACCACGCCGTTGACCGTGCGTTTGAGCGGCGGTAGCGCGCGTAGTGCTCACGTTATGTGAATCTGACCAGTTCGGGCACGCCACAATCCTGCGTGCCAGACTGCCCGCATGCCGAACCGCCTCGCGACCGAGACGAGCCCGTACCTCCTCCAGCATGCGCACAACCCGGTCGACTGGTATCCGTGGGGCCCCGAGGCGCTCGAGCGTGCGCGTGTCGAGGATCGGCCCATCTTCCTCTCGATCGGCTACGCGGCGT
>DATMDV010000442.1:0-7235 GCA_035557475.1 Ilumatobacteraceae bacterium
CTACGCCGACGATCCGCTGCTCGCCTACGTTCCTGAGGAAGCGCGCTCGATCTGGCGCACATCGAGGCTGTATCGCATCGACGACCCCGACGATCTGTCCCAGCTCCACGTCGGCTACGGCAAGATGCAGCGGCTGCTGCAACACCACCGTCGCGCGGGCGGACGGCTGCTCGCCGGCTCCGACACATACCTGTCGATCCCCGGCTTGAGCCTGCAACGCGAGTTGCTGTTCCTCGTCGACGCCGGATTCACGCCCATGGAGGCGATCTCGATGGCCACCCACGAGAACGCCGCGTTCATGGGACTCGACGACGAGCTCGGCGCGATCGAAGTTGGCAAGCTCGCCGATCTCGTCGTGCTCGACGCCGACCCAGTCGCCGCGATCGAGAACATCGGCCGGGTCGCGATGGTCGTCAAGGGCGGCCGCGTGGTCGACACGACGTACCACGCCGACTACGCGGTGCCGACGCCGCGACCGGCGATGACACGACCGCTGTGGGTCGAACGGCGGCTCGTCGCCGACGGCTACGAACCCGCCGGAGTCAGCTCGACTTGAGGTAGCGCTCGGCGTTGCCTGACATCAGCTTCTCCATCGACTTCTCACCGAGGCCGGTCCACGAGAGTGCGATGTCGGGTGAAGACGGGAACTCGCATCCGTTGTGCGGGTAGTCCGACTGGTACATGATCACGCCGTCGCCGAGGAGGTCGTTGATCGATCGCGCGATCTCCTCGCCCTCGTAGAGCTCGATGCCGCAGTAGATGTGGCCCTCCCTCGCGTAGTCGAGCGGATCGCGCACGTTGTCGGGCAGGGCCCGGCGCATGTACTCGGCCTGTCCCCGCAGGCGCACGAGCCACGCCGGCAACCATCCGGCGCTGCACTCGGCGAAGCCGATCCGCAGGTTCGGGAACTGGTCGAACAACCCGCTGAGCACGAGATAGCCGACCAGTCGTTGGGCGCCCCACGGGTGAGCGGCCGCCCGCGCCACGACGACGTTGCCCCACATGTCGCGGTAACCGGGGAAGTAGGGCGGCTCGTAGAAGAACGAGTGGTGCATGATCGGCAGGTCGGTGTCGTTCATCGCCGCCCACAGCGGATCGAGCACCGGATCGTCGATGGGTAGGCCCTCGGGGAGTACCGGCGTCGCAGCGGCCACCCACGGCTCAGCCGCCAGCTCGCGGATCACGGCCGCTCCGTGTTCCGGGTCGAGTCCCGACACCGGGATCGTCGCCTTCAGCCGGGTCGGATCGGTCGAGCAGTACTCGGCGATGTAGCGGCGGTACGCAGCGTGGATCTCGTGGGCCATCTCGAGATCGAGAACCGAGACGGCCAGCGCGAACGTGGCGGGGATGATGAGGTGGACATCGACACCTTCGACGTCCATGTCGTGCAGGCGACCGGCCGCGTTGAGGTTGTTCACCCCGGCGCTGGGCGGCGTGTCGAGCACCGCGGTGACCGCACCCTTCAGCGGCGACTCCTTCCCGGCGCGGTCACCCGCCTCGAGCACGGTGCTCTCGCGTAGTCGCCGGCGGTACGGGTACGGCGAGATGCTGAGGTGGTGGCCGCCGTCGGTGACCGCGAGGCGGTACTGGTCGAGCTCGCTCCACCGATCGCGAAGGGTCGGGCTGGCGTACTCCACGAGCGTCTCGAGGTTCGGTCCGACGTGGGTGTCGGTGTCGATGATTCGGTACCCGTTCTTCATCGTTTCCTCCAGGTCAGGGCAGGCAGGTCAGAGCGTGTCGAGGGGTTTGAGGTGGTACACGCGGGTCGCGGTGCCGTGGAACAGGGCGGCGCGGTCATTGGCGCCGAGATCGGCGGTGATCTCCCGATACGCCGTCACCAGCTGCTGGTACGTGCCGAACAGTCGGTCGACGGGCCAGTTGGTGCCGAACATGCAGCGCTGTGGTCCGAAGGTTTCGATGCAGGCGCGGACCCAGGGGCGGATGCTGTCGACCGTCCAGTTCGGGTCGGACGCGCCGCCGACCGCCGAGATCTTGCACACCACGTTCGGGCGTCGAGCGAGTTGCGTGGCCGCTGCGGACCAGTCGCGCAGTGCCTCCGTGGTGCGTTCCAGCGGGAGGCAGGCGTGGCTCAGGGCAACGGTGACGGCCGGCCAGCGGGCGGCGATCTCGTCGAGGACCGCGAACTCGGCGTGATGCCGTCGCGCTTCGATCGACAACCCCATCGCGGCGAGCACGTCGAGGGCGTCCGACGCCTCGTCGGGGTCGAGGTGCTTCGACGACTTGATGTCGCGGATCCCGCAGAAGCGCTGGTGCTCGCCGTGGCGACGCAGAACATCGACCGCGCCCGGCTCACCGACCGTGCAACTCCCGACGATCCCGGTCGGCAGGTCGTGCTCGTCGGCGACGCGCTGGAGCCAGGCAGTCTCGAGCGCCGGATCGGCGATGTCGCCGACGGCCTGGACGTGGATCACGCCCGCTACCTCGGCGCCGGCGGCCTCGACGAGGAACTCGGGCGGGGTGTAGCGCGGTGCGTCGAGGGCGTCGGTTCCCTGGAGCAGACGGTGCGAGAACCCGGGCTCGAGCCACGGCCAGTGCAGCCCGTCGACCGAGTGGTCCCAGTGATGGACGTGGGTGTCGATGAACGGTTCGTCAGCCATTTGTCAGGCGGGCTCGGATGCAGCTGCACCGGACGCGATGCTCGACACCGCTTTGCCCGTGCGCACGAGCAGGAAGCTGACGCCGTCGGGACCGACCGTGAAGCCGTACACCTGACCGGCGCTGATGGTGGCCGCGTCGTTCTCCACGAGCTCGGTCGACCCGTCGCCGTCGTCGAACACCATCGAACCAGCGAGGATGACGACGAGCTCGGAATGGTCGTGGCTGTGGGGCACGGTGACCTGACCGGGCGGCATCACGACGTGCGACGCGAAGAAGCCGCCCTCGCCGGCGGCCAGCCCCTTGCGCTGTACCGCCATCGCCTGTTCGCGCAGTTCGGGCGAGAGGTCGGGCGGCAGGTTCGGCGTCGTCCAGGACAAGGCGTCGAACTTGGCGATGCTGACGGTCACGATCGGCTCCTCATGGTTGCGTCCGGACTCTACATCGATTTCAGGGTACTGATCTCGGTTGACTGGACTCGCTGCTGTCGGTTGTGTGGTCACGGAACGCTGACCGGCTCGTACTCGGATCGCACGGCCCACGTCCCCTCGGCCGCCGACCATTGGACGCTTCGCATCTCGTGGAAGCCCCAGTGCTCGCCCCTTCGGAACGTGACGCGTCCACCGCTCGCCGACGGCATGTCCTCGATGCGCTCCAGCCCGTCGACGAGCGACTCCCGCGTGACGCGGTGGCCGGCGTTGCGGATCCCGGCGAGCATCAGCGCCGCCAGATCGCGAGCGATCAGGAGGTTCGAGAGCTCACCGCTCGTCGCCCGGCCCGTCCGTTCGACGGTGCGGCCGGTGAACCGCTCGAAGTCGGCGACGGTCTGTTCGGCGAGCGGGTCGAACGGTCGCCCGGCGGCGATCTCGCCGACCCGGTTCATCACGAGCGCGTGCGTCCCGTCGTAGATGTCCGGCGGCATGAGGCTGGCGGTGACGTCCGTCGCGTGCTCGCCGGTCTCGAGGTCGAGGATGCGAGGTCGAAAACCCATGTTGGCCGCATTGCCGAGCATCCGCACCAGGCTGCTCCCGCTCACGAACGGCAGGATCGTGTCGACGCCGTCGGCGGAGAAGCGTTGCGCCGCCTCGAGGTCGTGGTCGCTCCCCACACCTGCGCCGTCCGACTGCACATGTGTCGTCACCGCGTGTCCGAGCGCCGTTAGCTCGGCGATCGCAGCATCCGTGCTGGTGCGCGTGAAGCGGTCGGAGAAGATGCCGATGCGGCGCCCGTCGAGGTGACCGTTGCGGTGCGCCCACCGCACGAACGTGGTGTAGATGACATCCTGCGCGGTGCGAAGCGTGAACAGCCACGGTGCGGTGCGATCGTGCAGAACCCGCGGTACGGCGTTGACATCGATCACCGGGATGCGGTGCTCCTCGGCCAGCTGCACCGCGCCGTATGTGAAGTCGCGTGCGCCGATGACGGCGAGCACGTCGTCGGCCGCGAACTGATCGGCAACCGCGCGTTTGTCGTCAGTCCCTGTCGAGTCGAATGTCCGGAACGAGAACTCGATGTCGTGACCGGCGACAGGAACGGCGCCGTCGCGCCGCCATCGGTCGGCGACGGCCTCGATCTGCTGCCGCTGGTCGCCGATGCCGTAGGCGGGGTCGATGGCGACGAAGTCGCCTACGTCGGGCACGGCCACCCCGATCGTGATCGTCGACGTGGCCATCCAGTGTTCTCCCGCTCGCGTGCGTGTCGCCGACCCGAAGCTGGCGGCGTCCAGCAATTGAGAATACTCTATTACAAGTCGCCCAAACGCCGAGGAGGCACGGATGTCAGTGGTGGAACGACTTGCGGAGCTGGGGATCGAGTTGCCCGAGCCACTCCCGATCCACGGCCGCTACCGCGCCGTCGTCGTCCGCGGTGATCTGGCGTTCACGTCGGGGGCGCTGGCGACCACGGGCCCGCCCTTGCGGATCGCCTGGCCGGGTCAGCTCGGAGCCGACGTGTCGATCGAGGACGGCAAGGAGTCGGCGCGGGGCGCGCTCGTCGCGACCCTTGCCAATCTGGCGAGTGCGCTCGGTGATCTCGATCGCGTCGAGGGCTTCTTGCACCTACGTGGTCATGTGAACGCGGTCCCCGGCTTCGACAAGGTGCATCACGTCGTCGGCGCGGCGAACGACCTCATCGGCGAGCTGTTCGGCCCTGAGGGGCTGGCCGCCCGAACCGCGATCGGCGTCGCCACGCTCCCCGAGAACGCGAGCGTCGTGCTCGACGCCATCGTCGCGATCAGGACATGATGCGGCCATGGAGCACGCTGCCGTCAACCATCCAGCCCACGTCTCGTATCACGCGGCCGCGGCGGCGATCGCGGCCGGTCTCGAGGAGTGCCGGCGGATCGGGATGAACTGCGCGATCGTCGTCACCGATCCGAGTGGTGAGATGGTCGCCGTGGCGCGGACCGACGGAGCATCGGCCAACACGTACCGGGGTGCGCTCGGGAAGGCGAAGACTGCGGCCGTCCTCGGCTGTTCGACCGAGGAGTACCTCAACGACCGTCTGCTCCACGACGAGGTGTTGTACCGCGCGCTCACCGCCGACCCGGAGACGTTCCTCGTACCCGGTGGGTTTGCCTTGCAGGTCGACGGCCAGACCGTTGGAGGGGTTGGAGTCAGCGGCGGCCTGCACGCCGACGACGCCAAGGTGGCGCGAGCAGCGATGGAGCGGTTCGAGTCACTGCTCGCCGCCGCCGACTGAGCCGCTGCGGCGAGTGGAGTATACTGATTTCGGAATTCCGCATCGGGCAGCTGGAGGTCGGCATGGGGGACTGGGAGCGACGGATCGAGGAGTTGGGGATCGAGCTGATGGATCCTCTCCCTGCGGGCGGGCTGTACACGTCGGTCGTCATCACCGGCGACCTCGCCTTCACGTCGGGCGTCGTCGCTGTTGAAGGGCCGCCACTCAAGCTCGCGTACGCGGGTTGCCTCGGCGACGATCTCGACATCGAGGAGGGTCAGAAGTCGGCCCGGCGGGCAATGATCAGCTTGCTGAGCAACCTGCGCGGCGCGCTCGGATCGCTCGATCGGGTCGACCGGTTCGTGAAGCTGACCGGCTACGTGCGCGCCGTCCCCACGTTCCAGAAGATGCCGACCGTGATGGACGGCGCCTCCCAGTTGCTGATCGACATCTTCGGCGAGCCGTGCGCCCGCACCGCGATCGGTGTTTCGGCGCTCCCGGGCGGCGCCAGCGTCGAGATCGACGCCGTGGTGCGACTCGGGTCATGACCGGCGACGGCGTCGTCGATGCCGGGCGGTTCGTTCGTGAGCAACGTCATCTGACACTCGAGGCGGCCGACACCGTGCTGCAGGCCGCGGTCGCCCATGCCGACGACCTCGGGGTGCCGGTCGTGATCGTCGTGACCGATGCATCCGGCGGAGTCACCGCCCTCGCCCGCCTCGACGGTGCGTCACCCCTCTCGATCCGTCACGCCTTGGGCAAGGCCGCCTCGGCGTCGGGGCTCAACCGCTCGACCGACGAGTTCATCGACAAGCGCCTCACCCAGGACGACGTGCTGTGGCGGGCGATCAGCGGACGCGGCGACGCCTTCGTCGTCCGAGGCGGTGCGGCGCTGAAGGTCGACGGTCGCTCCGTCGGCGCGATCGGTGTGGCGAGCGCCCGTCACGAGCACGACTCGGCGATCGCCGACACCGGTGTGCAAGCACTCGAATCACTGATCGCGTCGTCCTCCGCGTAGACGTATCGCCGGTCGGCGCTCGAGATTTCGCATACTCCCTGCTCAGCAGCTATGTCACACCCCCTGTCTAGGTTGGTTGGTGCCGACTTCCCCCGATCTTCGAACCCTTCGATCGGAGGAACTGATGAGTGTCATGACGCTCGAGATCGACGAGTTGGTCGATCTCGAGTCCTTGCAAGACCTCGACGGGCGCCAGCTCGCCGAGTTGTTCAAACGCCTCGAACAGCTACGCCGGCGCACCGAGGGTGCGCTCGCCGCGGTGATCGGCGAAGTCGACCAACGCAACGTGCACCGGGCAGATGGCCACAACAACGTGAATGGCTGGTGTCGGGCGTTGGCACGCTGGTCCGACAACGAGTGCCGCGATCGGATCCGCACCGCCAACATGATCGCCAGCTGTGACCGATTCCGGGAGGCGGTGATGAGTGGTGAGATCGGTGTCGCCCAAGCCCACGAGTTGGGGCGGGCGTTCGCCAACCCGCGCTGCGGAACACAACTGGTCGATGTCGCCGAGGTGATGGTCGCCAACGCCACGAAGCTGTCGCATCATGAGTTCCGGATCACGGTGCGTCGGTGGGAGATGCTGGCCGACTTGGACGGCGCCCACCGCAGCGCCGAACAAGCCCATGAAGGCCGCACCGCCGGGATCGCCGAGGTGGGCGAGGAGATCCACGTGTCTGGTCGGGGTGGATTGGCGCAGGGTGCCGTGATGAAGGAGATCTTCGAGCGGTTCTGTGACGCCGAGTTCACAGCCGACTGGGACACCACCGTCGCCCGCCACGGCGATGCGGCGTGTTACTCGTTGATGCCGCGCTCGGATGCGCAGCGACGGTTCGATGCGATGTACGCGATCTTCGAACGCGCCGCCGCAACCGACACTGGTGCGACCGCCGCGGTGCCGCTTGTCAACTTGGTCCTCGAT
>DATMDV010000443.1:0-3357 GCA_035557475.1 Ilumatobacteraceae bacterium
TCGCGCTGAACGCAACCGTCCAGGCATCGCCGCCGTCGACGCCGAACAGCTCGTTCGCGTCCTCGAAGCGGCAGTCCCCCAGCCCCCTGAGGACGACGTTCTCGCCGCGGCGTAAGACGGCGAGGTCGACGTGCGCGTCGCCGTCGATGTCGAGCGGGTACGCACCGGTGACAGCCGTCAAGTCGGTGACCGGCGACGTCTGCCGGGAGAAGTGGAGCGCACCGCCCAACGGGCTCTCGTTGCGGTAGAGCGCGGCCGGCTCGCTCCCCCCGGCGAAGTACAGCTCGGCGCGCCCGTCGTCGTCGCAGTCGAACGCCGCCACACCACCGCCGACGAAGAACTCGAACTCCCCGTCGTAGGTGTGGTCGATGCCCGCCGTCGTCGTGTCGTCGACGAAGTGTGGGACCCCGCCGGCGTTCGCAGCCGATCCGCCACTGCGCCAGGCGACCATCGCGAGCGCGACCCCGACGCCGACGATCGCTACCGCGGCGAGCGTGGCCACGACGGTCCATCGGGATCGCCAGCGCCAGGTGCGGCGCGCCCCGTCGTGGGCCGCGAGGGCGGGCTCGTCGGGCACCGACGGATTGAACCACATCGACCCCAGCGGGTCGTAGAGTGCGGCCGACGAACGAGGCCGTTGCGGGAGACGATGTGACCAGCCGGACGCTCACGCTCGGCGGGAGCACGTACCCCGTGATCCTGCCGAACGTCCGCGATCCGCGGTTGAACGTGGCCGCCGTGATCATCACGATCCACGTCCTGGGCCAGGTCGGGCTGCGCTTTCAGGTCAGCGTGCCGCAGATCCTGGCGGCGATCCTGACCTGCGCGATCCTCGAGGTGGCGCTGACGTTCCGCAGGAGCCGGGCGTTCGTGTGGCCGGCCAGCGCGATGCTGACGGGAAGTGGCGTCGCGCTCATCCTGCGCGTGCCTGACACGCCGCTCGACGACCCCTGGACCACCCACAAGTGGTACGTGTTCGCCGGCGTCGCCGGGCTCTCGTTGCTGACGAAGTACGTCATCCGGTACCGCGGCACCCACGTCTTCAACCCGTCGAACATCGGGTTGGTCGTCGTGTTCATCCTGCTCGGCAGCACGCGGGTCGAGCCGCTCGACTTCTGGTGGGCGCCCCTCAATACCTGGATGATCATCGCGTACGCCGTCATCCTGGTGGGTGGGTTGCTGATCACCCGGCGCCTGCACCTCCTCGCCGCGGCGGCGACGTTCTGGATCGCGCTGGCGGTCGGGACCGGGCTGCTCGCCGCTTCGGGACACTGCATCACGGCGCGCTGGGCGTTCGCGCCCGTGTGTGGGTTCGACTTCTGGCGAGTGATCGTCACCTCCCCGGAAGTGCTGATCTTCCTGTTCTTCATGATCACCGACCCGAAGACGGTGCCGGCCGGGCGTGTCGGCCGGGTGGTGTTCGGACTGCTCGTCGCGGTGATCAGCACGCTCCTGATGGCGCCCCAGGACGACGAGTTCGGCACCAAGGTCGCCCTGCTCGGCGGCCTGGTCATCGCCTGCGCGGTTCGCCCCCTCGTCGAGCGGCTGGTCCCCGAACCGGGCTCGGCCGACGACGATCTGGGCCGGTACGTGACGCGCCTCGTCACCGGCGGCGAGGCCGGCCCTGGGATTCGCCCCAAGATCCCGGCGCGTGTCGCTCGGATGGGGGTGATCGGTGCCGCGGCCGTCGTCGTGGGGGCCGCTGTCGTCGTCGCCGGAACTCCTGCCCGCGGGATCGTCGTCGCTGGGGCCGACGACGTTCTCGGCCGCGTGCCCCACAATGTCGACCCGGGGACGTTTCCGACGATCACCGTCGAGCAGGGTGTCGTCGACTGGAACCACGAGATCGTCGGATCGGGGGCCCAGGCGATCGTGCTCACCCTGGCCGAGAACCTCGAGCTCGAGAACCAAGCCCTGCTGCGGGCGGATCCCGCGATCCTCCCCGCCGTCGACCACGGCGATCGGCTCGACGAGATGCGGGCCCGACTCGACGATGCCGTGGCGACCGGCACGACCGTCATCGAGCGGTACCAGATCGATGACGTCCACGTGACCCTGCTCGTGCCCTTCGGCAGGCAGGACGGCCTGAGCCTCGGCCTCGAGTCCCGCGGCACGGTCACCGAGGAGACCTACGACGCCGACGGCGACCTCAAGGATCAGGTGTCGTCCCCGTTCGCCACGACATTCGTCCTCCGCC
Source organism: Ilumatobacteraceae bacterium (assembly GCA_035557475.1). Lineage (GTDB taxonomy): Bacteria > Actinomycetota > Acidimicrobiia > Acidimicrobiales > Ilumatobacteraceae > JALOLG01. The sequence continues at coordinate 2,198 of DATMDV010000443.1, forward strand.
AGGCGACCGGTGGTCGGTGGCTCAACGTCGACGTCCTGCCCCCTGACACCGACCCCTGACGACGTCCGCGGGGCCCTCCGTTTGTGTCACCGACATCGGCGAAGGTCGCCGGTCGCGGTGACACAAACCTGGGGATTCGGTGGGCGCGCCGCCCAAGACCGACGGTTCGCGGCGCACGATGGGGATTACCCGGCGGAGAAGAGCGGCGGGATAGAGTGCTCGTGCCCGCGGATCGAAGACGACCGTGGCGCACCACTCAGATGGTTCAGATGGGGAGACAAGATGCGAGTTCGACGATTGGTATCGGTCGTGGTCGGGGCGGCGCTGGTTGTCGCCGCTTGCGGCGACGATGACGAAGAGTCCGGCGACACCACCCCTGCCGGAGACACAACTCCTGCCGGTGACACCACGCCAGCCGGCGACACCACCCCGGCAGCCGGCGGCGACTGTGTGGTCGGCGTCTCCTGGAACAACTACCAGGAAGAGCGTTGGGCCAAGTGGGACGAGCCGGCGCTCAAGGCGGCCATCGAGGCCGGTGGCGGCACGTACATCTCGAACGACGCCAAGTCGTCGGCCGAGACGCAGCTCTCCAACATCGAGAACCTGATCACCCAGGGCGCCAATGCGCTCGTCGTCCTCGCCCAGGACGGCACGGCCGTCAAGCCCGCCGTGACCGCGGCGATCGGGCAGGGCGTGCCGGTCATTGCCTACGACCGTCTGATCGAGGACGAGGGCGCGCTCTACATCACGTTCGACAACGTCAAGGTCGGCGAGCTCGAGGCCCAGGCGGTCTTCGACCTCGTCCCCGAGGGCCGGTACGTGATCGTCAAGGGCAACTCGGCCGACGCCAACGCCGACTTCCTTCGCGACGGCTACGAGACGGTCATCGGTGAAGCGGTCGCGTCGGGCGCGATCGAGATCGTGAGCGAGACCTACACCGACAACTGGGACCCCGCGCTCGCCCAGGCCACGATGGAGCAGGTCCTCACGGCCGAGAACAACGAGATCGACGCCGTGCTCTCCGAGAACGACGGTATGGCCGGTGGCGTCGTCGCCGCCCTCGAGGCCCAAGGCCTGGCCGGTCAGATCCCGGTGTCCGGCCAGGACGGCGATCAGGCCGCACTGAACCGGGTCGCGCTCGGCACGCAGACGGTCGACGT
>DATMDV010000444.1:0-3511 GCA_035557475.1 Ilumatobacteraceae bacterium
CGCGCACGACGAGATGGGCCGCGAGGTCGACGGTCTGCCAACCCTCGCACAACGTCGGGGCGTCCGGTCCGAGCTCTTCGAACAGGTCGCACAGCTTGCGCCGCTCCACGGCCGCCGACGTCGTCACGAGGTCCACGGTACAGACGCTCGACTTCGATGTCAGGCCCCTGGTCACCGCGCCGCGGATGGTCTACGTTCGTTCCGGGGTGTTCACGTTGATGCCACCCGGCGTGCTGATCGCGTTCATGCGCGGCTCCTACGTTGTGGGGCGGGACAAGGAGATGTCATGAGAAGAGTTATCAGCGTTGTCGTCGCATCACTGATCGCGAGCAGCGCCGTCGCGTTGTCGGTCGTCGAAGTCGGCTCGGCCGTTTCTCCCGATGTCGTGATCAGCCAGGTGTACGGGGGCGGCGGCAACTCGGGTGCGACTTACACCAACGACTTCATCGAGCTCTACAACCGCGGTACGGAAGCGGTGCCGCTCGACGGCTGGACAGTGCAGTACGCCAGCTCGGCGGGCACGACCTGGGCGCAGACCCCACTCAGCGGCACCTTGCCGGCGGGGTCGTACTACCTCGTCCAGGAGGCGCAGGGGGCCGGTGGGACCACGCCGCTTCCAACTCCCGACGCCACGGGGACGATCGCGATGAGCGGGACCAGTGGAAAGGTCGCGCTCGTCACCTCGTCCGGCGCGCTTGCGTGCGGGAGCGATTGCGACACCGCCGCCGGCGTGCGCGATTTCGTCGGCTACGGCGCTGCCGCGAACGACTCCGAGACCGCCCCGACGCCCACGCTCAGCAACACCACGGCCGCCATACGGGCAGCTGGTGGAGCCACCGACACCGACAACAACAGCGCTGACTTCAGCGTTGGTGCTCCCACCCCGCGTCAATGCGGCGACGCATGCGAGCCGCCGCCACCGCCTTCGGGGTGCGACGTGGCCCCGACCCACCAGATCGCCGGCGTTCAGGGCACCGGCACGTCCACCCCGGTGGCCGGGGCGACCGTTCGCGTCGAAGGTGTCGTCACCGCCGACCTCAACGGCGCCGGCCAGTTCGGCGGCTTCTACGTACAGGACGACACACCGGACGCCGATCCCGCGTCCTCCGAGGGCATCTTCGTCGTGTCGAGCGCGGCGGTGTCCGTGGCCGACCGGGTCCTCGTGAGCGGTACCGCCAGCGAGTCGTTCGGCCAGACCCAAGTCGCGGCCTCCGTCGTCGACGTCTGCGGCACCGGCACCATCACGGCGACGAGTTACGACCTGCCGCGGCCCGTGGGGGTCACGTTCGAGCCGGTCGAGTCGATGGTGCTCACGTTCCCGGAAGCGCTCAGCGCGACCGAGCACTTCCAGCTGGGCCGCTTCGGCGAGGTCACGGTGTCTTCCGACGGGCGGCTCTTCCAACCGACCGACCGCGTCGCTCCGGGGGCACCGGCGATCGCCCTCGCCGACGAGAACCAGCGCCGACGGCTGCTCATCGACGATGGCTCGAACGTGCAGAACCCACCGACGGTGCCGTTCCTCACCCCCGACGTCCTGCGCCTCGGTGATACCGCCACCGGCATCACCGGCGTCCTCGGCTTCGGATTCGGCAACTTCCGGGTGCAGCCGACACAACCCATCACGTTCGCGCGGACCAACCCCCGTCCTTCGGCGCCCGCCGACGTCGGTGGCGACGTCCGGGTCGCGAGCTTCAACACGCTGAACTACTTCACCACCATCGACAACGGCTCGAACGATGCCCGCGGCGCCGACAGCGCCGCCGAGTTCGCTCGGCAGCGGGTCAAGGAGGTCGAGGCCCTCCTCGGCCTCGACGCCGACGTCGTCGGCTTGATGGAGATCGAGAACAACGGTGCCGTCGCGGTCGGCGACCTGGTCTCGGCCCTCAACGACGCGACGGCTCCCGGCACCTACGCGGCCATCACCGAACCCGTGCTGAACCCGCCGAACTCATTCGGTGGCACGTTCGGCACCGACGCCATCAAGGTCGCGCTGATCTACCGACCCGCGGCGGTCACGCCGGTCGGACCTGCGGCGTCCTCGGCCGATCCCGTCTTCGACCGACCGCCGTTGATCCAGACCTTCGAACGTGTCGGCGGGAGCGAGGACTTCACGCTCACGGTCAACCACTTCAAGTCCAAGAACTGCGGAACGGAGGTCCCGCCCCATCCTGACGCCGACTTGGGAGACGGCCAGAGTTGCTTCAACAACCGGCGTGTCCTGCAGGCAACGGCACTGGCCGGCGTGCTCGACAGCCTCGACGTCCCCAACCCACTCGTGATCGGCGATCTCAACGCCTACACCGAGGAGGATCCGATCCACGTGCTCGAGGCCGCGGGGTACACGGGACTGTCGGAGTCGCTCGTCGCGGACGACGATCGCTACAGCTTCGTGTTCGACGGCTTCTCGGGCGAGCTCGACCATGCCCTCGCCGGTCCCGGTCTGTTCGACAACGTGACCGGGATGTCGATCTGGCACATCAATGCCGACGAGCCGTTGATCCTCGACTACAACACCGAGTTCAACCCGCCCGGGCTGTACCAACCCGACGCCTATCGGTCGTCGGATCACGACCCGTTCATCGTCGGACTCGAGCTGAGCCTGGCGCCATCGGTTGATGCCGGCGGGCCGTACACCGTTGTCGAAGGCGACTCGGTCACCGTCACCGCGACCGGGACCGACCCGGAGGGCGGTGCACTGACATACGCGTGGGACCTCGACAACAACGGGACGTTCGAGACGGCAGGTCAGAGCGCGACCTACACGGCGGCTCCAGGCAGCGCCCCGTCGAGCCCGACCATCGCCGTTCAGGCGACCGACGGGGCCGGGCAGACCGCAGTGGATACGGCGACCGTGAACGTGATCTGGAGGTTCGACGGTTTCGTCAAACTCCGCCAACCGCCGGGTGAGAACCAGGGCAAGGGCGGCGACGTGGTGATCATCAAGTTCACGCTCGGCGGCGACCAGGGCCTCGGCGTCCTCGCGGCCGCCTACCCACGATCCATCCAGTACACCTGCGGCGCCGCGATCCGCCCAACGGACGCGGTCGAACCCACGACCCCGACCCCGAACGGCGGCCTGTCCTACAGTGCCGCCACCCAGACCTACACCTACAGATGGCTGACCCAGACGTCGTGGAGTAACACGTGTCGCCGGTTCGTGCTGAAACTGGCGGACGGGACGTTCCACTACGTGGACATCAAGTTCAAGAAATAGCTCTCATCAGGTTCAACAAATAGCGCTCACCCGAACCGGCTGACCAGGTCTTGGCCGATCGCGGCCAGCTTGTCGGGTGAATACGCGGGCAGCACGGCCTGGCTGACGCCCAGTTCGACGAGGCGTTCGACGGCGCCGTACAGGGCGTCGCCGGGACGCTCCATGGCTCCGGTGTAGACCTCGATCGCGTCGGGGTCGCGGCCGGCTTCGGATGCCGCGGCGCGCATCATCGCGACGATGTCGCCCAGCGCGTCGATCGAAGCGCTCATCGGGAAGAACGCGTCGCCGAGACGACCG
>DATMDV010000445.1:0-2785 GCA_035557475.1 Ilumatobacteraceae bacterium
GTAGGAGATCGTCACCGGAATCGTCCCGGTCTTCAGGTTCCACTGCTTGTCCTTCTTGGCAAGCAGTCGCCCTTCGAAGATCTCGTGAACGGGCTCGATTGGTACGCCACCCTCCGCTACATGCACCAGGTAGCCGTCCAGCTCGGCTGTTTGCTCCGGCTTCAGCCGCTGATGATCGAAAGCACAACGTGGCACGGCGGTTCCCCCTCTGCTGTGATCCATCCGCGGCGCGGACACTAATGCCGGTCGCTGGATCGGTCGCGCGCTGGCCCGATCAACCCGCTGGTGACGCCTCCCGCCACCAACGGGTGAGCGTCTTGCCGGCGATGCGTCGTGCATGCGCTGGCACGCCGACGACCGACACGACGACGCCGCCCGTCTCGATGTCGGCGCACAGCGATCGCAGTTCCTCGGCGCCCGTGTAGTCGAGGCGCCCGATTCCCGTCAGGTCGATCTCGAGCACCTCGACGTCGTCGTGGGCGGCGATCGCGTTGACGACGATGCCTTCGAGCTTGTGGGCGGTGCCGAACCACAGCACTCCCCGCGGCGCGATGACGACCCGGGTGCCCTCGCCGGCGGCGACGAGTGACAGATCCATCTCGCGGTAGAGGTGGGTCACGACCGACAGGGCGACGCCGATCAGCACGCCGCGCTCGATCCGCGGTGCGGTCGCCAACGTGGCGATCAGCGTGCCGGTCGCGATCAGCATCTGGAGCGGTGAGATCGTCCACAGCCGGGCGATCGCGACCAGCCGTATCAGCTTGAAGACGACGACGGCGACGATGGCGCCCAACACCGCCTGCGGCAACGGCTCGACGAGGAACGCCAACGGCAGCGCGGCGAGCACGACGAGACCGGTGAACGCCCCCGACCATCGCGTGCGCGCCCCGGCCATCCGGTTGAGCGCGCTGCGGCCCAACGAACCGCCGATCGGGAACGAACCCGAGAGCCCCGACACGATGTTGGCGACGCCTTGGGCGGTCAGGTCGCGGCTGGCGTTCCACGGTTGGCGGTCCTGGGCGGCAAGGGTTCGGGCGATCGACGCCGGCTCGGCGAACCCGACGAAGGCGATCACGGCCGCCGGAACGAGCAGCGACCCGACACGACCCCACGGGAGGTCGAGCGACGGATCGAGGAACCGGTGCGGGAGGTCGCCGACGATCCGTCCGTCGTACCCCGTGATGCGGCTCCACACGACGCCACCGACGACCACGACGAGGACGCCGGGGAACAGCGGATGCAGCCGTCGCCCGAGCAGCACGACGGCGATTGTCACCGCAGAGACGGCGACCGCGTCGAGGTTCCAGTCGCCCGGCGCGCGCACGGCATCGAACGCGTTCTCGAGGATCCCGTCGGTGCCCGACACGCCGAGCATCGTCGGCACCTGTGTCGCGAGGATCAGGATCGCGGCACCGGCGGTGAACCCCAGAACGACGGGCTCGGACATCACGTAGGCGAATGATCCGAGGCGGACGATGCCGAGCGCGAGGCGGATGGCGCCGACGAGCAGCGCCAGCAGTGACGCCAACAGGATGTACTCGCGGGTGCCGGCCTCGGCGAGGGGCGACAGCGCACCGAACGCGAACAGCGCGGTGAGCGCCGTCGGCCCCGTCTGGAGGTACGGCGACGAGGCGAAGAAGGCGGCCGCGATCAGAGGCAGGGCGCTCGCGTACAGCCCGATGTGGGCCGGCACCCCAGCGATCTCGGCATAGGCGAGCGCCTGCGGGATGAGCACGAGTGCCACCGACCCCCCGGCAAGACCGTCGGCGAGCAGTGTCGACCCCAGGGTCGACCGAGGGGTCGACCGGCGGGTCGACCGGGAGGCCGGAAGGCTTGCGCTGCCCGGGACTTCGTCCGTTCGTCCGTACATTTACGCCGAGGCTATGGTCGCCGCCGGGTTCCGACGACCATGACACGCCTCGGCTTCGTACTCGCCAGTGACAGTTGCATCGGGTGTCACGCGTGCACTGTCGCATGCAAGAGCGAGCACGACGTGCCACTCGGGGTCAACCGGACGTGGGTGAAGTACATCGAGACCGGCGAGTTCCCGGGCACGGAACGGGCGTTCACGGTGATGCGCTGCAACCAGTGCGACGACGCGCCGTGCATCTCGATCTGCCCGACCCGGGCGCTCTACCGGGCGCCGAACGGCATCGTCGACTTCGACGACAGCCGTTGCATCGGGTGCAAGGCGTGCATGAACGCCTGCCCGTACGACGCGATCTACATCAACCCCGAGACGAACACCGCGCACAAGTGCAACTTCTGCAACCACCGCGTCGAGATCGGACTGGAACCCGCCTGCGTGACCGTGTGCCCGACGCACGCGATCATCACCGGCGACCTCGACGACCCGACGTCGGAGATCAGCCTGATCGTGGCGCGCGACCAGGTCGCGGTGCGGGCCCCGGAGCAGCGAACCCACCCGAAGGTCTTCTACCGCGGCGTGTCGCAAGCCGCGCTCGACCCGACGCTCACGATCATCCCGCCGGACGGGATGATCTGGGCCGACACCACACCCGGGCACCCGACGATCACGACCACGATGGCCGATCACTCCCCCGACGAGGTGGTGGCGCGGACGACCTACACGACGGCGCACCCTGCGACCTGGGGCACGAAGGTGTCGGCCTACCTCGTGACGAAGGCGATCGCCGCCGGCACGATGCTCGTCGCCGCGATGTTGGTGGCGCGCGGCCACTCCGGCGAGCGCGCCGCCGTCGGGGCGGTCGCGGCGGTGGTCGCCGGGCTGTTCACCGCGATCACCGGCGTGCTGCTGGTCGTC
>DATMDV010000446.1:0-2031 GCA_035557475.1 Ilumatobacteraceae bacterium
CCTCGGCCACTTCTACGTCTTCGGCACCCACCGGCCCGGCGTCACGAACGTGTGGGCCGAGTACGAGCAGCGACGCGGTGCGCAGGGATTCGATCCCGAGGCCGTCGCCCGGGCCGTGAAGGAGGAGCGACTCGGCGCCAAGGCGGCGGCCGGCGACACCACCGGCCTGCGCGGCTGCATCGGCACGCCGGCGCAGACCGTCGAGTACCTCCGCCGCTACGAGGAGGCGGGCGTCGACCAGGTGATATTCGTGCTCCAGGCGGGGCGCAACGAGCACGGGCACATCATGGAGTCGATCGAGCTCTTCGGCCGCGAGGTGTTGCCCGAGTTCGCCGAACGCGACGACGCAGCCCGTGCCGCCAAGCAGCAACGCCTCCAGCCGATGATCGACGCCGCCCTCGCCCGCCGGGAGGCGACCGTCGAACATCGCGACATCGACGGGTACGAGTTCCCGGCGCTCCCCCGCCAGTGGGCCGACGCCACCGACTCCGACGAGCTGCGCCAGGTGCTCGATCGGTTCGCCGACGATCGAGCTGCCGGCCGTCTCGACCCGGCCGCCGGGATCACGGGCGGACGCGAGACGGACTGGGCGGACCAGTGACCATGGCGGGCGATGCCGGGCGACTCGATCTCCATGGCCGGCGCGCGCTCGTAACGGGGGGCGCCAGCGGCATCGGGAAGGGGACGGCTCGTCGTCTCGTCGAGCACGGCGCCGACGTCGTCGTCGGCGACATCGACGAAGACGGCGGCCGTTCCCTCGCCGACGAGCTCGGCGCCGCGTTCGTGCAACTCGACGTCGCCGATCCGGCCGCGTGGGACCGGGTGGTCGCGACCAATGGACCGTTCGACATCGCGTTCCTCAACGCCGGCGTCTCCACGAACTCCGGCAACGCGCCGGGCCAGCCGCAGGGATTCGACCTCGAAGCGTTCCCCGTGATCGAGATGTCGGATTCCGCCTATCGGCGGATCATGTCGATCAACGTCGACGGCGTCGTCTTCGGAACGCGGGCGCTGCTCCCGCTGATGTTCGAGGCCGGGCGCGGCGACATCGTCGTGACCGCGTCGATGGCCGGGCTCGTGCCGATCGAGTTCGATCCGGTCTACGGGCTCACCAAGCACGCCGTCGTCGGCTTCGTCAGGTCGTTGGCCACCGCTCTCGACCGGCGTCCCGGTCACGACGTGTGCATCAGCACGATCTGCCCCGGCTTCACCGACACCAACATCCTCACCGCGGAGCTCAAGCAGACGATCCGCGAGCAGGGGCTCGAGATCATGACGCCCGAACAGGTCGGCGACGTCGTCGTCCGCGCCGTGCACGAGCGGGTCAATGGCGCGCAGTGGGTTATCTGGCCCGGCGTCGACGTCGCACCGTACGAGTGGAACCCTGCCATTCGATCGTCCGAGACGGCCTCGTGAGTGCCGTCGACTCCCCGATCTGGAACCCGGCCGATCCGGAGTTCCGGCGCGATCCGCATCCCTTCTACGACCGGTTGCGCGCCGAGGCGCCGGCCTACCGGCTGCCGTGGCGCGCCGTGGTGGTCACCCGCTACGACGACGTGGCGCGCACGTTGCGCAGCAATGACTTCAGCCGCGACGTCGAGGCCAACGCGCTCGAGCGCGACGACCCGGTCGCCAGGCGCCGGCGCGACCGCCGGGCGCGCGGCGCGAAGACGATCCTCAATCTCGATCCGCCCGACCACACCCGGCTTCGCCGCCTCGTCAGCAAGGCGTTCACGCCGACGGCGATCGAGCGCCTGCGGCCGAGCATCCAGTCGATGGTCGACACGGTGCTCGACCGGGCGGCTGACCGCGGCTCGATGGAGCTGATCGACGAGTTGGCGTTCCCCGTGCCGTTCCGGGTGATCTCCGAGCTGCTCGACATGCCGATCGAACGCTCCGACGAGCTGCGTGACTGGAGCCAGGCCATCACGGCGGCGCTCGAACCGACGGCGACGATCGCCGACCTCGACACCGCGGAGGGCGCGCTGGCGCAGTTGGTCCCGTACCTCGTGACGATCATCGAGCAACGCC
>DATMDV010000447.1:0-2746 GCA_035557475.1 Ilumatobacteraceae bacterium
GCGGCGCGACCCCGACGAAGCCGACGCCGCGCTCGCCGACGCCGAACGGGTCGGTCGCGACAGCCTCAACCAGGTGCGGCGGACGGTCGGCATGCTCCGTGTCGGCACCGAGAATCGCGGCAGCTCGTCCGACGACCGAGGCGGACCGTCACCGACGCTCGAGGACCTCGATCAGCTCCTCGCCGACTACCGCTCGGCTGGCATCTCCGTTCGCGCCGAGGTCGACGGGCCGATTGCATCGCTCGACGCGTCGCGCTCGGTGGCCGGCTACCGGATCGTCCAGGAGGCGATGGCGAACGTCTCGCAGCACTCACCGTTGGCCGAGACGGTGGTGACGATCAATGTCGACGATGCGCACGGAGCGTGCCGGATCCTCGTCGACAACCACGGCGGCGGGCAGCCCGCGCCCGGGTCATCCGGTGGCTTCGGGCTGGTCGGGATGAGGGAGCGAGCCCGATCGGTCGGCGGCACCGTGCACGCCGGTCCGGTCGGCGACGGGTGGCGGGTGTCGGCCGACCTGCCATCGCTCAACGAGACCGCCGGCACCGAAGCGTGATCCGCATCGTTCTCGTCGACGACCAGGAGCTCGTGCGCGCCGGTCTGGAGCGCATCCTGGGATCCGAGGACGACCTGACGATCGTCGCCGAGTGTTCCGACGGCGCGCAAGCGCTCGAAGCGGTTGAGACGACGCACCCGGACGTCGTCGTGATGGACATCCGGATGCGGGTCATGAACGGCATCGAGGCGACGCGACGCATCCGCGACGTCGACGGTCCGCCGGTGCTCATCCTCACCACCTTCGACGACGACGACACGCTGTGGGGGGCGATCGACGCCGGCGCCGCCGGCTTCGTGCTCAAGGACTCCTCGGCGGCCGACCTCATCAGGGCGGTGCGAACGGTCGCGAGTGGAGCCGCGTGGCTCGATCCGCAGGTCACGCAGCGTGTGCTTGCGATCTACCGCACCACGGTGCTGCCGCAGGCGCGTGAACAGGAGCGAGCCGGGCAACTCACCGACCGAGAGCACGACGTGCTGCGGCTGATCGCCGACGGCGCGACCAACGCCGAGATCGCCGATGCGCTGCATGTCAGCGGTGGCACGGTGAAGAGCCACGTCGGATCGATCTTCTCGAAGCTCGGCGTTCGCGACCGGGCGGGTGCGATCGTGTACGCCTACCAGCACGGCATCGCGTCACCCCCCGGTCCGGTCTGACGAGTGGACCGTCGTCGGATGACGTGATCGCGCGTCGTCCGTAACGTCGCCATCATGACGACGCCGATCCTCGAGGTGCAGCAGCTCAGCAAACGGTACGGCGACGTCGTCGCCGTGGACGGCGTCGACCTGTCGGTCAGCGAAGGCGAGATCTTCGGGATCCTCGGGCTCAACGGAGCCGGCAAGACGACGATGGTCGAGTGCGCCCAGGGGCTGCGGCGTCCGGACGCCGGTTCGGTGCGGCTCCTCGGGCGCGACCCCCGCCGCGAACGCAGCGCGCTCGCGTCGCGTGTCGGCAGCCAGCTGCAGGACTCGAACCTGCCCGAGCGGATGCGCGTCAGTGAGGCCGTGAAGCTGTTCGCCGACCGCCGAGTGTCGAAGGGGGCGGTGGCGGAGTGGGGGCTCGAGGAGCTGTGGGACAAGTCGTTCGGCTCACTGTCGGGCGGCCAGCGGCAGCGGCTGTTCATCGCCCTGGCGCTCGTCAACGAGCCCGAGATCGTGTTCCTCGACGAGCTCACGCAGGGGCTCGATCCGTCGGCGAGGCGGGTCGTGTGGGATCTCGTCAAGCGGATCCGCGACCGGGGGACGACCGTCGTGCTCGTCACCCACTTCACCGACGAGGCGGAGATCCTCTGCGACCGGGTCGTGGTGATGCGCCACGGGGGCCTGGTGGCGCACGGCTCGCCGTCAGAGCTCGTCGAGCAGCACGGTCCTGGTGTGGGAATGACGTTCACGGACTCCGAGGCCGACGCCGCCGACCTCCGTTCGATCTGCGGCGTCCGCTCCGTGGGGCTCTCCGGCGACCACGTCGAGCTACGCGGCGACCGCCGGATGCTCGCCCACGTCGGTGCCCATCTGGTCGAACAGAGCCGGGCGCGTCGCACGCCGGTTCCCGACGACCTCCACGTCGACGAGCCGTCGCTCGAGGACGCCGTCCTCGAGCTCATCGGCCCTGGTACACCGGAAAGGTCGTCAGTAGCATGAACGTGACCCGCCGACTCCTCACATCCGAGCTGCGGCTCCTGCTGCGCGAGCCGCTCGTGCTGGCCTTCGTGTTCGCGTTCCCCGTGATCACCGTGCTCGTGCTCGGCGGCGTCTTCGACGACGACGATCCCGCCTTCGAAGGTGCCCTGCCGAGCGACTACTACATCGCCGCCTACTTCGGCGTCGTGATCGCCGCCGTCGGGCTGATCATGCTTCCCGTCCACATCGCCTCGTACCGCGAGGCGGGCGTACTGCGTCGCTTCGACGCCGCCGGATTCCCGCGATGGTCGTTCCCGGTCAGCGAGTTCGTGATCGGCGCCGTGTTCGTCGTGATCGGTGCCGTGATCCTGCTCGCCACGGCGGCGCTGGCGTACGGGCTCCCCGGCGTCGAAGACCCGACCCGAACGGCCATCGGCATCGTCGCCGGGTCGCTGGCGTTCATCAGCATCGGCGTACTGCTCGGCACGCTGCTGCCCAACGCCCGGGCTGCGCAGGGCGTCGGGTTGCTGCTGTTCCTGCCGATGTTCCTGCTCGCCGGTGGCGGTCCGCC
>DATMDV010000448.1:0-21595 GCA_035557475.1 Ilumatobacteraceae bacterium
CCAGCGTCCGATGTTGTGGCGGCGATGATCTGGGGTCAGGTCCGTCGGGTGGTGGTCGATTCGGCGGGGGTGGTGATCAACATGGGACGCCGGCGACGACTGTTCACCGGCAACGCCCGCCAAGCCGTCCTGTTGCAATCCAGCCGCTGCGTCGTCAACGGCTGCGCGGCACCGATCCGATCGTGTCAAGCCGACCACCTCACCGAATGGGGCCGACACGGACATACCGACGGTGCCAACGGGGCGCCGGTGTGCGGACGGCACAACCGGTTGAAGAACTCCGGCTACCGCATCCACCGCGACCAACACGGCTTCTGGCACACCTACCGACCCGACGGCACCGAAATCCACTGACTACGCCGCCAGATCAACGCCGCCACAGCAGAGGAGTTCGGCGACAAGCGCTCGAACGCGCCCGGTCACGCGCCTCGCTCGCGGCCGGTTCAGCGCGGGCTGGCGATGAGCACCGGGATCTGGCGGTCGGTCTTGGCCTGGTACTCGGCGTAGTTGGGGAACACGGCGACCGCCCGCTCCCACCAGGCGGCGCGCTCGTCGCCTTCGGTCTCGCGGACCGTGGCGTCGAACGGTTCCGGGCCGTCCTGGACCTGAACGGCGTCGGGATAGGCCTTCAGGTTGTGATACCAGACCGGGTGCGTGGGGGCTCCGCCGTACGACGCTACGAGCGCGTACTCGCCCTCGTGCTCGACGCGCATGAGGGCGATCTTGCGGACCTTGCCGCTCTTGGCGCCCTTCATCGTCACGATGATCACCGGGATGCCGGTGTCGCGCAGCGTGTTCGCCTTGGTGCCCCCGGACGCCTCGTACTCCTCGACCTGATCGCGCACCCAGCCGAGCGCGCTCGGTTCGTAGTCACCCTCGTTTGCCATGCCGTACTCCTAGATGAACCAGTGTCCGGTTGGCAAGTCGCGTCTGGGAGCTCAGACGACGTTCCCGGCGCTGGTGTGGATGGTCTGGCCGGTCAGCTGGCGCGACGCGGGGAGGCAGAGGAACACGATCACCTCGGCCACGTCGCCTGGCGTCGAGACACGGCGGAGCAGGTTCGCCAAAGGGCCCTCCTCGACGGCGGCCTGCATGGTGGCGTCGTCGCCGAGCCGGCGGCCCATCGGGCTCGAGGTCAAGCCGGGGGCGACCGCGTTCACGTTGATGTCGTGCGGTCCGAGCGCGGCGGCGAGGCTGCGGGTGACGGCGTCGAGTCCGGCCTTCGACGCCGAGTAGACCGGATCGGTCATCGTGGCGCGGAAGCCGGCGGCCGACGAGACGTTGACGATGCGTCCGCCCTGCCCACGGTCGATCATCGCCCCGGATGCCGCCTGGACCAGCAGGAACGGCGTTCGGAGGTTCACAGCGATCACACGGTCCCACGCGTCAGCCGTGATGGCGGGGTAGTTCTGGCGGGTGCCGGTGGCGGCGTTGTTGACGATGATGTCGATCTGCCCGAACTGCTCGAGCGTGTCGCGGACGATTTGCGGGCCGGCTGTGACGTCGGCGAGGTCGATTTCGAGGGCGAGCGCGCCGCGTCCCACAGCCTCCACCGCGGCGGCGGTCTGCCGCGCCGCGTCGCCGTTCACGTCGACGCTGACGACATCGGTGCCATGCCCGGCCAGCAGTAGCGCCGTCGCGGTCCCGATCCCGCCGCCGGCACCGGTGACGATCGCGACCTTGCCGTCGAGCAGGCCCATCAGACGATCCGGGTCTCGTGTCCGTGCCAGTAGCGGTCGCGCAGCAGACGCGTGGCGAGCTTGCCGGTCGGCAGGCGGGGCAACTCGTCGACGAAGTCGATCGATCGCGGGCATTTGTACCCGGCCAACGCACCGCGGCAGTGGGCGATGAGCTCGTCGGCGAGATCCGGACCGGCCGTGGCGTTCCCGGCGACGAGCGTCACGACCGCCTTGACCGCCTCGCCGTGCTCCTCGTGGGGGACGCCGAGCACGGCGACGTCGTCGACTGCTGGGTGGGTCGACAGGACGTCTTCGATCTCGCGTGGCGAGATGTTGACGCCACCGCTGACGATCATGTGCGCCCGTCGATCGGTGAGGTACAGGTAGCCGTCGGCGTCGACGTAGCCGACGTCGTCGAGTGTGGTCCACCCGTTCGAGTGCCGGCGGGCCGCCGTGGCGCCGGGGTCGCCGTGGTACTCGTAGCGCTCGCCGCCACCGAACCAGATCGTGCCCTCCGTTCCGGGCCCGACCGCAGTCCCGCTCTCATCCGTGATGTGCAAGTCGCCGACGAGTGGGCGGCCGACACTGCCCGGATGGTCGAGCCAGTCCTCGGACGTGATGTACGTGATCCCGCTGCCCTCGGTGCCCGAGTAGTACTCGTGCACGATCGGGCCGAGCCACTCGATCGCGGCGGCCTTGACGTGACGCGGGCACGGTGCCGCGGCGTGGAGCACGACCCGCAGGCTCGACCGGTCGTACTTGTCCCGAGTCGCTCGATCGAGGCGGAGCAACCGGGTGAGCATCGTCGGGACGAACTGGGCCAGCGTCACCTGCTGCTCGGCGATCGCGGCGAGCACGAGCTCCGGCTCGAAGCCGGGGAGCAGCACCACGGTGCCACCCATCCGCAGCGTGCCGAGCGACCACCCGAGCGGGGCGGCGTGGTAGAGCGGGGCGGGGGAGAGGTACACCGTGTCCTCGCCGAGGCCGGTGAGCGGCACGAACGCGGCGAGTGGGTTGCTGCTCCCGGCGACCCGCCCCGACAGCGGCTTGCGGACACCCTTCGGGCGGCCCGTCGTCCCCGACGAGTAGAACATCACCGACCCCTCCGGCTCGTCGTCGAGCAAGTCGCCGGACTCGGCGGCGAGCACGCCGTACCACGGCTCGAAGCCGGCTATCGCGCCGCCGACCGCGACGCGAACCGTGATCCCGGCGCGGTCCGCCACGTCGCGGGCAACGTCACCGAGCTCGGCGGCTGCGACGAGGGCCTTGGCCCCAGAGTCGGTCGCGATGTAGGTGCACTCGTGCGCCGTGAGCCAGGTCGAGATCGGCGTGCAGTACATACCTGACCGCAGCGCCGCCCAGCACGTGACGAGCATCTCGATCCGGTTCGTGCACATGATCGCCAGGTGGTCGCCAGCGCCGAGTCCGCGCCGGTGGAGGGCGCGCACGAGTTGCGCCGACCGCTCGGCGAGCTCCGCGTACGTGATCGTCGCAACCGTCCCACCGCCAGGGATGCCCGCGTGGAGCACGGCCGCGACACGTTCGGGACCTCGGTCGGCCCAGACCGCCGGATGGTGCGGCCCCAGATCGGCGATCCCGGCCACGATCACACGACTCCGACCACGATCACACGACTCCGTCGGTGCGCAGCCGCTCGATCGCGTCGGCGTCGTA
The DNA here is from genome assembly GCA_035557475.1 of Ilumatobacteraceae bacterium. Classification (GTDB taxonomy): domain Bacteria; phylum Actinomycetota; class Acidimicrobiia; order Acidimicrobiales; family Ilumatobacteraceae; genus JALOLG01. The sequence goes on from DATMDV010000448.1 coordinate 3,354, forward strand.
GCCGAGCTCGTCGAGCAGCTCGCGGCTGTGCTCGCCGAGGGCGGGTGCGGGACGCCGGACGCGGAACGGTTCGCCGTCGACGATCACCGGCGAGCCGACGTAGGTGAACGCGCCCGCCTGCGGATGGTCGGACTCGAGCAGGATCTGTCGCGATGCGAGATGGGGATCGTCGCGCAATGCGCCGACACCCTGGTGCGCCGGCCCGATCGGGATGTCGGCGGCGATCGCGAGCTGCACCCACTCGGCCTGCGTGCGCGAGCGGAAGATCGCCTGGAGCGTGTGACGTAGCCCGCCGTCACCGTGGGCGAACTCGATCGGGCTGCCGTCGGCGGCCGCCTCGCCGGTCAGCTCGGGTCGCCCGACTTCGGCACAGAACCGCTGCCAGAACTTGTGCTCGATCGCACAGAACAGGACGAACCGCTCGTCGGCGGTCGCGTAGTACTGGTAGCGGGCGCTGCTCTGGGGTGGTGTGCCCGCCGGTCGCAGGCCGCGGCGGTCGGTGAGGCGGTGCTCGTTCCAGCCGTACACGGCGCCGATCCAGCCCTGGGCGATCACGGCGTCGGCCCCGGCGGCGTCGAGGTAGGCGCCCATCCCCGTGCGGTCGCGCCGTACAAGGGCGGCAGCCGTGCGGAGCGCGGCGTGGACGGCAGCGGCGGCGGTTCCGTCGCCGCCACCACTCGTGCCCGACATCAGCTCCTCGTTCGGGGTGACGCGGACGAATCCTTCGTCGTCGGTCGCCAGTGAGATCGATCCGGCGAGGGCATTCATCATCTGCCCGTGGGTCGGGACCGCGGCGTACGGACCGGTCGCGCCGAACCCGGAGCAATGGCAGTAGATGATCGCCGGTTTGCGTTGGCGCTGCGCCTCGTAACCGATGCCCATCCGGTCGCAGGATCCGGCGAGGAGTCCGTCGACGAAGACGTCGGCGGTGTCGAGCAGTCGCCAGAACACCTCGCGCCCGGCGTCGCCACGTACGTCGAGGGTGATGCTGCGCTTGTTCCGGTTCACCTGCAGGTGGGCCGGGCTCTGGTGGGGACCGATCTGGCCGAGCATGTCGCGGAGGTAGTCGCCGCGTCCCGGCGACTCGATCTTCACGACGTCGGCACCGAGGTCGGCGAGGTGCTGCCCGAGGACGTCGCCGTTGAACAGCACCGCGACCTCGAGGACCCGGATGCCGTCGAGCAACCCGGGAGCGGTCACGCGGGCATCCCGATGTACACGTTCTTCGTCCGTAGGAACTCGGTCAGGCCCTCGCGCCCGCCCTCGCGTCCGAAGCCGCTCTGCTTGACGCCACCGAACGGAGCGTTCGGCGGCATCGGCGGGAAGGCGTTGACGCCGACGTAGCCGGCTTCGAGCCGCGACGACAGCCGCAGGGCGCGCTCGAGGTCGCGGGTGAACACGAGCCCGCCGAGCCCGTACTCGGAGCCGTTGGCGATGCGCACCGCGTCGTCCTCATCGGTGAACCGGATCATCGAGAGCACTGGACCGAAGATCTCGCGCTGGGCCAGCTCGCTCTCGTTGTCGACGTCGCCGAACACCGTCGGCGCCACGAAGAACCCGTTCGCCAGTGCCCCCTCCAACCGGCGACCACCCGTGAGCAGCGTGCCGGCGCCACTCTGTTCGGCCTGGTCGATCATCGCCAGGATGCGCGCGCAGTTCGCCTCGTCGATCACCGGGCCCATCTGGACGCCGTCCTCGAACGGACCGCCCACGTGCAGCGCGTTCGCCATCGTCGTGACGCGCGACGCCATCTCGTCGTAGATCGCGTGATGCACGAGCAACCGCGTCGGCAGGACGCACCCCTGCCCGCTGGTGTTGGCGAGCGCGGTCTGGATCACGGTGACGGCGGCGAGGTCGAGGTCGGCGTCGTCGAAGACGAGGTCGGCCGACTTCCCGCCGAGCTCGAGCACGACCGGAGTGAGATTGGCGGCGGCGGCCGCCATGATCCGCCGGGCGGTCAGCCCGCCACCCGTGAAGCTGACCTTGGCGACGCGAGAGTCGGAGACGAGCGCGGCCCCCGCGTCGGGACCGCCCGGCACGACGTTGAGCACGCCGGGCGGCAGGCCCGCTTCGAGGCACAGCTCGGCGAAGCGCAGCGGACCGAGCGGTGCCAGCTCGGCCGGCTTCAGCACGACGCAGTTGCCGGCGGCGAGGGCGGGGGCGACCTTCATCGCCGACGACACGATGCCGCCGTTCCACGGCGTCAGCACGGCGACGACGCCGTACGGCTCGGGGAGCGTGTAGCTGAGCGACGGGCTCGAGTAGGGAGCCGACGTCACGCCCTCGATCTTGTCGACCCACCCGGCGTAGTACCGCGTCCACTCGGCTGCCAGCGAGCTGCCCCGCTTGCGCTTGAGCGGGGCGCCGGTCTCGAGCGAGCGCAGGACCCCGAGGTCGGCGTCATTGGCGTCGAGCAGGCGGGCGAGCGTGAGGAGCACGTCGCGCCGGCGCTGGGCCGGCCAAGCGCGCCAGGCGTCGAACTCGTCGATGGCGGCGTCGACCGCCCGGCCGACGTCGTCCGGGTTCGCCATCGCCACGCTCGACAGCGGCGCGCCGGTCGCCGGGTTCAGGTTCTCGCGCCGGTCGCCGGAAGCCGAAGGCTCCCACGCATCGCCGATGAGCAGGTCGCCACTCGGGACGGGGATCGGGCCGGATGGCCCATCGACGGTGTGAACGGTTTCGCTGCTCATGTCAGATCAGCAGCGATCCGCCGTCGACGTGCAGCACGGTGCCCGTGACGTAGCCGTTGGTCATGAGGAACAGCACCGCGTGGGCGAGCTCGTCGGGCTGCCCGAGCCGGCCGAGCGGGAGGGCCGACAAGTACGGCCGCAACGCCGCCTCCTTGCCGGCGCCGAACGCGCGATCGAGGACCGGCGTGTCGAACGAGCCCGGACAGACGGTGTTCACCCGCAACGGGGCCAGCTCGACCGCCATCCCGCGGGCGAAGGACTCGAGCGCCGCGGTGGCCGCGGCGCCGGCAGCGCGGTTGGGACGGGGACGCCACGCCGAGATGCCCGAGCAGAACGTGAACGATCCACCCTCGCTCATGCGCGGTGCTCCCGCGGCGCACAGGTTGCGGGCCGCCCAGACCCGGGCGTCGAGGGCACGTTGGTAGAGCTCGTGCGTCGTGTCGGCAACGGTGGCGGCCGGTTGCTCGCCGGTGAACGACGCCACGTGGTCGACGTGGCCGAGCTCGTCGAAGAGTGCCTCCACCGCGTCAGCGTCGGCCGCGTCGAGCGCCCGACCGCGCGTGTTGCCGCCCACCGCGTCGCGGGCGGCTTCGAGCCGTTCGGGGTTGCGGGCGACGATGACGACATCGGCCCCCGCGGCGTGGGCCGCCTTCGCCGTCGCCAGGCCGAGCCCGGAGCTCGCTCCGGCCACCACGACGACTGCACCATCAAGCTTCTCGAGCACCGCTCGGCACCTCTCTTGGATCGCCTCCGGGGTCTTGGATCGCCTCCGGCATCGAATATTAGAGTATGCTAAATAGAGACGTCGCACACGGAGGGCTCATGCGCAACGGCTATCGGATCATCGACACCGACACCCACGTCGGGCCGACGGTGGATGTCCTGTACGAGTATGGCAGTGCGGCTTTGCTGGCTCGGCGGGCCGAGCTCGAGCCGTACGAGCGGCCGTTCCGCGACGGCATCGGGCTCAGCATCAGCCCGTATCCGTACAAGCGGAAGATGGGTGAGAAGGCCGACGCGGGGGAGGCCGAACGGGGTGGCGCGCCGGCGCTCAAGGGCGCGATCGGGAGCAACCGCGTGGAGGAGCCGGAGCCCGACGTCAGCCAGCGCAATGCCGCCGGGCGGCTCAAGGACATGGACCGCGAGGGTCGCGACGTCGACCTCATCATCCCCGGCACGTTCTCGACCGCCATCACCGCAATCGACGACAGCCTCGCCCTCGAGCTGTACGCGTCGTACCACCGCTACATCGTCGACTACTGCTCGGCCGACCCCGACCGGTTGAAGGCGACGATCCTGGCGCCCGGCGTCGACCCGCCGTGGGCGGCCGAGCAGATCCGGGCCCTGGCCGGTGAGCGTTGTGTCGCCTCGGTGACCGTCGTGCTCCCCGAGGGGATGCCGGTCGACGACCCAGACCTGCACCCGATCTGGGCGGCGATGGGCGAGGCCGACCTGCCCCTGCTCCACCACTCGTTCTTCTACGAGCCCCCGTACTTCCCTGGCTACCGCGACGTCTGGGGCCACGTCGCGCTGGCCCGCGCGGCCGCCCATCCGTGGGGCGCGCAACGGCTGCTCGGCTACGTGATCCTGTCGGGGTTGCTCGACCAGTTCCCGAACCTGCGCATCGGTTTCGCCGAGTGCAGCGGCGGGTGGTTGCCCTCGTGGCTGGTCCGCCTCGAAGGCCAGGCCAGCTACCTGCACCCGTCGCTGCCCTCGATCCAGAACACGCCGCTCGGCTATGCGGAGCAGGGCCGCATCTTCTGCGGCGTCGAGCTGTATGAGGGCGAGGCCACGGTGCGCAGCATCATCGAGGTCATGGGCGACGACGCGATCATGTACCAGTCCGACTACCCGCACGACCAGTGCGCGTTCCCGAAGTCGCCCGACACCGTGCTCGGCTGGTCGGGCCTGAGCGACGACACGTTGCGCAAGCTGTTCTCCGGCAACGCCGAGCGCTACCTGCGGATGCTGTGAGCGCTCCCGAACCCCGCCTGCCGCTCGTTCCGGCCGACGCCACCGACGCCCAACTGGCGGCGGTGTTCGATGTGTTCCGCGACCATGGCCGCGACGTGCCGACGCTGTACCGCACACTCGGCAACTCGCCGGCGATGCTCGCCGCGTGGGTCGGGATGGCGTGGCCGCTGCGCAACGAGTCGGTGACGTCGCGCGGGCTGCGCGAGTTGATCATCATGCGCGTCGCGCAGCTCACACGGGCGACGTACGAGTGGCTGGCGCACTGGGACATGGCTGTGCATCACGGCATCGACGACGGCAAGCTCGCGGCCCTGGGTTCCTGGCGCACGAGCGAGCTGTTCTCCCCCGAGGAGCGCGAGGTGCTGGCGATGACCGACGAGCTCACCGGCGAGCTCGAAGTCGGCGACGAGACATGGGCGGCGTTGGCTGCCCGGTACGAGCCGGGGGAGATCATCGAGCTCGTGCTGACGGCCTCGTACTACTCGTGCGTGTCGCGCGTGCTCCGCACGTTGCGGCTGCCGGTCGACGAGACCGATCCGCGCCTCGCAATGCTCTGACGCGTCGGGCCGACATCGTCAGCGAGCCCGTCGCCCCCGTTGCGACGGCGATTGCGGCACGATGCGCATCGGTGCGAGTGCGGTGAGATCGATGTCGATGAGCCACGGCTCGTCGGTGGCCACCGCCTCCGAGAAGGCGGTCGCGAACTCGTCCGCCGACGACACCGCGGCCGACGCCATCCCCATCGAGCGGGCGAGGGCGGCGAAGTCGGGCGTGTGGAGGTCGACCGCGGTTCGTCGACCCGCGAACGCGGTGTCTTGGATGTAGCGCAAGATGCCATAGCCGCGATCGTTGAACACGCAGGTGATGATGGGCAGCCGTTCCTGCACGGCGGTCGCCAACTCGCCGATGCTCAGCATGAAGCCACCGTCGCCCTGGATCAGGACGGTGCGCCGGCCGGTGCCGACGCTGGCGCCGATCGCCAACGGGAGCCCGGGGCCGATCGCAGCCGACACGGGACGCATCGACGTGCGCGGCTCGTACACCTGGAGGTGGCGGTTCGCCCAGACGATCCCGGCGACTGTCGAGTCCTTGACGACGATCGCATCCCGCCCGATGTTGTCGCGGACCGTCTGCATGATGCTGGCGTGGTCGTCGCCCATCGCCGAGAGCCCGTCGGCGATGACCTGCTCGCGGGCGGCCGTCGCCCGTTCGACGTAAGGGGATTCGGCGCCGCGGACGTCGCGGCCCCCGAGATCGCCGAGGAGCGCCGTGAGCCCGATCTCGGCATCGGCGCGGATGCCGAGATCGACCGGGTGGAAGCGATCGATCACGCCCGGGTCGGCGTCGATGTGGATCAACGTGCCCGGGATCGACAGGCCGATCTGGAGGTTGCTCGCGAGTTGGAACCGTGTCCCGACGGCCAGCACCACGTCGGCGTCGGCGATCACCTGGTCGAACGCGCTCAGGTCGCCGTTGGCTCCGAGCGCGAGGGGATGATCCTCGGGGATCGCGCCGCGGCCTTCGACCGAAGTGAGCACGGGCGCGCCGAGCCGCTCGGCGAGCTCGACCACCGGGCCGGCGGCACCGGCCGACACCACTCCGCCACCGGCCCAGATCAGCGGGCGGCCGGCCGCGGCGAGCAGCTCGCCGGCGCGTCCGACGAGCGCCGCGTCGGGGCTCGGGCGCACCGGCGGTCGCACTGCAACCGGCTCGAGCTCACCCTTCGCGTATTGCAGGTCGACCGGGATCTCGACCGCGCCGGGACGTGGGCGTCCACTGCAGATGTCGCGGGCGGCTCGAAGGATCGCCGCGTAGATGTCGCTGTGGTGCTCGACGTGCGCGCAATGCCGGGTGACGGTGCGGAGCATGTCGAGCTGCTGGTCGGTCTCGTGGATGGTGCTGCGGCCCTTGCCGTACCAGCGTGTCTCGGACTGCCCAGTGATCATCAGCACCCTCGACGACGCGTGGTTCGCCTCGAGCAGCCCGCCCATCGCGTTCGCCGCACCCGGCCCGGTGCTGGTGAGCGCGACGCCGAGCTCGCCGGTTGCCCTCGCGTAACCGTCGGCGCAGTGCGCGGCGCCCTGCTCGTGGCGGGTCTCGACGAAACGGACCTGTGCGGAGCGCCCGATCGCATCGACGATCGGCAGGTTGTGGACGCTGACGATCCCGAACACGTGCCGCACACCGAGTGCCTCGAGGGCGGCCACGACGGCTTCACCGCCGGTCGTGATCATGTCGACGCTCCTGTCTGCAGCTGACCGTTCACAGGCGCGTGTTGTAGCCGCCGTTGACGAGATACGTCTGGCCGGTCACGAAGCTCGCCTCGTCACTGGCGAGGTAGCGGATCATCCCGTAGATGTCGTCGGCGCTGCCGAGCCGTTTCACGAGCGTGCCGGCGAGCATCTTGTCCATCCCGGCGGCGGGGACCTGGCGGCGGGTCGCCTCGTTGTCGATCGGTCCCGGAGCGATGGCGTTGACGGTGATCCCGGACGGGCCGAGCTCGCTGGCGAGCGCATACGTGAGCTGGTTGAGGGCCAGCTTCGAGACGCCGTAGACGCCGGCGACCATGTAGGCCCCCATCGACGAGATGTTGATGATGCGCCCGCTGCCCTGCTCGATCATGGCCGGGGCGACGGCACGCGCGCAGAGCAACGGGCCGCGCACGTTGACCGCCATCACGAAGTCCCAGTAGTTCGGGTCGATCTCCATGAGTGGTACGCGCTCGAGGTCGCCCCAGACACCGGCGTTGTTCACGAGCACGTCGACACGGCCGAACGCGTCGATCGCAGCGGCCGCGAGGGCGGTGGTCTCGGCGGCGTCGGTGACGTCGACGACGGCGGGCACGGCGCGCGCCCCGCCGGCCACCAGTTCGTCGGCGGTCTCGCGCACTTCGTCCTTCAACACGTCCGCGACCACGACCGAGGCGCCATCGTCGGCGAGGCTCTTGGCGTACGCTCGACCGAGGCCGCGGGCGGCACCCGTGACGATCGCGACCTTGCCATCCAGACGCATGTGGCGGACTCCTTTTCCGGGTTGACCGTAGCTGGCGGCGCGACCGCACCGTCGAATACAGTGTGCTAAATAAGGTACTCGGCACGATTGTCGGGGACAACAGGACGGGGACCTGGGTGCTCGCAACGGTGACAATCCCGGGGATCGACTTCGAGATCCCCACGAACGTGGTGATCCTCGGGCTGATCACCGGTCTCACCTACAGCCTCATCGCCGTCGGCCTCACACTCGTCTACCGCACGACGCGTGTTCTCAACTTCTCGGCGGGCGAGATGGGCGCGCTGCCCGCGGTGCTGATCCCGGTCCTCGTGATCAGCAACGGGTGGCCGTACTGGCTGGCGCTCCCGCTCGCCCTCGCCGGCTCGATGCTGCTCGGTGGCATGGTCGAGGCGTTCGTCATCCGGCCGATGTCGCGGGGGCCGCGCCTCACGATGCTCGTCGCCACGATCGGCCTCGCCCAGGCGTTCTTCGGGATCAACCTGCTGATCCCGCGCGGCGGCGACCTCACGGGCAAGGCGTTCCCCGTACCGTTCGACTGGCGGCTGACGATCGGCTCGCTCGTCCTCGGGCCCGGGCAGTTGCTCATCCTCGTCGCCGCGCCGGCGTGCATCATCGCCCTCAGCCTCTACCTCGAGCGCAGCCCGCTGGGTAAGGCGAGCCGGGCGTCAGCCGAGAACAGCAACGCGGCCCGCCTGGCGGGCGTGCCGATCGGACGCGTGTCGTTCAACATCTGGGCGATCGCCGGCCTGTTCGCCGGCATCGGTGCCGTCCTCGCGGGCGCGACGCGGCCGTTGACGCTGTCAGTCGCGCTCGGCCCGGCGCTGCTGTTGCGGGCACTCGGCGCGGCGATGGTCGGCGGGCTGCGCAGCATCTGGGGTGCGTTCGCCGGCGGCATCGGCATCGGCATCGTCGAGGCGTTGATCATCTGGAACTACCCGGTGGGCGGCGTGCTCGAGGTCGTGCTCGCCGGACTGATCCTCGCCAGCATGCTCGTGCGCCCGGCGCTCGGTCGCGCGTCGCGTCGCACCGACGAGGTCGGCTGGACGTTCACGACCGCGATCCGGCCACTCGTCCCCGATCTCGCCCGCAAGACGAAGGTGCGCATCGCCCGCGGGCTCGCGCTCGCGGTCGTGCTGGCGCTCGCCGTCCTCGCGCCGCTGAGCGTGCGGCCGTCGTCGCAGGTGACGCTCACGACGATCGTGCTCACCGCCCTCATGGGGCTCTCACTCGTGGTGCTCACCGGATACGCCGGTCACGTGTCGCTCGGCCAGTACGCGTTCGTGGGCATCGGCGCGGCGGTGGGCGGCCGGCTGTATCAGGCCGGCGTGCCACACCTGTTCGGCGCCGCGATCGTCGTCGTCATCGGCGCCGTGATCGCCACCGTCATCGGGCTTCCGGCGTTGCGCATGGGAGGCTTGTTCCTGTCGGTCGCGACGCTCGGCTTCGCGTTGGCGACGAGCAGCTGGCTGTTCTTCCAGGACTGGTTGGTCCACGAGTCGCCGACCACCGGTACGTCGATGCAGCTGCCCCGCCCGGAGTTCCTCGGCGTCGACTTCAACGAGGAGGCGCCGTACTACTGGCTGTGCCTGGCCGTCCTCGTGCTGGTGTCGGTGATGGTGTACCGGCTGCGGCGGTCCGGACCGGGGCGGGCGATGATCGCCGTGCGCGACAACGAGCGGTCGGCGGCGAGCCTGTCGCTGTCGCCCCGCCGTGTGAAGCTCACGGCGTTCGCCGTGTCGGGTGCGATCGCCTCGCTCGCCGGCTTCCTGTACGGCGGGTTGCTGATCAACTTCTCGAACTCGCCGGGCTCGACGTTCGGTCCGGCCCAGTCGCTGGCGCTGGTCGTCACGGTCGTGTTCGGCGGGATCACGTCGATCACCGGAGCCGTGCTCGGCTCGCTGTGGATCATCGGGATCCCGCGCCTCTTGGGCGACGAGTACGCGCTGCTCTCGTCGGGCTTCGCGGTGGTGCTGGTGCTGCTGTTGCTGCCCGGTGGGCTGGCGTCGGTGGTGTTCAGCCTGCGCGATCGTCTCGTCGCTCGGCTCACCGGTCGCGACGTCGCCGGCGCCGGCGTCGAGGCGGTGGATGCGTCGCGGCTCGAATCGTCGCTCGCCGCGGTGACCGTTCGCGAACGATCCGCCGCCGGACCCGCGACGCGAACGTCCGCCGACGTGTCCGCGCCGGCGCCGATCGCCGCCGAGGACGTCAGTGTGCGCTTCGGCGGCCTGCACGCGCTGCGCCGCGTGTCCGTCGTGGCCGAGCGCGGCGAGATCCTCGGTCTCATGGGACCCAACGGGGCCGGCAAGACGACGCTGTTCGACGTGTTGAGCGGCAACCTCCGCCCGGCGGAGGGCACGGTGCGGTTCAACGGCCGCGATGTCACCGCCCTGCCGTCACACCGGCGAGCCCGGCTCGGTCTCGGGCGCACGTACCAGCAGGCGAACCTGTTCGGTGACCTGACGACGCTCGAGTCGGTGGCGGTCTCACTCGAGCACCGCCAACCGTCGTTCCTCGTGCCGACGATGGCGTGCTGGCCACCCGCCGTCGCCGGTGAGCGGCGGCGATGCGCGCGGGCCGCAGAGATCCTCGACCTGCTCGGGCTCGGACCGTTCGCGCACCGTCCCGTCTCGCAGCTCCCGACCGGTCTACGGCGCCTGGCCGAGCTCGGTTGTGTGATCGCCCTCGAGCCGGACGTGCTCCTGCTCGATGAGCCGACGGCTGGGTTCACGCCGCGTGAGATCGCGTCGTTCACGCGTGTCATCCACGATGTCCGCGACTACCTCGGCGCGACGATCATCGTGATCGACCACGACGTTCCCATGATGCGCGATCTCGTCGAGCGGCTCTACGTGCTCGCCGCTGGTGTCGTGATCGCCGAGGGGCCGCCGTCGGTGCTCGACACCAACGCTGAGGTGGCGGAGGTCTACTTGGGCTCGTCGGCCGCCGGACTCGATCGCGGATCCGAACCTGTGGGCGTCGCCCCCGGCGCACGGTCGACGAACGCTCCTGCGCCCACCTGACCGTCCGGGTGTGTTGCGAACAGTTCGAGCACGGCGTCGCGCACGACCTTGCCCATCGGGTTGCGCGGCAACCGCGCCACCAGCGCGATCTCGCCGGGGACTTTGTAGCGAGCCAGTGATCGAGCACAGTGCTCGGCAAGGTCGGCGGCCGACACCTCACGTCCGGCTCGCACCTCGATGCCCGCGACCACCGACTCACCGAGCCGCGCGTCTGGGCGACCCAGCACGACGCAATCAGCGACATCGGGATGCTCGCGCAAGACCCGCTCGACCTCGGCCGGCGAGATCTTCGATCCGCCCCGGTTGATCACCTCGGATCGCCGATCGGCGACGTGGAGATAGCCGTCCGCGTCAACCCAGCCGGTGTCACCGGTGTGGAGTCGACCGCCGGCGAGCGCGCGTGCTGTGTCGTCCGGGCGTTCGTGGTAGCCGTGCATCCCGCGCCAGCAGTCCGCCCACGGCCCGGTTCGAGATGCGACCACGGTGATCTCGCCGGGCGTTCCGACGGCGACCGCATCGCCGTCATCGCCCACGATCTCGATCGCGACATGAGCCATCGCCGTGCCGGACGCGCCGCTGCGATGCGGGACCCGTTCGGTCTCCTGGGTCACCGACGTGGGCGCCTCGGTGAGGCCGTAGCCGGTGGTGAAGTCGCGACCGAACCGCTCGCGGTACGCGGCGCGCAGGCGCTCCGGGCACGCCACCCCACCGACGCCGAGCCGAACGCCGGCGAGGTGGGCGCGGGTGACGTCGGGATGCTCCACGAGGTCGTGGACGACGGCGGGGGAGGTGGACATGTGCTCGACGTGCTCACGGGCGATCACGTCGGCGAGCGCGCCCGGCTCGTGTCCTTCGATGCAGATGCACGTGCCACCTCCGACGAGGGCGAGGACCGGTCCGAGGATCTCGACGTTGAGCGTCGTGAGCGGGAGGTGCACGCCGACCCGCTCGGCCCGGCCGCCCATGCGGTCGTGCACGATCACTCCGGCGGGGAGGAGGATGTGGTGTTGATCGTGGATGACGCCCTTCGGTGTGCCCGTCGTGCCGCTCGTGTAGGCGAGCGCCGCCGGCGCCAGCGGGTCGGGCGGCTGCCGGTGCTGGCGGGTCGGGCCGGCGAGGGCGGCGATGCCATCCCCATCGAGGTCGACCGCGACGACGCCGGCCCGAATCGACGGGACGCCGAACGATCCGGTGAGCGCGTCCGTCGTGACGACGAGGTCGGCCCGCGCGTCGGCGACGAGCACGGCCTTCTCCCGCGCGGCGAGGCCGGGATGGACGCCGACGAAGACGGCCCCGACACGCATGCAACCGAGGAAGGCGACCACGGTGTCGCACGAGTTCGGCATCGACACCGCGATGCGGTCACCCGGTTCGATGCCCAACCCATCGAACCCGCTCGCGACCTCGGCGACCAACGTGTCGAGTTGGCGGTAGGTCAGACGCCGGCGTCGATCGACCAGGGCGTCCTGGTGCGGCCGCCTCCCCGCCTGAGCGGCGAGGAGCGCGGCAACCGTGTTCGGGCCGTATGGGAGCGGGCTCAGCTCAGATAGTCCGACAACGGACCCCAGTCGCCGGTCGGCGTCCAGCACGGGCAGGCAGTGTCCCATTCGATCTCACGGGCGGTGGCCGCACCGGTGTGGTCGTCGGGGCCAAAGCTGAGCGTGTCCCAGTAGGCGCCGCGCAGATCCTGGATCTGCTCGACACCGGCGATGAACGAGTCCTGGGTCAGCTCGCCGCCGTCGGCGGTGGCGAGGCGCAGCCCTTCGAGGAACACCGCGGCCAGGTCACATGTGATCAAGATGTTGGTGAACTCACCCGACGTCTCGGGCGCCGTGCGCTCGATCGTGACACCGGAGAACTCCTCGTAGTTGCTGAGGCACGACTCGGCGGCATCGTTGAGGCCGGTGGCGAGATCGCCGGCCGTCACCGACGCCAGCGCCTTGGTGCCGGCCCACTGCTCCTGGTCGTATGCCCCGGCGGCCACGTCGCTCAGGTGCGACGCCCAGTCGGTGTCGACGTACTCCGGCGCGTACCCCTGCTCGGCCGCGGCCGCCATGAAGTTCACCATGCTCGACGACCCGACGAGGAAGACGACGAGATCGGCGCCATCGGCGGCGAACTTCTGGGCCGCGAGAGTGTCCTGGTCGCCACCGACCGAACCCTGGCCGCCGCTCTCGAGCTCGGAGACGATCTCGACCCCGGCGTCGGTGAGGATCGTCTTGAAGGCGTTGGTCGCGTCGGCGAACTGCGACTCCCAGAAGATGGCGACCTTCTTGCCGTCGAGCGAGCCGTTGCCGACCGCCCAGTTGCCGAACGCCGTCGTGATCTCGGTGTCGCTGGGCTTCAACGTGAACATGTACGGCGCGGTCAGCTCGTAGACGCTGGCGGGTGCCTGGTTGGTGTCGATCACGGGGATCTGGAACCGCGTTGCGAGGCATTCGGCTCCGGCGCCGAAGTCGCGCCCGCCGATGACAGCGAAGATCTCGCCCTCGGTGCCGAACTGCTGGCAGACCGCCAGCTTCTGATCGCTGTCGATCGCGCTGTAGCCGGCCGTAACGAACTCGACGTCGACCCCGTTGACGGGGAGCAGGCCATCACGCCGCCAGCCGTCGAGCACGGCGAGCGCCTGCTCCTCGGGGTCGCCCGTGCCATACGCGGGATTGACGCTCACGAACGCCGACAGGTCGGCCCACGCCACGCCGAGATTGATCGTCTGCGTGACCTCGGGCTCGGTGGCAGCGGTCGTCTCGTCCGGCGCCTCGGTGGGTGCAGTCGTCGCCTCCGGCGGCTCTGTGGGTGCGGTCGTCTCCTCGGGCGGATTCGTCGGCGGCGACGTCGCGTCGGGTGCGTCGGTCGAGTCAGTGGCGTCGTCGTCATCGTCCCCGCAGGCGCTTGCGCCGGCGACGAGCCCCACGATCGCGAGTGCGCACGCCAGTCGATTCCGTCTCCGTGTCATGGATCCCCCTTGTGACGTTGTGTCAACATCGAAGAGTATACTCTTCTAATATCCACTCGCAAGCCGTCGGATAACGAGCGTGCGACCGGACAACGAGCACTGCGACCGCCGCCGGATCAGCAGCGTGCGACCGCTCAGCACTCCGTGCGGTCGGTCACGAACGCGAGGAAGTCGTCGAGATCCTCCCGGATCTCGATCTCGGTCAAGTTCTCGAACACGGCGGCGAAGTTCGAGCTCTGTCCCGGACGCAGCGACGGGCCTCCCGTCGTCGGCTCGGCGACGACCGACTCGAGGCTGAGCCCGTCGCCGTCGATGGCCTCGAACGTGATCTCGATGCAGTAGGTCGTGGTCGCCGAATGGTTCCGGGCGAGCACCTGGGCGCGTGGCGCGGTGCCCTCGTCGCGAGTCGACCGCACGTCGGACAGGCGGACGATCGGCTCGTCGATCACCTCGCGGATCCCGAGCACGGCGGCGAGGATCATGCCGATGATGACGAACGCGTGGAACGCCGTCCGCCACCGGTCGACGTCGTGATCCACGTCATCGACGTGATCGACGATCGTGCTGTCGTCGTCGGGAGGGGTCCGCACGTCGTCGCTCATGTGTCGGTCCCGCCCATCATCATCTGGACGAGGGCCGCCCCGTCGCCCAGGTCGGATGCGTCGCCGAGGTGCACGACCTCGCCTTTCTCCATGAACATCACGGTGTCGGCCACGGCGAGCGCGTTCGGCACCGACTGCTCGACGATCACGACGGTCGTGCCCAACTCGCGGATGCGTCCGACGACGTCGAACAACTCGCGGGTCACGACGGGGGCGAGGCCGATCGACAGCTCGTCGAGCAGCAGGAGTCGCGGTCCGGCCATCAACGAGCGGCCGAGGGCCACCATCTGTTGCTCGCCCCCCGACAACGTGCCGCCGCTCTGCCGCAGGCGGTTGCGGAGCGCGGGGAAGATGTCGAGGACGGCATCGAGCCGTTCCTGCACGAGTTCTCGATGCTCGTGGAACGGGAACACCCCCATCCACAGGTTCTCCTCGACCGACAGGGTCGGGAAGATCGACTGCCCGCCTGACATCAGCGTGATCCCGAGCCTGACCCGTTGTTCGGGTGGGACGCCCGTGAGCTCGAGGCCGTCGTAGATGATCCGCCCGGCGCGACCCTCGACGAGGCCGGCGATGCTGTTCAACAGCGTGGTCTTGCCGACACCGTTGCGGCCGAGCAGGGCGTGGACGCCGCCGGCGGGGATCTGCATCGATGTCCCGAACAGGATCTGGATCGGACCGTAGGCGACGTCGAGGTCCTCGACGACGAGCAGGTCGCCGCCTTGCTCGACGGTCGGCGCCGTCCTCGCCAGCCGCAGCGCGGCGGCGCCGACGGTCTCGCCGTCGATCGGTCCGTCGCTCGGGTCGTCGTCCGGATCGTCGTCGCCGTGGTGCGCATCACCGACCGACTCGGCGCGCACGACGCGGCGCAGTTTGCGCTCCTCGCGGATGTAGGTCGCGGTGGCGAGCAGCAGGATCAGGCCCGACAGCCCCATCAGCGGCACCACGATCAAGAACGCCGTCCGCAGCTCGTAGCGATCGGCGAGGACGCCCACGAGCACAGGAGCCACCGCCGCACACAGGCTCTGCACGACGATGTCGAGAGCCGTGCCGCGACCGCGCAGCCGCGGATGCAACACGTCGGCGCGTGCGGCGTTCAGGGGCGCCTGCGGGGCGATCAGACACATCGAGGCAAGCGTGAACATCACGAGCATCACCGGCGTGTTGTTGAGCGTGAACGTGAGCACGAACAGCGGAAGGGCGATCAGCCGCGCGACCGCACCGACGAGGACCCGGCCGGCCCGCAAGCCCCGGTAGGTGAGGTAGTCCGCAACCCATCCCGACAGCAGCGCGCCGGTCAGTCCACCGAGTGCCAGCAGGCTCAACGCACCGGCGGCCTGGGCGAGGGTCATGTCGTGGTAGCGCACGAAGAACGTCGGCGACCACGTGCCGATGCTTCCGAAGAACAGCGAGCCAACGCCCGACGACACGGTGGCGAGCACGAACGTCCGGCAATGGAGGATCTGGCGATAGGCCTCGCGCCACGGCATCGTGTCGTACGACGACCGCACCTTTGTCGCTTCGAGACCGAGGCGCATCCGGTCCTGCTGGCCGCGCACGGGCTCGGGGAGGCGGCGGGCGAGGATGGCGACGACGAACGCCGGGATGGCGAGGAAGTAGAACGCCGACCGCCATCCCCATGTCGCGGCCATCGCCGCTGCGATGGGCACGAGGAAGATGCCGAGCAACTGGCCGACCTGGTAGACGCTCATCACCTTCGAGCGCTGCACGGTGGGGTAGTAGTCGGCGAGCAGCGACTGCGATGTGGGGTTGTCGCACGGGTCCCACGCGCCGAGCGACATCCGACCGACCAGCAGGCTGCCGTAGTTCCACGTCACCCCGGTGAAGATCATCGTCGCGCCCCACGCCGCCGTCCCCCACGAGATGATGCGGGTGCGGCGCCACCGGTCGGCGATGTAGCCGAACGGGATCGAGAAGATCATGACGACGATGACGTAGCTGCCCGAGAGCACGCCGAGGGAGCTGTCGGACAGGCCGAACTCCTGCTTCAACAGCGGGAACACGGTCGGCACGACGTACTGGTCGGCGACGTTCAGGGCGTAGATCGTCGTGAGCAGGATGAGTGGCCAGCGGTTCGTGCCACCCAACCTCCGGGTGAGCTGGAACTCGGCCTGCGGCGTCGCGGTGTTCGACAACGGGGATGTGATCGGCGGTTCCGCCAGCGTCGACACCCCGGTCATGACGCGATGCTCATTGCTTGGCCACGAGACCGAGTCCGACGCGCGCCACGACCCCGCGCATCACCTCCGAAGTACCTCCACCGATCGTCTCCGAGATCGACTGGCGCCACAGGAACTCCGTCATCGTCCCCCGCACGAGCGCCTCCGGCCCGCACACGTCGACGGCGGTCCGCGCGATCCGCTGGCACAGCTCGCTGCCGGCCAGCTTGTTGCACGCTGCCTCGACGACGCCCGCCCGGTCGTGCTGGACGGCGTCGAGGAGGAGCAACGACAGGGCCTTCACCTCGGCGAGCTCGGTGGCGAGGCCGGCGAGTCGGTGCCGGATCGCCGGGTCGGCGTCGAGCTTCTGGCTCACCACCAAGGCCACCAGGTCCTCGAAGTCGCGCTGCACGCGCTTCGGGCTGAACTGCACATGGCGTTCCGTCGCCAACGACTCGACCATCAACGTCCACGCCCCGTCCTGGTCACCGACGCGGTTCTCGACGGGGACCTCGACGTCGTCGAACCGGACCTCGTTGAAGCGCTCGCCGTCGAGCGCCGGAATCGGCGAGATCGTCACGCCGGGAGCTCGGCGATCGACGATCAGCAGGGTGAGGCCGCGGGTGTGGCTCTCTGTCGTCCCCGTCCGGCAGAGCACCCACAGGTAGTCGGCGCGGTGACCGCCCGATGTCCAGCGCTTCTCGCCGTTCAGCACGTAACGGTCGCCGCACAACTCGGCTCGCGTCCGAACGCCGCCGAGGTCGGAGCCGGCCTCGGGCTCGGAGTAGCCGAGCGAGAAGAACGTCGTCCCGGCGCGAAGTCCCGGGAGGAACCGCTGGCGCTGCTCGTCGGTGCCGTAGCGGATGATCGTCTTGGCCACGATCCCCGAGCCGAGTGGCGGGCGCGCCGCCCGGGCGTACGCCATCTCGTCCCACAGCAGGAACTCGTACACCGGCGGCAGCCCACGGCCACCGACCTCGACCGGCCACGCGAGCGACAACCAACCGCGCTCGCCGAGCGCGCGGTACAGCTTTCGCACGGCGATGTCGTGCTCGCCCTCGTGGAAGAAGAACCCGTCGACCGGGCCGTGGTCGGCGAGGAACGCCACCACTTCCTGGCGAAAGGCCTCCTCCTCGGGTGCGAGCGTCGGGTTCAAGCTGTGTGGCCCTCGTCGGTGGGCTCCTCGTACCACACGGGATCGCGCTTCTCGGCGAACGCGCGCGGCCCCTCCTTGAAGTCGGGGTGGTCCCAGTGCATCCGCAGGAGTGCCCAGCCGTACTCCATCGACTGGGTGTACGGCATCTCGAGCGATCCCCAGATCGCCTGCATCGACAGCTGCACGGCGGCCGGCGAGTTGGCGGCGATCTGGTGGGCGATCTCGTCGGCGGTCTCCATCAACTTGTCGGCCGGCACGAGCTCGTCGACGAGGCCGAGTTGGTAGGCCCGCTCGGCCGGCATGCGGAACTTCTTGCCGCACAGCGTCATCCGCAATGCCGATCCGAGGGGGAGCCGCTTGGCGAGCCCGATGTTCTCGATCGCGCCGACCATGCCGACGTTGACGTGCGTGTCGAGGAACACCGCGTGGTCGGCGGCGACGATGATGTCGGCGTCGACCACGAAGTGGAAGCCGGCGCCGGCGACCATTCCGTTCACGGCCGTGACGGTGGGCTTCCAGACCCGGTTCTGGCGCGGCGACCAATGGACCTCGTCGGTGAGCGGACCCTTGCTCGCCGACACGCCACCGCGCGACGCGACGGCACCGACATCGGCGCCGGTCGAGAAGTGGCGCTCGCCGGCGGCGGTCACGA
>DATMDV010000449.1:0-4670 GCA_035557475.1 Ilumatobacteraceae bacterium
TGTTCACGATGCTCGACGACTACCGCGACGAGTACGGCATCAGCGAGTCGTTGCTGGGCGCCATCATCGGCATCGGGTTCTTCGCGGGGTTCTTCTCACAGATCCTGATCGCCCCGCGCGCCGATCGTGGTCACGCCCGTCAGCTGGTGCTCGTCGGCGTCGGTCTCAACGGCGTCGGGCTGATCATGATGGCTGTCTCGACCGCGTTCGTGCCGCTCTTCATCGGGCGCCTGGTGATGGGAATCGGGATCGGGATGGCGGCCCCGGCGATCCGCCGCATCGTGATCCTCGCCGAACCCGAACGGCTCGGCCAGAACCTCGGCCGGCTGCTCGCGGCCGACGTCGGTGGGTTCGCGCTCGGTCCGGCGGTCTCGGCCGCGCTCGTCGGGCCGCTCGGCATCCCGGCCCCGTTCCTCGTCATCGCCGCCGCCACCGCGATCGCGTTGCCGTTCGTCGCCCGGGTGCACGTGCACGAGACGGTCGAGCCACCCGAGCAGCGATTCGCGCTCGACCTCCTGCGGATCCGTCCCTTCGCCGGTGCCGTTGCCCTTGGCTCGGCGGTATTCCTGATGATCGGCGCGTTCGACGCGCTGTGGGCGGTCGTGCTCGACGACATCGATGCGAGTGAATGGATGTCGAACCTCGGCATCACGTTGTTCGCGCTGCCGCTGATCCTGTTCGGCGCGGCGGGCGGCCGGCTCTCGCAGCGCGTCGGCCCGTTCCGGCTCGGCACGTTCGGATTGCTCGTCGGGGCGACCTGCATGTTCCTCTACGGGCTGATGCCGAGCGCGGGCGCGATATTCGTCGTCGCCATGTTCCATGCCGTGAACGACGGCTTCACGGTGTCGAGCACCGGTGTGGCGGTCGGCGTGACCGCCCCCGCCGAACGCCAAGCGGGCGCCCAGGGCGTGCTCGGCGGGGCGCAGACGCTGACGGCCGGGGTGACGGCGGTCGTGACGGGCGTGCTGTACGAGCACTTCGGACGCGCGGTCGCCTATGGCGTGAGCGCGGCGGCGATGGTGACTCTGGTCGCGATCGGCGTCACGCTCGCGGGTCCGACCTGGCGGATGCGTGGCGCGGTCGCCGACCCGGCGCCGCTCACCAGCTCGACCGAGGGCCACGTGCAGCCCGTCGGGTCCGGATGACCGGCGGTCGGCCGGCGTGACGGACGTTCCACGAGTCGAACGCGGGGCGTGATCCCGCGCGCGCGGTCCGGGCGAATCGACGGCGTGTGATGGCCCAACTACGCTCCCGCCTCCGGCTGCGATGCCGGACGACGGCAGGCGACGGGCCGCCCTCGAAAGGATCAACAGTGGGCGGGACGATGCGGCGGGCGTTGGCGACAGTTGTGGCAATCGTGCTCCCGACGATCGTCGCCGTCGCCCAACCAATGGGCGGAGCGGTGGCCCAAACCAGCGGCGCGTTCGAGGCGTTGGCGGCGCCGCAGCGGTTGCTCGACACGCGACCGGGCGCGGCGACAGCCGACGGTCAGTTCGCCGGCATCGACGTCCGACCCGCCGGGAGCACGCTCGAGTTGCCGGTCGCCGGCCGCGCCGGCGTGTCGCCCACCGCGACGTCGGTCGTGCTGAACGTGACGGTCGACGCCGCCCGGGACGACGGCTTCGTCACTGTGCACCCGTGCGACGCGCCGCGGCCCAACGCGTCGAACCTCAACTACCGGAGCGGGCAGACGATCCCCAACACCGTGGTGACGAGGCTCGGGCCCGGCGGCACGGTCTGTCTGTACACGTACGGCGCGACGCATCTGATCGTCGATGTCTCCGGAGTATTGGCACCGGACGCGTTCAGCCCGTTGGCGGCGCCGCAGCGGTTGCTCGACACGCGACCGGGCGCGGCGACAGCCGACGGTCAGTTCGCCGGCATCGACGTCCGACCCGGCGGGAGCACGCTCGAGTTGCCGGTCGCGGGCCGCGCCGGCGTATCGCCCACCGCGACGTCGGTCGTGCTGAACGTGACCGTGGACGCGGCTCGGGAAGACGGCTTCGTCACGGTGTTCCCCTGCGATGCGCCACGCCCCAACGCGTCGAACCTCAACTATGTCGCCGGCGTCACGATCCCGAACGCGGTGGTGACGCGTGTCGGGGCGGGCGGCACGGTGTGCCTCTACACCTACGGTGCGATCCACCTGATCGTCGACGTGGCGGGCGTCTTCGCCCCCGGTTCGTTCAACCCACTGGCGGCGCCACAGCGGGTCCTCGACTCCCGACCGCTGGGCAACACCGCGGACGGGTTGTTCGCCGCCGGCGGTGTTCAACCTCGCAACACGACGGTGCAGCTCCAGATCGCCGGCCGCGTTGGCGTCCCCGCCGATGCATCGGCGGTGGTGCTGAACGTCACCGCCGTCAACGCGGTCGAAGGCGGCTTCGTCACGGTCCACCCGCGCGGCACGGCGCTGCCCAACGCGTCGAACCTCAACTTCGTGGCCGGTCAGAACGTCCCGAACGCGGTCATCACACGGGTCGGCCCTGGTGGCGTGGTGTGCTTCTTCACGTCCGGCGCGACCCACCTGATCGTCGACGTGGCCGGATGGTTGACAGGTCCTGCCCCGGCCACGACGGGTTCGAACTGTCCATCCAGCACGCCGACTCACTCGAGCGAGGGGGCGACCGCCGCCCTCCTGGTCCGGCCGGCGCTCCATCGTGCCGTCGGCGAGGATCGCATCGCGGTCTGGGTGTGCGACGTTCCTGCCGACACGACGACGATCCCGTACACCTTCCTGGAGCACGTCGACGTCGATGCCGGGCAGGTTGCGGCATGGGCCCAGAGCACGGTTGCGCCGTACTTCACCGAGGTGTCGCGAGGGCGGTACACGGCCACGTTCACCGCACTCGGCCGGATCCAGCTGTCGAACACCGAAGGTCCGTGGGACTGTGAACGCAAGGCGCAGGCGCTGACCACCGCCCCGTACACCAACGTCCTCTTCACCGACACTCGCTCGTACGGCGGAGGCCAGGCGTCGCCAGGATTGATCTGGGGGACGGGGGCGTCCGACCGCGGCGTGCTCGAAGGTGGCTCGCCCGACCACACATGGCGAGGCGCGTGGGTGGGTGGCGGTGCGACCGGTCTCGACCTCAACCCATCGGTGGTCGTGCACGAGCTCGGCCACACGTTGCACTGGCCGCACTCGTACCTCAGCGTCGCCGACGAGTACGACAACCGGGTCGACGTCATGAGTGGTGAGCCCGACGACGGATGGTGCACCAAACCAACGCCCGGCGGCGGCTCCATGTTGTGGCCATGCGAACCGCAGCACACGTTGGCGTTCAACCGGTTCGCGAGCGGGTGGATCGACGGGCAGCAGGTGGCCATCCACCCGTCCGGCACGGTCAACTACACGCTCGACGCGCCCACTCGGGACGGTCTGCAGTTCGTGGCCCTGCCGGACCCGTCGGAGCCGCGGAGCATGCTCACGCTGGAGGCTCGTCCTCGCGTCGGCCGCGACAGGTTCCTCGAAGCCGAAGGTGTG
Source organism: Ilumatobacteraceae bacterium (assembly GCA_035557475.1). Classification (GTDB taxonomy): domain Bacteria; phylum Actinomycetota; class Acidimicrobiia; order Acidimicrobiales; family Ilumatobacteraceae; genus JALOLG01. Next base: position 3,488 of record DATMDV010000449.1, read on the forward strand.
GCGATCCACATGATCGATCAGGTTCCTCGAAGTGGCGGAATCAGTGGCATCAGCACGGGGCGTCGCCAGCGGCAAGCGCTTGGCGCATCGGAGAGCTACACCCACGTCGTTGGCGTCGGTGCGACGATCACCGTGCACGGCGTCACGGTCTCCGTGCTCGGGCGCAGCGGCGACAGCTACGAGATGACCGTCAGCGGCTCGTACCGGATGCCGCCGTCGAACTACTTCACCGACGACGTTGGCCGCGCGGTCTCCTGCGCCACGCTCGACATCGCGGCGACCTTGAGTTCCCCCTGCCCTCGCTGAGCGGACGCACCCGGCGGCCCACTCGTCGGACGCGATCAATTCTCGATTTCCGCTCATGTAACCAGCATCGGGCGCGGGGATCCACCTCGTGGTCGGGCTCCAAGGGTTGCATGGTGTGGCCCGGCTGGTTCGGGTGGTGACGTTGAGAACCGCGCTGAGGGGGCTTCATTGATGGAGTCGGCCTCGTCAATCTGATCGTCGCACTTGACCCGGCCACGGACGCCCCGGATGAGGGAAGTGGGTCGACTCGTTGAGGTCGGACTCGTTTACAGCACATGAGTGGGAGCCGCGGTTCGGGTCTCCCTTGGGATCGTGGCCATCGGTGATGTTGCTGTCCGACGGGCCGGTGCGCAACGACAACGACAGGAGGCTCAGTGGGTGACAGACGGTTGGTCGGGATCGATCTCGGGATCGCCTCGGCGCACGCGGTGCGAGTGTTGGACAGCTCAGGGGCGACGGTGACGAAACGGAAGGCGTTGCCGACGGTGGCGAGCCTGTCCGCGATCGAGGCGGCCGCGTTGGACGGCGCTGCGCCCGGGACGCGGTTGGAGGTGGTGATCGAACCGACCGGGCCGGCGTGGTTGCCGATCGCGGTGTTCTTCATCAGCCGCGGGCACCTGGTGTATCGGGTCAGCTCGGCGGAGTCGGCGGACCTGCGCCGCTACCTGTCCAAGCACGCCAAGACCAACGGGATCGACGCTGACACCCTGGCGCGGATCCCGTTGTTCAACCCGGCCGGGGTGCAGCCCCTGGAGCTTCCCGGTGTGGAGGCCGCCGCGTTGGCGCGCCGGGTTCGGGCCGCGGACCGGCTGACTCGGGACATCGCGGAGCGCAAGACTCGCATCAAGGCCCTGGTCCGTCAGCTGATGCCGATGAG
>DATMDV010000450.1:0-6006 GCA_035557475.1 Ilumatobacteraceae bacterium
CGACGAGCCCACCGGCAACCTCGACTCCGTCACCGGTGCCGAGATCCTCGACATCTTCCGCATGCTCCACGCCGACGGCGCGACGGTCGTCGTGATCACCCACGATCGCGAGGTGGCCGCCGCGATGCCGCGTGTGATCCACATCCGCGACGGCCGGGTCGAGAACGCGATCGAGGCGATCGAGACCAAGGAACCGATCGAGAGAGGTGTCGCGCCCGATGACGCTGCGGTTCGGTGATGTGCCGCGGCTCGGACTCACGGGCATGCGCTCACGGCCCGGCCGGACGGTGCTGACGGCGCTCGGGATTGCGATCGGGATCGCGGCGCTGGTGTCGGTCGTCGGGATCTCCTACTCGAGTCGCGCCGACCTGCTGGCTGAGCTCGACCGCCTCGGCACCAACCTGCTCCAGGTGCGCGCCGGGCAGGACTTCTTCGGCGAGGACGCCGAGCTGCCGGAGGAGGCACCCGACATGGTGCGCCGGGTCGGCCCGGTCGAACAGGCGGCAGCCGTCGCTCAGGTGTCGGCCACGGTGCGGCGCACGGATCGAATCTCCGAACTGGAGACCGGGGCGATCACGGTCATGACTGCCGAAGTCGACCTGCTCGACACGCTGGGCGCGACCGTGGAGACCGGCCGCTGGCTCGACGACGGGCTCTCGGACACACCGACCGTCGTGCTCGGTGCCACCGCGGCACGCCGGTTGGGCATCACGTCGCTGACCGGATCGCCGCTGGTCTGGATCGGCGACCAGTGGTTCGCCGTGGTCGGCATCCTTGATCCGGTGCCGTTGCTCGGCAGCCTCGACTCGTCGGTGTTCATCGGCGGCGACGCGGCTGAGAGGCTTCTCGACTGGGACGGCAAGGTCTCGACGATCTTCGTGCGGACCCCGCCGAAGTCGGTCAACGCCGTCCGCGACGTGCTCGCCGCGACGGTCAGCCCGTTGGCGCCGAACGAGGTCGAAGTGTCGAGGCCGACCGATGCACTCGAGGCCCGCACGGCCGTCGACCGCGAGCTCACGGCACTCCTGCTCGGGCTCGGCGGGGTCGCGCTGCTCGTCGGTGGCATCGGCATCGCCAACGTGATGGTCATCTCCGTGCTCGAACGTCGCTCCGAGATCGGGGTGCGCCGGGCGATCGGCGCGACCCGTCGCCACATCCGGCTGCAGTTCCTGACCGAGGCCGCGATCCTCGCCTCGATCGGTGGTGTCGGTGGGGCCCTGCTCGGCTCGATGGTGACAGCTGGATACGCGCGTGCCCAGGACGTCCCGTTCTCGATGCCACCGGGTGCGATCGCGGGCGGCGTGGGCGCGGCGCTCGTCGTCGGGCTGCTGGCCGGTCTCCTCCCCGCCGGCCGCGCCGCCCGCCTCGCCCCCGCCGAAGCCCTCCGCCTGTGAGCCCCAACCCCCGTTCTGTCTGCTTCAGATTGCCCGTGGCGTCATCTGAAGCAGACAGTTCGGGATTTTCAGCGGGCTCGCGCCACGTGGCGGGCGACGAGGTTCTCGAGCATCTCCTGGTGGCCGGACGTACGCGTCGGCTCGCCGGTGCCGATCGCTCGGTCGTGGAGGCTGTTGAGCGTGGCCGGCCCATCGAGGATCGAGCGGCCGAGGTCGCCGTCCCAGCCGGCGTAGCGGTCGGTGCGGGCGGCGTCGATCTCGCCGCTGGCGAGGATCGAGTCGGCCGCGAGCAACGCCTTGGCCATCGTGTCCATCCCGCCGATGTGGGCGTGGAACAGGTCCGTGCGGTCGGACGACTGGCGGCGCAGCTTGGCGTCGAAGTTCAATCCGCCGGTCGTGAAGCCACCGGCGCGCAGGATCTCGATCATCCCGAGCGTCATCTGCTCGACGGACACCGGGAAGCGGTCGACGTCCCAGCCGAGGCGGTCGTCGCCGGCGTTGGCGTCGATCGATCCGAAGATGCCTGCGTTCACCGCGGCCGCGATCTCGTGGGCGAAATCGTGTCCGGCGAGCGTGGCGTGGTTGACCTCGATGTTGACCTTGACCTCTTCGGCGAGGTCGTAGCGCTGGAGGAAGGCGTGGACGGCGGCGACGTCGTAGTCGTACTGATGCTTCGTCGGCTCGAACGGCTTCGGCTCGATGAGGATCGTGCCGGTGAAGCCGATGTGGTGCTTGTGCTCGACGACCATCGCGAAGAACCGGCCGAGCTGATCGAGCTCGCGCCGCATGTCGGTGTTGAGCAGCGTCTCGTATCCCTCTCGTCCACCCCACAACACGTAGTTGTGACCGCCCAGGCGGTGTGTGGCTTCGAGGCAGTGGGCGACCTGGCCGGCCGCGTAGGCGAACAGTTCGGGATCAGGGTTCGTCGCCGCACCGGCCTGGTACCGCGGGTTCGAGAACAGGTTGGCCGTGCCCCACAACAGCTCCACACCGGTGCGTTCCTGGTGCTCGGCGGCGGCATCGACCATCTGGTCGAGCAACGTCACGGACTCCTTGAATGACGCGCCTTCGGGCGCGATGTCGCGGTCGTGGAAGCAGTAGAACGGCACGCCGAGCTTCGTGAAGAACTCGAACGCGGCATCCATCTTCTGGCGCGCCGCGGCGATCGGGTCGACGCTCGGGTTGAACGCCGGATGCCACGGGCGATCGAGCGTGCCCGCCCCGAAGATGTCGAACCCGTCCCACGCGAAGCTGTGCCAGTAGCACACCGCGAACCGCAGGTGTTCCTCCATTCGACGGCCGGCGACGACGCGGTCGGCGTCGTACCAACGAAACGCCAGGGGGTTGTCGCTGTCGGGTCCTTCGAAGGCGATCGGCGCATCGACGTCGGTGAAGAATGGTTCGCTCATCCCTCCATCATCCCCCAACGGAGGGGGTTGGTTGTTTCTGGGGGTTCTGCGTGGTGTGATACGCCCTCGTGATCGAAGTGCGAGGGCTGACCAAGCGGTTCGGAAGGATCGTCGCCGTCGACGACTTGAGCTTCGACGTCGTGCCCGGCAGGGTGACCGGGTTCCTGGGGCCCAACGGGTCGGGCAAGAGCACGACGATGCGGTGCATGCTCGGCCTCGACCGCTACGAACGAGGTTCGGCGACGTTCGACGGCAAGCAGTACAGCGCGCTCGCGAAGCCATTGCACGAGGTCGGGAGCCTGCTCGACGCCGGCTACGTGCACCCCGGGCGGACGGCGCGGAACCACCTCCGCTGGCTCGCCGCGTCGAACGGGATCCCGCGGGGTCGCGTGGAAGAGGTACTGCAGCTCGTCGGCCTGACCGACGTCGCCAAGCGCCGGGTCAAGGGGTACTCGCTCGGCATGCGCCAGCGGCTCGGTCTCGCCGGCGTGATGCTCGGCGATCCGCACACGGTGATCCTCGACGAGCCGGCCAACGGGCTCGACCCGGAGGGCATCCGCTGGATCCGCGACATCCTCGTCCACTTCGCGCAACTGGGGAAGACCGTGCTCGTCAGCAGCCACCTCCTGTCGGAGATGGCGCTGATGGCACAGGATCTGGTCGTGATCGGCCGGGGCCGGTTGATCGAACAGTGCTCGGTCGGCGACTTCATCGATCGGCACTCGACGAAATGGGTGCATGTGCGGAGCCCGCAGATCGATCAGCTCGTGGCGGCCATCGGCTCCGCCGGCGGCAAGGCGCGGCGCCTCGACGAGCCCGGTGCGGCCGCCAACGCAGCCCAGGTGTACGACATGCCGGTCGAGTCGGTCGGCGAGCTGGCAGCGAGCCACCAGTTCGTCCTGCACGAGCTGACGGTGCGCACCGAATCGCTCGAGGACGCGTTCCTCACGGCGACGGCTGCCGAACAGGAATACCGCACCCAGGCGGTGACGCCGTGATCCTCACCCTCCGCAGCGAGTGGCTCAAGCTGCGCACGGTGCGCGTGCACTTCGTGTTGCTGATCCTCGCCGTCGCGTTCCCGGTGACCGTCACCGTGCTCGTCGCGATCTTCGGCGACGACGCCGAGACAGTGCAGAACCACGAGCTCGCGGAGTTGATCTCCGGGACGTCGGTGATCAGCGTCATGCTGTTCAGCGCGGTCGCCGCGATCAGCCTCACGTCGGAGTTCGCGCACGGCACGATCCGACCGACATACGCCGCGACGCCGAACCGGGTGCGGGTGATGATCGCCAAGTTGTTGGTGAACTCGGTGGTCGCCGCCGTCCTCTCACTGGCGCTCGTCGCGATCTGCTGGGTCGCCGGTGCGGCCATCCTCGAGAGCCGCGATGCCGAGATCTCCCTCACCATGGAGGACGGCTCGATCGGCGCGCTCGGCGGGCTGGTCGTGCTCGCCGTGATCCTCGCCTGGTTCGCGTTCGGGATCGGGCTGATCGTGCGCAACTCGCCGGCGACCGTATCGATCTTGCTGCTCTGGCCACTCGTCGCCGAGGGGCTGATCGCGGTGGTGTTCTCGTTGCTCGGCGCCGACGGGCTCTTCAAATGGTTGCCGTACCAGAACTGTCTCGCAGCCTTGGCCGCCAACCCCGACGCCGACACGCTCGGCCGTCCGGGCGCGTGGCTGTGGTTCGGTGGGATCTCGGCTGCTCTCGTCGTGGTCGGTCTCGCCGCCAACCTGAAGCGCGACGCCTGACGCGCGTAGCGTCGGCGCATGCGCATCACACTGCCGTCAGGCACCGCCGCCGAGCTCGTCACCTCCGACGGCGCCGAGATCGGCCTCGTGATCACCCCCGACATCTTCGGGCTGCGGACGCTCTACGACGACATGGCGGCGCGCCTCGCAGCGCAGTGGGGGATGACGACGTGTGTGGTCGAGCCGTTCCCGGGACGCGACCTCGGGCCGGACGTCGAGCCGCGCTTCGCCGCGGTGCCCGAGCTCGACGACGACGATCATCTGCGCGACCTGCTCGAGGGCGCTGACGCAACCGGGTGTGGCCGGATCGGGCTGATGGGATTCTGCATGGGTGGGATGTACTGCTTCAAGGCGGCGCGCTCCGACCGTTTCGCGCGCATCGCCTCGTTCTACGGGATGATCAAGCTGCCGGAGGTGTGGAAGGGACCCGGTCAGCGCGAGCCGCTCGAGCACCTCGCGGCGGGCGATCCGGACCGGGTGCTGGCGATCATCGGTGTGCTCGACACGTACACCCCGCCGCCCGACGTCGCCGACCTGATCGCCACCGGCGCCCACGTCGTCCAGTACCCGGAGGCCGAGCACGGCTTCGCCCACGCCCCTGAGCGCCCGGCCCACCGGCCTGACGATGCCGCCGACGCGTTCGCGCGGGCGAGGGACTGGCTCGCCAGCTGACGGGCTTCAGCGAGCGCGCAGGTCGAGCCGGTCGCGCTGGGCGATGCGGTAGTTGCGATCGCGCTGTTCCAGCCAACCGAGGCGGATGAAGCTGGCGATCGCCTTGTTGACCCGCTCGCGTGACGCTCCGACCATCCCGGCCAGCTCCTCTTGGGTGACCGGCAGGACGAACTCGTCGGCGCCCGCGCTGAGCTCGAGCAGGCGCTTGGCGGTCCGCCCGGTGACGTCGAGGAACACCGAGTCGGCGATCGCTTCGTCGGCCGCCCGCAGGCGTTGGGCGAGCATGCGCGTGACGTTCCACAGCTGGCGGGGATCGCGTTCGTAGAGGTCGAGCACCGGCTCGAACGGCACCGCGAGCACGTGACTGGGCTCGATCGCCCTCGCCATCGCCGAGCGCGGGCCGCTGTCGAGCATCGCCAGCTCACCGATCAGGTCGCCGGCCTCCATCAAGGCGACGACGCTCTCGCGCCGGTCGAGCTCGTTGGCGATCGCGATCGCGATCCGGCCTTGGAGGACGAGGTAGATCGCCTCGGGCGGATCACCGGCGCTGAACAGGACGTCGCCCCGGACGAGGTGACGTTCGGTGCCGCTGGCGGCGATCCGTTCGAGGGCGTCGTACGGCGCGTCCGCGAAGAAATCGGTCTTGGCGAGGATCTCGGTGTAGTCGGCCATCTTCCCGGCGCACCGTACTACCCTCCCGCGGCGTGTCACACCGCGGAAACGTGTGGACCATCGTGGTGGGCGGAGGCACCGGCGAACGGTTCGGGAGCGCCAAGCAGTA
>DATMDV010000451.1:0-31620 GCA_035557475.1 Ilumatobacteraceae bacterium
GTCGACGACACGATGAACGCGATCCTCAACTGGTACCGCGAGGAGGGCGTGATCTTCAAGGGTGGCTCCGGCTCTGGCATCAACCTGTCGAAGATCCGCTCGAGCGTCGAACTGCTCGAAGGCGGCGGCACCGCGTCCGGACCAGTGAGCTTCATGCGCGGCGCCGACGCGTCGGCGGGCACCATCAAGTCGGGCGGCAAGACCCGACGGGCGGCGAAGATGGTCATCCTCAACGCCGACCACCCCGATGTCGAGGAGTTCATCTGGTGCAAGGTCAAAGAGGAGCGCAAGGCACGTGTGCTGCGTGACGCCGGCTTCGACATGGATCTCGACGGCGCCGACTCGTTCTCGATCCAGTACCAGAACGCCAACAACTCCGTTCGCATCACCGACGAGTTCATGCAAGCCGTCCTCGACGACGCCGACTGGGCGCTGAAGGCCGTGACCACGGGCGAGGTCGTCAAGAGCATCCGTGCCCGCGACCTGTGGCGTCAGATCGCGCTGGCGGCGTGGGACTGCGCCGATCCCGGTCTGCAGTTCGACACCACGATCAACAAGTGGCACACCGCCCACGCGACCGGTCGCATCAACGCGAGCAATCCATGCTCCGAATACATGCACCTCGACAACTCGGCGTGCAACCTCGCGTCGATCAACTTGCTGAAGTACCTCGACGAGGGTGAGTCGTTCGACGTCGATGCCTACCGGCACACGATCGAGATGGTGTTCACGGCGCAGGAGATCTTGGTCGGCCGCGCCGACTACCCGACCGAGTCGATCGCCGAGACGAGCCGTCAGTTCCGCCAGCTCGGCCTCGGGTACGCCAACCTCGGCGCGCTGCTGATGGCACTCGGTCACGCCTACGACTCACCCGATGGTCGTGCGTGGGCCGCGGCGTTGACGTCGCTGATGACCGGCCACGCGTATGCCACGAGCGCACGCACCGCCGCACGCATGGGTCCGTTCGCCGGCTTCGCCGCCAACGAGGAGCACATGCTCAACGTGCTGCGCATGCACCGCGACGAGAGCTACCAGATCGACAACGCCGGGGTGGTCCCCGGTGACCTCGTCGCCGCCGGCCAGCAATCGTGGGAATCAGCGGTTCGCGACGGCGAAGAGTACGGAGTACGAAACAGCCAGGCGACGGTCCTGGCGCCGACGGGCACGATCGGTCTGATGATGGATTGCGACACCACGGGCATCGAACCCGATCTCGGCCTCGTCAAGGTCAAGAAGCTCGTCGGTGGCGGAACGATGTCGATCGTCAACCAGACGATCCCGCGCGCGCTGCGCCGGCTCGGGTACGACCCGCAGCAGGTCGACGAGGTCATCGCCTACATCGACGTCAACAAGACGATCCTCGGGGCGCCGCATCTGGCCGCCGAGCACGTGTCGGTGTTCGCCTGCTCGATGGGCGACAACACCATCCACTACACCGGTCATGTACGGATGATGGGCGCCGTGCAGCCGTTCCTGTCGGGCGCCATCTCCAAGACCGTCAACATGCCCGAAGAGGTGACGGTCGAAGAGGTCGAGGCGTTGCACCAGTTGTCGTGGGAGCTCGGCCTGAAGGCCGTCGCCATCTACCGCGACAACTGCAAAGTCGGCCAGCCGCTGTCGATGGCCAAGAAGGGCGACATCGCGGCGACGGCGGTGACCGAGACGGTCGAGAAGATCGTCGAGCGCATCGTCCACCGGCCGGTGCGTCAGAAGCTGCCCCGTAGCCGGCGCGGCCGCACGTTCGAGTTCCGGGTCGCCGATTGCAAGGGATTCGCCACGATCGGCGAGTACGACGACGGTCAGCCGGGCGAGATTTTCCTCACCGTGTCGAAGCAGGGCTCCACGCTCAGCGGCATCATGGATGCGTTCGCCAAGTCGATCAGCTACGGCCTCCAGTACGGCGTGCCGATGCGGGCGTTCGTCGAGGCGTTCACCAACATGCGGTTCGAGCCGGCCGGCATGACCGACGATCCCGACATTCGCTTCGCCAGCTCGATCATGGATTACCTGTTCCGCCGCCTGGCGCTCGAGTACTTGAGCTACGACGAGCGGGCCGAGCTCGGCATCTTCACAATCGCCGAGCGCATCCAGCCGACGTTGCCCGGTGTCGACGAGTCGACGATGCACACGTCGCAGGGCACGGAGATGCCGTCCGATCCGAAATCGGTGCCGTCGGCCGGTGAGCTGGCGAGCCAGATGGAGCTCGGCCTCGCTCCGTCGACACCCGAGGACAACACGCCGGCGCGTGGCGTCATTCGCCATTCCGACGCCCCGATGTGCATGCAATGCGGCGTGCAGATGATCCGCGCCGGAAGCTGCCACGCCTGCCCGAGCTGCGGCTCGACCAGCGGCTGCAGCTGATGTGATGTGAACGGTCAGAGGAATGTCACTGGGGTTCGTTCGGGAACGTCCCAGGATCGGTTCGCGTGACGTCGATGGAGGTGGTGGTTACCGGATCAGCTGACGCTTGCGAGCAGGTTTGCGTAGCGGTCGAGGTAGAGAGTCCAGCCTGCGTCGTCGGCGACGCCGTCGCGGACACCTTCCCATCCTGGTCCGTGGCGCTCGATGTTTCGGTGCTCGAGTTCCAGTCGGGTTCGCTGAGGGGTTTCCGCCACGAACCGGATCTCGACTTCGCTGGTGTGGTCGAGGTCGGTCTCGATCTGCCAGTACGGGCTGATGTCCCAACTGACGACAACTCGGTCCGGTGGCTCGTATACGAGGACGCGGGCCCAACGGCACTCACTGCCGTCCGTCCCGCGGTCGAAGATGTGGCCACCGACGTGTGGTTCGAACACGGTCTCGGCAATGGGGACACCGAGCATGTTGTGTTCCGGTGGCTTGAAGTCTCCGAACCGCCCGGTGAACACGGAGAAGGCGCGCTCGATCGGTGCGTCAACGATGATCGAGCGATGGACAACTGCGGCGTCGGGCTGGTTCATGACTTCTCCCTGGTCGAATCGTCGATGACGTCTTGGTAGTTGGCCAGCGCTCGGCGCCAGAAGGTGTCGAGCTGGTCGTGCAGGGCTGTCAGTCCTGCCTCGTTGAGGTGGTAGATGCGCCGTGTTCCTTCGGCGTGCTCGGCGACCAATCCGGAGTCTTTGAGGACCTTGAGGTGCTGCGAGACGGCGGGCCGGCTGATCGGTAACGTCGAGGCGAGCTCGACAACTGCCTGCGGGCGTTGCGCCAACTGCAAGACGATGTTGCGTCGGGTCGGGTCGGCGAGCACCCCCCATCCCTCATCGTCTCGGTAAGCGGCCACGAACGGTAAGTATACGCTTACGGTCTGGCCACGGTCAAACGCCGGAACGCCGTGCAGACGCATCCGTCACGGTGCGGGGCGGCGACCGATTGCCAGCGATCGCCGGAGCAGCCCGTCATCGATCGCGTGCAATTGCACGGTCCGCTTCTTTTGTCGCGTGGCGAACTCGTCACCGCCGAACATTGCAACGAGCTCGTCGCGATGTGTATCCCACTCGCGGATCCAGGCGGCCGCCGTCGTCCGGAACCCGTCGGTCTGGTCGACGACGACGATGACGCCGGCGCGGCGCATCAGCTCGCCGGGTGCGTGCTGTGACGAGACCGCCCAGGGACCCGTCGCGCCTTCTGCTCCTTCGCAGTGACCATCCGGTCATCCCGCAGTGAGGGTGCCGACGATCCAGATGAACGGTTGGATCAGCCCGGAAGGGGTGGTGTGCGTCTCGTCGTGTGCCGCGATGATCGTGGCGGTCGGGACGGCAGTGGTGATCGTGTCGGTCAGCGTTTGGGCGTCGTAGCGCCTCACAGGGAGGCCCGAGCAGTGGTCCGGCCCATCGGGTGCGAACGTGGCGATGATGAACGCGCCGTTCGTGGTGAGGGCGGCCGCGAGGTGGCGGAGGTACGTGGCGCGGTCGGCTGGTGCGGTGAGGAAGTGGAACACGGCCCGGTCGTGCCACAGACCCCAACGCCGTGTCGGAGTCCACGACAGCAGGTCGGCGTGCAGCCACGTGACGCCGTGCGGATCGTCGAGGCCGCGCCGGGCGATGCCGAGGGCGGTGCGTGACACGTCGAGCACGGTGATGTCGTCGAACCCGCGGGCGACGAGCTCGCCCGCGAGCGGGGAACTGCCACCGCCGACGTCGAGCACCGCGGTCGACGTATCAACGCCGATGCTGTCGATCAACTTCAGCGACATCGTCGGACGGGTCTGGAACCAGGAGACATGCTCGGCGCCGGCTTGCTCGTAGCGGTCGTCCCAGTGGCGCGCTCGCTCGTCCGCCGCCGGCGCCGTCATGAGGTGGCGGGAGCGGTCATGGGCACGCCGTCCGCTCGCCACTCGAGCATGCCGTCGGCGGCGAGCCGGGCATCGAAGCCGTGGTCGATGAGGAGGCGGACAGCCCGGTGTGACAGCACGCAGTAGCGGCCGCGGCAGTACGCGACGACCTCGACGTCGGCCGGGATCTCCGACAGCCGTGACGCCAGCTCGTGCAACGGGATGGACACCGCACCGGACAGGTGGCCGGCCGCGTACTCGTCGCCGGGCCGCACGTCGACGACCACGATCTGACCGGCCTCGGACGCTGCGAGCAGTTCATCGCGGTCCATCAGTCGAATCCCGTCGGTCGGCAGCGCAGCACTCAGCTCGGAGCGCACATCGGGCCGGTGCGTCTCGGCCACCGCGCACAGCTGGGCGACGAGCGTGGCGATGTCATCGCCGGCCAACCGATACAGGATCTGGCGACCCTGGCGTCGTGACACCACAAGACCGGCGTTGCGTAGTCCTTGCAGGTGCGCCGACGCGGTCGTGACGTTCAGCCCGGCGACGGCGGCCAGCTCCAGCACTGGGCGTTCACGCTGGGCGAGCAGTTCGAGCATCTTGAGGCGGGTACCGCTACTCAGGGCCTGCCCGACCCGAGCGACAGCGTCGTACAGATTGGCGGTTGACACCACCGCATATTCTCATGTTCCATCGAAGAATGGAATGATGTCGTTGGGCAGGGTCGCGGTGGGAACTGACCGTCAGAGGAGGCACGGGTGTCCGTTGGAGGCAGCGAGAGGACCGATCGACCAGGTGATGTCAGCGACGTCGTGCCGGACGTCGAGTTGTTGCGTTCCCAGGTTCGTGAGAAGTACCGCGAGGTCGCCGTGCGACCGGCGGATCGCTACCACTTCCACACGGGTCGGCCGCTCGCCGCCCGACTCGGCTACGACGCCGACGTCTGCGACGGGTTGCCGGATCGGGCGGTCGAGTCGTTCGCCGGGGTCGCCAACCCGTTCTCGTTACGTCACCTGCAAGCCGGTGAGCGCGTCGTCGATGTCGGGTCCGGAGCAGGGTTCGATTCGTTCGTCGCCGCCCACTACGTCGGTCCGTCCGGTCGTGTCGTCGGCATCGACATGACGCCCGAGATGCTCGACAAATCGAGCGAGACCGCCGCCGCGCTCGGGCTCGACCACGTCGAGTTCCGAGAAGGACTCGCCGAGAAGCTACCGGTGGAGGACGGTTGGGCGGACGTCGTCATCTCCAACGGAGTGATCAACCTGTGCGCCGACAAACGCGCCGTGCTCGACGAGATCCGCCGGGTGCTACGTCCGAGCGGTTGGCTGCAGTTCGCCGACATCGCCAACGGGCGTCCCGTGCCTCCGGAGGTGATGCGTGACGTCGACTTGTGGACCGGTTGAATCGCCGGCGGGCTGCCCCGTGTGGGCTGGCAGACGATGCTCGAGCAGGCCGGCTTCTCCGATGTCGCGATCGGCGAGGCGGTCGATACGTTCGCCGGCGCCGCCGGCGAATCCAACGCCCGGACCTTCGAGGTGTTCGGCTTCGCGTTCCTCGCCCGACGTGCATGACGGGTGTACGGAACCTCGCTGCCGTCCGCAGCGCGCGCATCCCGCCAGCCGCCGCCGGTGTGTCGATTTCGGAGGAATGCCATCGGAAAGGAGCACACCATGACCGCAACGATCGGACTTGTTCTCGACTGTGCCGACCCCGCGCGCCTCGCCACCTTCTGGTCCGAGGCACTCGGCTACACGACTGCGGGTGATGCCGGCAACTACGTGTTGCTCGTCCCGATCGAGAGCGGGTCGCCGAAGCTGTTGCTGCAAGCAGTGACCGAAGCGAAGGCAACCAAGAATCGCATGCACCTCGACATCGAAACGCCCGACGTCGATGCCGAAGTGATCCGCCTCGAATCGCTCGGCGCGCACCGCCTCGAGACGGACGCGCGATCCGAGCACGGTTCGCGCTGGGTGATCATGGCCGACCCGGAAGGCAACGAATTCTGCGTCTGCAACGCTGGCTACACCTGAACGTCGGCGAACGACGGAAGCGCCGCAGCTGCACGTTGGACGGGGTTGTCCGAGCTACCTGGTCACCGCGATGGCTCGATCCGGCAAGCTCACAATCTGATCGGTGCGCTGCGACGGATGAGGCCGAGTCCGGCGTCGGCACGCTGGTCCTCGTCCATATCGTTCCATCGCTCGACGTACTCTTCGGCTCGAAGGGCCCAATCGGCGGACAGCCGCGCGAACCCGACGAGGTAGTCGAACACCAGGGTCAGTCGAGCAGCGGTCCCGGATTGGTGTCGAGGACTCGCAGGACCTGCGTGGTGAGGTCGGCGGGTGAGTCGAACGCTCCGGCTGACCGGAAGAGGGCGGCGACGTCGTGGAGTTCCTGGATTTGGAGTTTGGCGTCCTCGACCATCGCCCGTTCGACGAATCGCAGGCGGTCAGGTTGCATCCGTCCGCCCACGACCGCGACGTCGACCCGACGTCGACACCGACATGCTGCCGACGAGTTCACGATGCCGCAGTGTCCTCTGACGAACTCTCTGATGCGACCTCGCACACGGGAGAGCCGCTTGCGGTAGACGTCGTGGGTGACGCCGACGATCTGGGCCGCTTCCTCGCCCGGTATGGCGAGGACGTCGCCGAGGATGAACACGAGGCGTTCGTCGCGGTCGAGGCATTGCAGCACTGCGAGCGTGCAGCCGATCCTCAGCTCCTCGGCCAACAGCTCGGCGTCGGGGCGCGTCGAGTCGCTGGCCGAGAGGCCGTCGAGGAGATCAGCTGCGAATGAATCGAACGTGACACCCGATCGTTCGGTTTGAGATTGTCGGCGCCTCAGGTAGAGGCGGACCGCGATCCGATAGGCCCATGTCGACAGCGTCGATTCGCCACGGAAGCCAGCCAGGTTCGTCATCACCGCAATCAACGCCTCTTGGGTGGCGTCTTCGGCATCGTCTCGGTCCCAGAACATCGAGGTCGCGAGTCGATGGAGCGGAGTCCGCAGTGACTCCAACACGCCGCCGAGGGCCTCGCGGTCACCGCGCCTGGCGCGTTCGACCAAGTCGGCGTCGCTCACAGCGGACACTCGACTTCGAGGAGCGCCTTGAGGGCAACGAGCTCGTGCGACAGTGCGCGGACCTGGCCGGCAAACACCTCGTCGGGCATCCCGTCGGGCTGCACCTGCGTGAACGTGAACAGCGTGCCGCCATTCGCGGCAACGACCCGCGACCACGCGGTGACGGTGACGCTGGGCGCAGGAGACATCACGAAGTCGACGGTACCGGCCGTCGCGCTGCTGACGATCACGGTCGGGATCCGATCTCCGGCGCCGGTTGTGACGATCCACTGTTCACCGTTGAGTTGCGCGCCCTTCGCGAACCCGATCGCCCAACGCGGCAGGTTGGCGCCATCGCGGATGAAAGCCTGCACTCGTACCGGATCGGATGCGATCTCGATGGTCTGGGTGTCGTACATGGACATGATGCTCAGCCTCCTCATGATTCGGTCGCACGGACCGCGTGCTGTGTTAGGGGAGAACGAACCCAGATTTGTGACCGTACGGCCGCGAAGGCACTGCTTGTCAGTGTCCCCGGCCAGTCGTGTTGGATGGACATCGGATGACCCCTCAGAGCTGAGACGGAGGGTTGACAAAGGGAAGATAGGTGCCCATAGTTGTCCTCATGCGCCGCAAGCCTGGGACGCTGATCCCCCTCGAAGTCGAGATCCTCAAGGTCGCCGTGTCCCGGGGGGCCAGCGATCAGCCGGAGTTCCATGGCTTCGAGCTCGCCAAGCTGATCGCCGAGAACGAACGCTCCGGCAAGCTTCTCGCCCACGGCACGCTGTACAAGGCGTTGAACCGGCTGGCGGAATCCGGAATGTTGACGTCCGACTGGGAGGAGGCCGCGATCGCGCTCGGCGATGGGAGACCACGCCGGCGGTTGTACCGCATCACCGTTCGCGGCGAGCAGGCCGCCGCCACCGCGGTCGCCTCCGAACCATCGCACCGCGCCCCTGTCGGGCGTCTCGGTTTGGAGCCGACATGAACGCCCGGCACCGGCCAACTCTTGCCGCCCGGCTCACGCTTCGATGGGTGCGCGTGTACACAGCTCACCTCGACCCGTCCCGGCGCGACACCCGCCGCGCCGAGCTCGCCAGTGACCTGTGGGAGCACGAAACAGAAGCAAGGCGAGTGGGTCGCGGTTCCCTTCGGGTGAACATGCAGATCGTCCGTCGACTGCTGGCGGGAATACCCGCCGATCTGTCCTGGCGGCGCGAACCGCCCAATGCCACACCTGCAATCGCGGGACCGGCCCCCGCGGTCGCAGCAGCGCCGCCGCCGACCTGGATCTGTCGGCTGCGTGGCCACCACTACGTCACCAAACGTCTACCGAACAACCTCGACGAGGGCGGCTTCTACCGCGTCTGCGAACGATGCAACCACGAGAGAATGCCAGATGGCCGACCTCCGGCTCATTGGCTTTCCGGCGGTGGAAGCGGTTGACGTCACTCCGGGCCCCCGGCGTCGCACGAGGCCGCATGTGCGCGCCGCAGAGTCTCGGGTTGTTCGGAGCGTTCATGCTTTGAATGGTGTGTGAATGGGATCGCGTCGCGTCGGAGTGTTCGCTGCTGTCCTCAGCCTCGCGGCGGTCTCCTCATGCACCGACGCCGGCGAGGTCACGACGACAACCACTACTGAGCGCGCCGAGGCGGTAGCGACCGTCGCGGCCGAAGTCGAGTCTGTCGCACGGATGAGCGAGGCCGCCGCGCTCGGGGCACTGTCGGGCCGCGCCGACGCGCTCGCCGACACAGATGAGTTCTCCGGCGCGGTGCTCGTGGCGCGCGACGGCAAGGTCCTGCTCGAGGACGCATGGGGCTTGGCCGACCGCGAATCTGGAACCCCGAACACACCGGACACCAAGTTCCGCGTCGGATCGTTGAACAAGATGTTCACCGCGATCGCCACCCTCCAACTCGTCGAGGCCGGCCAACTGGAGTTGGACGACACGATCGGCGAGCACCTGGTCGACTACCCGAACGAGGAGGTGGCGGCGAACGTCACCGTGCTTCACTTGCTCACCCACGCCGGCGGTACGGGCGACATCTTCGGCGCGGAGTTCGACAGCAACCGCCTGGAACTGCGAGAGCACCAGGACTATGTCGACCTGTTCGGCCCGCGCCCACTGGCCTTCGAGCCGGGCACCAGCCACGAGTACTCGAACTACGGCTTCGTGCTGCTCGGGGCTCTGATCGAAGCGGTCACCGGCCAGTCCTATTACGATTACGTGCGCACCAACGTCTTCGAGCCGGCCGGCATGACGTCCACGGACTCGCTGCCCGAAACCGACGACGTTCCGAACCGTGCCGTCGGTTACACGGACTCCGACGACGGTTGGACGCCGAACACCGACGCGCTCCTGTGGAGAGGCATCGCCGCGGGCGGCGGCTACTCGACCGTCGGTGACCTGATGCGGTTCGCGCAGGCTTTGAGCGCGGGGACGCTGATCTCGCAGGCGATGCTCGCCGAAGCGACCCGCGCCCAAGCGCCGGGGTACGGATTCGGTTTCCAACTCGGCCGGGATCCGGTTCTGTTCTACGGACATCACGGCGGGTCACCCGGGGTGAGCAGCGCCCTACGCGTGTACCCAGAGCTCGGTTACGTCGTGGTCGGCCTCAGCAACCTCGACGAACCGGCGGCAAACAACGTCGTCGACTACTTCACCCTCCGAATGCCGGTCGCCGAGTAACACGGTGTGACAGCGGGCGACGCAGCGCCTCGGATGCGTGCCGTTCAGCGCACACCGAACCCGCTCCGAGAGGTAGTGCGACATCCACGTGTCTCCGTCGTCGTGGACCATGTCCGCCCGCCAGCTCTCCGACGGGTGGCTCTCGACTCGGCGCGCCGGACGCATCCTCAGTTTTGTGGTGTCGGCTTGTCGAGTGCTTTCGCAATGTCGACGAGCGCACCGATCAGGCGCGTCACGTCGGTGTCGAAGTCTGCGCCGGGTCGAACCGGCAGACCGGTTCGGTACACCAGGTCCTTGATGTCCTCCGGAACGTCGTCCTCCGCAGGCGGTGTGGCGTGCTGGACAAGGATTGGGATCGTTGCGATCTCTCGTGCCAGGGCAGAGCGGATCTCCTGGCGAACGAAGTCGCGGTCGTCATGGATCCGGGCTCGTCCGACGCCCTCCGCATTGTCGAGCCACTTCCGCCCGATCACGACGAGGACGACGTCGCAGGATGCGACCGCGGCGGAGATGTGCTTGCGAAAGTCGATCCCTGGAGGGATGGAATCGATGTCCATGAACACCCCGGAGGGACCGAATCGAGCTTTGAGTCGGTCACGAATGCGACCGGTTACGTCCTCTGAGTCTTCGCGCCGATACGAGATGAAAACCGTGAACGGCGACCCGGCAGGGGGCGGTCCGTCGGCCGGTAGGGGGTGCGAAGTCGAGCTTGAGCTTTGGCGATCGCGATCGCTGAGCACGGCGGCGTCGATGTCGTCGGCGACGTTCATCGGAACGGCCGGCGGAGCCGGTAACGGTTTCGGCAGCGGTGTCGTCGGAGCCATCGAAGACGCGGCCCGGCCGAGTGCGATCACGGCGTTCGCGGTGCGATCGCGATAGTCGACCCCTTGAACCTCGGCGAGGGATCGCGGCCACGTTTCGATTGCCGCGTCAGCCACAAGGACCGGCAGGAGCTGTCGTCTCACCGCGACCGCGTACTGGAGTTCCAGCCTGCACGCTTGCGAGTTCAATGAGGCGGGACTGACCGCGAACAAGAACACGTCGCTCTCGCGTATCCGTTCGAGGATCTGGTCCCACCACGCCTGGCCACCGACGAGCAACTGATCGACCCACGCGCTCATACCGAAATCCTCGAGGTCGCTCTTGAGGGAGTCGACCATGGCGTGGTCTGCCCGGGCGTGACAGACGTAAACACGCAGCTCCTCGGTACGCATCCGCCGATGCTACGACTCCCCGTGCCAGACGATTTCTCGTCGCGGGCGCCGGTGCAGACCCTCCTGCTCGACTGCGATCGCTGAAACGGTCCTCGAACAACCTGCCGCGAACCATTCCGGCGGATTGTGCGTAGTGGATGGGTAGGGGAGCGCTGGGGGCGCGTCGTGAGAGGGGCAGTGATGGGCAAGCCTGTTGCGAAAGGGGCACGACTGATCGCGGTCGGAGTTGCGCTGGTCGGCGTGTCGGCGTCGCTGCTCGTCGTGGACGTGAACGCGCTCGCTCCGATCAGCGTCGACCGGGCGGAGCTCGACGACGATGTCCTCAGAGTCGAGGGCGAGGATGCTGTGAAGAACGCCATGGTGCGGGTCACCTCCGCGGAGTCGTCGGCAAGCATCCGCGCGGATAGCAAGGGCCGGTTCCGGGTCCTCGCCTCAAACTTCCGGGCCAGCAACTGCCAGGTGACGGTCACTGACGGGGTGACATCGGCGCAAGCGTCGCTCGACGAGTGCACCCCGACGCCGCCGCCGACCACGACCACCACCACGACGACCACCACCACCACCACGACGACGACGCCGCCGCCGCCGCCGACCACCACGACCACGACCACGACGACGCTGCCGCCGACGACTACCACCTCGTCCACGACGACGACCACGACCACGACGACGCTGCCGCCGCCGACCACCACCACGACCACGACGACGCTGCCACCGCCGACCACCACCACGACCACGACGACGCTGCCACCGCCGCCGACGACAACGTTGCCGCCGACGCCGGTGACCTTCAGCGATCTGCACGACCTTGTGCCGCAACGTTGCTTCAGCGCGCCGCTCAGCACGGTAGATGTCGCGTCTGTGGGGATCGGGATCGAGTCCGGTCACAACCCGGCGACCTGGCAGAACAAGGCGTGCATCGCGTCGACCACCTCCTTCAACCCGGGGAGTGTTAGCGACACGTTCACCGTGACCGTCACCGCGCCGCCGGGACAGCACCTCACCCGTATTCACTACCAGCAGTCCGGGAACCGGTTGCTCGAGCGGAGTACGTACTGGTTCGCGAGCGGCACCGGCCAGTTGGCGGCCAACGGCGTCAGCGTCCCGTTCAGCTTCACGACGCCGAATCTGACCAGGACCATCGACCTGTCCGGTCAGAACGTGGAGAGCGCGACGATCTCGGTCTCGATCTCGATGTCGGCTGGACGCAGCGGCAACCAGCCCCGCGTCACCAACCCGCCGGGGTCGGGGAGCGTTTCCGTGACGAGCGCCGTGATCAGCGTCGAGTCCGCCTGATCGTCAGACGTACGAAACCGTATGCGTGGCGCGCCGCGGCGGCGCCCGCACCCCCGCGACACCGCAGTTCACAACGGCGATGACCGTCACCATGTCGAGAGTCCCGGGCCGCGTCGGATCGGCTGCGACCGGTTCGGCCAGGCCGGGCCCGCGCAGACGCTTGACTTCGTCCGGGCAGCTCCGGCGCGTGGCGGGCTATGGTGTGGCCGCCCGTCAGCTGACGGGTGTGCTCAGTCGATGGTTCGCCCCGGACCCTGGTGACCCCGCCTCCGACCACGGAAGCAGGTAGCCGCCATGTCGATCGAGGGTCTGCCGGCAGCGGTTCACGTGCGAGGGCATGTCCTGCCCCGCAGCGACCGGGTGATGGCCAAAGGGTGGATCCAAGCGGTGGCGCTGGTCGGCATCTTCGGGTTCACCGTGCTCGGGTTCATGGCCGCGCGCACGTACCAGGCCGACCCGCCGATTCCTGATCGCGTCGTGTCGGCGTCCGGTGAGGTGCTCTTCACCGGCGAGGACGTGCGCGGTGGCCAGGAGGTGTTCCTCCGCAACGGCGTGATGCAGTTCGGATCGATCTTCGGGCATGGCGCGTACCTCGGGCCGGACTTCACGGCCGACTACCTACATCGAGCCGCGCTCGCGGTCGAGGCGGCGTACGGCGGCGAGGGAACCGATGCCAGCCGGCGGACGATCGAAGACTTCCGAACCAACACCTATGACCCGGCGACGAAGACGGTCGTGTACACCGACGCTCAGGCCGCCGCGTACGAACAACTCGTGGAGCACTACCACGAATTCTTCGCCAACCCGGTCGGCGACACCGGTCTGCGACCAGCCGCGATCGACGATCCCGAGGACACTCGGCGGCTCACTGCGTACTTCTCGTGGAGCGCCTGGGTCGCGGCCGCTGAACGGCCGGACAAGGACTACTCGTACACCAACAACTGGCCGCCCGAAGAGCTCGTCGGCAACACACCAACCGCGGACGTCGTCGTGTGGAGCGTGCTGTCACTGATCGCCCTGCTGGCCGGCATCGGCGCCCTGCTGGCGGTGTTCGGACGATGGAACTGGCTGGGATGGCAGGGACGCGACCAACAGGAGCTGTCGTTCCGGGCCCCTGACCGTGTAGCGCTCACCCCGTCACAGAAGGCAACGGCCGGATTCTTCCTCGTCATGGCAGCACTGTTCCTGGTCCAGACGTTGGTTGGGGTTGCCAGCCAGCACTACCGGGCCGAGATCGGCGGCTTCTTCGGTGTCGACAGCGACCGCTTCCTGCCGTTCAACATCGTGCGCACCTGGCACGTGCAGCTGTCGATCTTCTGGGTCGTCACCTCGTTCCTGGCGGCCGGCATCTTCCTCACCCCGATGATCGCCGGACGCAAAGAGCCCCGCGGCCAACACGTCCTCACCAACCTCCTCCTCGGCGCGCTGGTGGTCGTCGTCGTCGGAAGCCTGCTCGGCGAGCTCGGCGGGATGCACGGGTGGTTCGGCGACCTGTGGTCGTGGTTCGGGATGCAGGGCTTCGAGTACCTCGACCTCGGCAGGTTCTGGCAGATCCTGCTCACGGTCGGACTGTCGTTCTGGGTCGTCGTGCTCTGGCGGGGACTGCGGAGCCGGCTCGCCGTCGAGCACCGCACCAACATGCCGTGGCTGTTCTTCTATGCGGCCTTGGCCCTGCCGGCCTTCTACGCCGTCGGGCTACTCGCCCACCCGCGCGCGACGTTCGCGGTGGCCGACTTCTGGCGCTTCATCGTCGTCCACCTGTGGGTCGAGGACTTCTTGGAGCTGTTCACCACCGTGATGGTGGCCTACATGTTCGTGTTGCTTGGCGTCGTCCGTCAGCGGGTGGCGATGACGGTGATCTTCCTGGACATCATCTTGTACAGCGCCGGTGGTGTCATCGGCATGGCGCATCACCTGTACTTCAACGGCGAACCGGCCGAGGTGCTTGCTCTCGGAGCGTTCTTCTCGGCGCTCGAGGTCATCCCGCTCACGTTCCTCACGCTCGAGGCGTGGACCTTCCTCCAACTGGGCGCCCGTCAGGAGTCGAGCTCGCCGACGCCGTTCCCTCACCGATGGGCGGTGATGTTCCTCGTCGCGGTCGGGTTCTGGAACTTCCTCGGCGCCGGTGTGTTCGGGTTCCTCATCAACTTGCCGATCGTGTCGTACTACGAGATCGGGACGGCGCTCACCGCCAACCACTCGCACGCGGCGATGATGGGTGTGTACGGGATGCTCGCGGTCGGCTTCATGTTGTTCTGTCTGCGCTACCTCGTGCCCGAGGACCGCTGGTCCGACAAACTCGCCAAGATCAGCTTCTGGTCGCTGAACATCGGCTTGGCGTGGATGTGCTTCGTCACGCTGCTGCCCCTTGGGGTCGTGCAGCTCCACCGGTCGGTGAGCGAGGGCTACTGGTCGGCCCGCGAGCTGAACTTCCTCACCAACGACCTCAACGCACTCCTGGGATGGCTCCGGCTGCCCGGCGACGTGGTCTTCATCGGCGGTGGCGTGCTCCCACTGCTGTGGATCGGCTTCAACGGAGTTCGCCACCGCGGCAGCCACCAGGACGCGCTCGACGACGGCGACCTGCTGCTCTTCACCGAGGTGACGCCGACTCCGACTGCACCCACCGACGAGCCGGCCGGGGCACGCTGACCGTGCACCCCGAAGCTGCCTTTCTCGCCGGGTACGCCCTCGCCCTCACGTTGGTCGCCATCGGCCTCGAATCTCTCGGCCGACGCTCCACCGACCCGTGGGCATCGAGGACGCTCGCCGCTTCCAGACCGGCAGCCGAGCACCGGCGTCGCGACCGACCGGAGCGGCCGGCGTGGCCGGACTCCGACGTCGCGACGTTCCACCTGGGGCTCAGCGCGGTGGCCCTCTTCGCCGCATTCGTCATCACCGCCGTCAGCGTCATCCGCTACTCCGGGCCCATCGAGCTCGTCACGCAGGGCGTACTCCTCGTCGTCATCGCAGCCCGAGTCCGTCACCTGGTCGCCCGTCATCGCGCGCTGACACGACGTGGGTGGCGTGATGTGTGACTACTGCGGATGCCGATCCGAGCCCGAGATCGCGGCGTTGTCGGCCGATCACGAACGCATGCTCACATTGACCGCAGCGCTGCGCCGGGCACATGAGTCAGGCGCTCCGGCGCCGGAGCTCATCGCCGAGCTCACCGGCCTGCTCGGACCACACGCGCGCCGCGAAGAACGCGGCGTGTTCGCGGCGCTCGTCGCCGAAGGGATCGACGCCGCGTACGTCCTGCGCTTCGAGCACGACCACGACACAATCGAGGAGTTGTTGGCGGACGCCGACGCGCGACATCAGATCGCGCCGATTGTCGACCTTCTCGAGGACCACATCCTGCGGGAAGAGTCGGATCTGTTCCCGGCTGCGTACCAGCTGCTCGGATCAGATGCCTGGGAGACGATCGCGGCGTCCATTTCGACAGACGAGTCACCCGACGGCGCCGCTGCGGCGCCGCAGATGGGTGAGCGATGCGATCCAGACGAGCCCCAGGAGTAGTCCGGCCGTCACGTCGGACAGGTAGTGCACCCCCAGTGCCACCCGCGACGCCGCGATCGCGAGGACGAGCACAGCTCCCGTCACGACGAGGCGTCGACGGAGGCCGGGATCCCACTGCCACCATCCGAGCGTGAGCAGCATGCCGTAGACGACCATCGAGTTCATGGCGTGGCCGGAAGGGAAGCTGCTGCCGGCGGCGTGCGCGAGCGCGTCGTCGAAGTCCGGTCGGCCGCGGTCGATGATCCGCTTGATCGTCTTGTTGATCACGACCCCGCCGAGCACCACCGCGACGAGCAGCACCGACCGTCGGTGCTGATCTCGACGAACCAGGTACCACGCGACTCCCGCCACGACACCTGTCAGCCACACCGTGGAACCGAGGAACGAAGCGACGTGCGCTGACCACAACACGACCGGCCAGCGCGACGACAACTCATACACACCGTCGGCGACGCGCCGGTCCAGACCCGCGATCGTGTTCCCGAACGCGACATGGACCAGCATCAACGACCCACAGGCAGCGAGCACCGTCAAGACACCCGCAGCAAGCCGGAACGCGAGGACTCCAGCCCAGCGACGAGATGTGTCGCGGGTCGCTTCGAGGAGCACCCCGCGGACGGTACGTAGAGCATCCTGTCGAGAACCTGAAGCCGCTGACGTCCCGGTCGCGGTTCGGGCGGGGTCAGCGGGTGGGGAGTGTGATCTCGAACCGAGCGCCGCCGCTCGGACCGTCGTCAATGGTGATGGTGCCGTTGTGGCGGGTGACGATGTCGTGAACGATCGCGAGGCCGAGCCCGGCGCGTCCGGCGCCGCCTGTTCGGGATTCGTCGACACGGGCGAAGCGTTCGAAAACGTCGGTTCGACGTTCTGGTGGGATTCCCGGCCCGTCGTCGGCGACGACGAGGGTCGCCTGGGTGCCGGTCTCGGTGAGCTCGATATCGACGGTTGTGGTGGCGTGACGGCCGGCGTTGTCGACGAGGTTGCGTACGACGCGACGGAGCTCGTCCGGGTCGCCCATGACTTGGGCAGCGGAAACCCGGCTGGCGTCGATGACGCGATCCGGCCGACCCAACGCTCGGATCTCTTCGAGCACGATGTCGTCGAGATCGACAAGTTCGGAGCGCCGGCCGGCGGTGCCGGCGTCGCTGCGGGCGAGGTGGAGGAGGTCTTCGATCATCCGCTGCAGCCCGGCGATCTCCTCGAGCTGGCTCCGACGTGTCGCACCGGCGTCTGCGCAGGCCGGATCCCTCTCATCCACTTCGAGCTCCGTACGCATGCGTGTCAGCGGTGTCCGCAGTTCGTGGGAGGCGTCGGCGACGAATCGCTGTTGGCGTCTTACTGATCGTTCGAGCCTCTCGAGCATCTCGTTCATCGTGACGGCAAGCCGGGCGATCTCGTCGTCACCTGTCGGCTCGGGCACCCGACGGTCGAGCTCGGCGACGCCGATTCCGGCGACCTGGGCGCGGATGCGCTCGACGGGCCGCAGCGTCCGGCCGACGACCACCCAGACGACTGCGAGCAGCGCAAGCACTGCCAGCGGCACGATCCACACCAGCGACGCCGTCAGTTCGGCAACGCTCTCGTCGACATCGTCGCGCGCTCCGGCCATGTGCACGGCGCCCTGGCCTCCATCGGGCAGGTCATAGGAGGCGGATACCAGGCGATAGGTCTCATCGTCGAACGAGATGTCGCGACCTTCGTCGTCGGCGATGGGCAGGGGTGAATCGATCTCGTCGATGTCGCCCGACGTGCTGACCACCTCGCCGTTGGCGCCGGTAACAATCACGATCCGGTCGTCGTCGTCGAGCGTCGGGACCCTCCCGCCGCTCTCGAGAACGTCGGCGAGGCTCTCGGCCTCCGTCGACAGTGTCTCGTCGAGTTGGTCGACCAATCCGGCACGTTGGCGGGCGACGAGCAGCACGCTGGCGACGACGAGCACGACGCCGACGGCGACCGTCGCCAGCGCGGTGACGCGGACACGGATCGTTCCGAACCGCCGTCGGCCCGACTCAGCTGCCATCGCCGTCCATGCGGTAGCCGACGCCACGGATGGTCGCGATGTGATCGGTTCTGAACGGTTCGTCGACCTTGCGACGCAGCCGGCCGACGTGGACCTCGATGATGTTCGGATCACCGTCGAAGTCGAACCCCCAGACACCGGACAGGATCTCCTCCTTCGACACGACCTGTCCGGCCCGGCGGGCGAGAAACTCCAGCACGTCGAACTCGCGGCGCGTCAGCTCAACCTGCGTTCCGCTCGACCACACACGACGCCCGACCGAGTCGACCCGCACCGACCCCACCACCGTCGGAGCCGGATCTCGCCCGCCAGCGCGGCGCAACAGTGCCCGGACCCTGGCGATCAGGACCGGAAACGAGAAGGGCTTCACGAGATAGTCGTCGGCACCCGTATCGAGCCCCTCGGCCTCGTCGAGGTCGCCGTCTTTGGCGGTCAGCATCAGGATCGGTGTCCACACCCCTGCCGCACGCAGATCAGCGCACAACACATAGCCATTACGGCGCGGCAACATGATGTCGAGCACGATCAAGTCGTACGTCCCTTCGGTGGCCCTCCACCACCCGTCGTCACCATCAATGGCGACATCGACGGCGAAGCCTTCGCTCTCCATGCCGCGCTTCACCGCCGCCGCGATCTTGGGGTCGTCCTCCACGACGAGCAGTCTCAACGTTGTACCTCCGAGATCACAGTCCACTGTTTCACCTGAACGCACCCTGAAGTTGCCGTGTCGGCCGTCAGGTTCCCGACAGGATCCGAGGCGCACCATGGCCCCATGAAGCGAACCACAACCATCATCTCCGCCGCTGCCGTCGCCATCGTGCTGGCCGGCGGCGCCACATATGCCGCCGCCCAGGACACCGGTAACGACGGCTCGATCACGGACGACGACCTTGCCCAGGCCCGCGCTGCGGCCCTCGCCGAGACGGGCGATGGCACTGTCACGGGAGTCGAAGTCGACGACGGCGGTTACGACGTCGAAGTGCGCCTCACCGACGGCACCGAGGTCGACGTCGAACTGGGCAGCGATTTCGCCATCCTCCGCACCGAGAACGACGATGCCGATGACGACTCAGGCGACGACTCAGACGGCGACTCGGACGACGGTGCGGACGACGGTTCGGACAGCGACGACCTGCCCGTCGGTGACGCCGAGCGTCAACAGGCGATCGACGCCGCGCTCGCAGAGGCCGGCGCAGGCGACGTCACCGACGTCGAGCACGACGAAGGCGGCTACGACGTCGAGGTACGTCTTGCCGACGGCACCGAGATCGATGTCGACCTGGACAGCGACTTCGCGGTCCTCCACACCGAACACGACGACGACTGACCCACCATCGGGCTGATCGAGGCGTGATCACGCCTCGATCAGCCCCACGGTGTCGTCCCCGGTGTTGTCGCGGGATGAGCTGCCAGACTTGACCCGATGGCGAGGATGAACGTC
The DNA here is from genome assembly GCA_035557475.1 of Ilumatobacteraceae bacterium. Classification (GTDB taxonomy): domain Bacteria; phylum Actinomycetota; class Acidimicrobiia; order Acidimicrobiales; family Ilumatobacteraceae; genus JALOLG01. Next base: position 19,498 of record DATMDV010000451.1, read on the forward strand.
AACCGAGCACGAGGCGGTGACGACGACTTCGTTGCCGTCGGGGTCGAGCCGACGATGCCTGCGAAATACGCAGGGACGTGCGGCACGTGCAGACAGCGGTTCGCCGTCGGTGACCCGATCGCCTCGGTGCTCGTCGACAAGAAGACGACGTACCACCACGGGGCATGCCGCTATCCCGCAACGGCTCTCCTCGCGCAGTACACCGCGACCTCCGAAGTCGACGACGTGGTGTCTGCGCGCCAGGCGTCGAATCCGGGAAAGTGTCGGGCGACGACCAGCAAGGGCAAGCCGTGCGACAACACCCCGCAGAAGGGTGAGCAGTTGTGCGGCCCCCATCTCACCCAGCTCGCCGCCCGGTCCTCGCCGGGCCGGCAACCAGCCGCCCAGCCCGACCCCTACGACGAGCCGTTCTGATCTCGGGCCGGGCAGGTCAGTGCCGCCATGACGGCGTCCACGGGTCGATCGGGCCGACGCCATGCGCCAGGCCGCCAATTCAGCCGTTGAGGCACTCGTCGGCGTCGGAGGGGGTTGTCCGGTGCCGAAGGGTCGAACTACGAAGCGCGGTTGACGACGGAGCGCGAAGATGGGCGGGTGATCGATCCGAATGTCACTGAGGCGCTCGGTGCATGGGGCCTGCACCATCGCGACGATCCCTTTCCACTGTTCGCCGAGGTGCGCCAACTCGGCCCGGTGCACCCGGTCACGCTTTCTGACGGGCACCCTGCATGGCTCGTCGTCGGTCACGAGGCCGCCCTCGCGGCCCTCAACGACACCCGACTCTCGAAGGACATGCACGCCGCGATGTCCGCCGACGCGGGTGTCGTTTCCGAGGGTTTGCCCGGCCCGTCGTTCGCCCGGCACATGCTGAGTGTCGACCCGCCCGACCACACCCGCCTCCGCCGCCTCGTCTCCGGCGCCTTCTCGCCGCGGCGGATCGACGGGCTCAGACCGAGAATCGACGACATCGTCCATGGTCTCCTCGATGATCTTGCCGCCGCCGGCGCGGACGCCCGGGTGGACCTGGTGGCCCGGTTTGCCTTCCCCCTGCCGTTCACCGTGATCTGCGAGCTGCTCGGCGTTCCGCAACAAGATCGGGCTGCGCTCGGCCGAGGTCTCACCGAATTGCTCGTGCCGACGTCGACTCCGGAGCAGTACGCCGAGGCCAAACGGGCGTCCGACATCGTGGTTGCCATGCTCGAGGCGCTCGTCGAGGTGAAGCGCACCTCGCCCGGCAACGACCTGGTGAGCGCGTTGATCAGTGCCCGCGACGGAGACGAACGTCTGGACACCCGCGAGCTGCTCTCCACGATCTTTCAGCTGATCGTCGCCGGGCACGACACGACGACGAGCCTGATCGGCAACAGTGTGGTCGCCCTGCTCCGCAATCCGGGCCAGCTCGCCGCGCTGCGCGCCGACCCGAGGCTGCTGCCCGCTGCCGTCGAGGAGTTGCTGCGATTCGACGCGCCCGTGCCTCACTCGACGTTCCGCTACACGGTGGCGCCCGTCGAGTTCGGCGGCGTCACGATCCCGGCCGGCGCCCAGGTCATCATCAGCCTGGCCGCGGCCAACCGTGACGCCGCCACGTTCCCCAGCCCGAACCTGCTCGACGTCGGCCGCGCCGGCCCCCGCCATCTCGCCTTCGGTCACGGCATCCACTACTGCCTCGGCGCGCCCTTGGCCCGTCTGGAAGGGCAGATCGCGCTCGGCGCGCTGCTCGGCCGGTTCCCGGACTTCCGCCTCGCCGTCGCCGACGACGAGCTGCGGTGGGGCCATGGTGACGGGCTCGTGCTCCGCGGGCTCACGGAACTGCCGATCATCCTCGGCCCAGGGCATCCGAGGGAAGCTGCCGACGCGTCGAATTAAGGCGACATATCGACGCGTAACGATCTAGTGTGTGAACTCCGCGGACAGGGCATCCGCTGATTTCGGACCGGATCGGCCATCGAGCCGACTAGGGAGGCATATATGACCACGACCGATACACCCGTCGACAACGGCGTGAACGTCGCCGCACTGTTGGAAGCGCGAGAGGCGTTGACCGCCGCTCCGGAGGCGGCCCAGTTCCAATGGCGCGCCAATTGCGTTTGGGAGCACGGCACGCACAGCCGCTCGACCATCGAGCGCTTCTTCGGGCTCGGCGGAGAACAGCAACACAAGACCACGTTCAGCTTCGATGCCGACCATCCGGAGATCTTCGCCTCCGAGGATCACGGGGCGACTCCGGTAGAAATCGTGCTCGTCGGCCTCGCCAGCTGCCTGACCGCCGGTGTCGCAGCCGTCGCTCAGAACCGCGAGATCCAGCTGCGCTCCGTGTCGGCCACGCTCGAAGGCGACATGGACATCCAGGGCATCCTCGGCATCGACAGCGACGTGCGCAACGGCTTCAGCGGCATCAAGGTGACCTACGACATCGATGCCGACGCCAGCGCCGACGAGATCAAGGCGATCGTCGCCCAGTCGCAGAAGCGTTCGGCGGTGTACGACATCATCACCAATCCGACGAACGTCACCGTCGAAGTGCGCTGATTCAGCGCTCAGCGCGTTCCTCAGTGCAAAGCACAACGACGGTCGTCATCGGCGCCGGCCACGCCGGTCTGGCGATGAGCCGTCAGCTGACCGCGCGGTCGATCGACCACGTCGTGCTCGAGCGCGGTGACGTCGCAAACACGTGGAAGACGGAGCGGTGGGACTCGCTACGGTTGCTGACGCCCAACTGGCAGAGCCGGCTGCCCGGCTTGACCTACGACGGCGATGACCCTGACGGGTACATGACGATGCCCGAGGTCATCTCGTTCATCGATCGCTACGCCCGGCTGGTCTCGGCGCCCGTTCAGCGCGGAACGACTGTCACGGCAGTAAGGGCGACGTCGGACGGCTATGTCGTCGACACCGATCAGGGGTCGTGGCGCGCTCCCACGGTCGTTCTCGCGACGGGCGCCTGCAACGTTGCCCACGTGCCGGCGTTTGCAGGTGCGGTCCCGCCGGACGTCGCGCAGGTGACGTCAATGCAGTATCGCCGTCCGCAGCAGTTGGACGACGGCGGCGTGCTCGTCGTCGGGGCGTCGGCGACCGGCATCCAACTCGCCGACGAGATCCACCGTTCCGGTCGCCCGGTCACATTGGCGGTCGGCGCCCACGTGCGAGCACCGCGCATGTATCGCGGGCTCGACATCCAGCGGTGGATGGATGACATCGGCCTGCTCGATGAGCGCTACGACGAGGTCGACGACATCACCAGGGTGCGCCGGCTCCCGTCGCTGCAGATCGTCGGGACGCCACAGCGGACGACGCTGGACATCAACGCCTTGACGGCGAACGGGGTGCGCCTCGTCGGCCGGTTGGCCGGGATCAGCGACGGGAAGGCACAGTTCTCGGGATCGCTGCGCAATGCCTGCGCGATGGCCGATCTCAAACTCGGCCGGCTGCTCGACACCATCGACGAGTGGGCCACCGACCACGGGCTCGACGCGCAGCTCGAGCCACCGTGGCGTCCGGAGCCAACGGGTGTCGAGGAGTCGCCGCCGCTCGGCCTCGATCTCGCCGGCGGCGACATCCGCACGATCGTCTGGGCGACTGGATACCGCCCCGACTACTCGTGGTTGCAGGTACCGGTCCTCGACCGCAAGGGATTGATCCGCCACGACGGGGGCGTGGTCGACGACGCACCGGGTCTGTACCTGCTGGGAATGCCATTCCTCCGCCGGCGGAAGTCGACCCTCATCGATGGCGCCGGGGCGGACACCAATGAGCTCAGCTCCCACCTCGCGGGCTACCTCGAGCAGGCTGCAGTCGGACGCTCGAATGGCGCGCGTCTCACGCAGCCAGGTCAGGAGAATCCTTCTCCTCCGGCGGGGTTCCTCGGCGCGGCAACGATGTCGGCCGATGTGCAGCGGTTGTACGACAACGACGTGAGCGGCATGGGCTATGTGATGAACACGTCGAGGGTGTGGGCCCATGACGCCGTGGCACTCGACCGGCTGTCCGAGTTGCTCGGTCACGTCGTGCGTACCGGCTCCCTGACGTTCCGTCAGCGGGGGATCCTCATCACCTCATGCGCGTCGGCGCTCGGCGATTCGTACTGCTCACTGGCGTGGGGCAAGAAGTTGGCGGCCGAGGCCGGAGACGAGTTCGCCGCGAGTGTGCTTCGTGGCGACGACGGCGAGCTCGACGAGTCGGAGAAGGCACTGGCCGTCTGGGCCCGCCAGGTCGCCCGCGATCCCAACAACACGGACGCGTCCGACGTGTCGCGGTTGCGCGAGGCCGGGTTCGATGACGCGACGATCTTCTCCATCACCGTGTTCGTGGCGCTGCGCATCGCCTTCTCGACGGTCAACGACGCCCTGGGCGCCCGGCCTGACTGGCAGCTCGCCGATGCGATGCCAACGTCGGTCCGCGATGCAGTCGCGTTCGGGCGCCCGCTCGCCGACGGTGGCGACCCGAGCTAGCCAGCGCGACCTCGTGCCGACGGTTTAGTCGGTCGTCGCCGTCGACTTTGGCCGTGCTGCCGTGAGCAGTGATCGGCGGAGCAGGCCGTCTTCGATGGCGTGCAGTTGGGTGCGTCGTTCGCGCTGGCGTCGTTCGTACTCCGCGATGCCGATGAGGTCGACGAGGTGGTCGTGGTGGTGCTCGCTTCGCTCGATCCATGCTCGTGCGATCGTCGCGAACTCGGCCGTGCAATCGATCTCATCGATGTCGATGAACCCGGCGCGCTCGAGGAGCTCACGGTGGGGCCGGTGGGCGGCGACCGCGACGGGGCCATCGCGGTGGGCGCGGCGCCGCTGGCTCGGGCTGAGTCCCGGTGCGGGATGGATCGTGAAGAAGGCGGTGCGTCCGCCGGCCACGAGCAGGAGTCGGGATGCTCTCAGCACGGAGAGCTTCGCCCGGAGTCAACACAGCATGTCGGTGTGCACGACGGCGTCGAAGCTGGCCGTCTGGAAGGGCAGGGCGCGAGCGCTCGACGCAACTGCGGTCACTCGGTCGGCCACCTGCTCGGTGTCGGCGCGGGCGAGCGCCCGTCGCAGCCCTTCGAGCGGGACGTCGCTGAGCACCGCTTGACAGCCTGTACGCGCCGCGAGGTACAAGCCGGGCCACCCGCAACCAGATCCGAGATCGAGGAGGCGCATACCTGGTCCGAGGTACAGCAACTCGGCGAGCAGATCGGCCTGCCGTACCGTCGTGTAGCCGTTGACTCCCCATTCGGAACCAATGACGGCCCGCTCGATCTGGCGTACCACATCGGTCCGATCCTCGGCGTAGCGATCGCCGAACTTCTGCCGCGTCTCGTGTTCCTCACGGGTAACCATGCTGGCTCCGATTCGCCGGTCGCGACAGAATGCGGTCATGCCGGACGACACGCTTGAACCCAACGTCGACATCGTCATCGACTGTGCCGATCCCGAGACGCTGGCGAATTTCTGGGCCGCTGCACTGGGCTATCGAGCCGTCGGGTTCCGCGACCCGTACTTCTTGTTGCTGCCGACACAGCGGCCGTTCCCGCCGGTGATCCTGCAACGAGTGCCCGAACCCAAGCAGGGGAAGGCGCGCATCCACTTCGACCTGCGGGTCTCCGATGTCGACGCCGAGGTGCGCAGACTGGAAGCCATCGGCGCTCGCCGCATCGACGTCGGACAGGGCGACGAGCACCGGTTCGTCCCGATGGCCGACCCTGAGGGCAACGAGTTCTGTGTGTGCCCCGGGGTCCCGCTGGACTTCTGACCAGGCTGACTCGCCTCGGTCCATCGGCTTGTTCATCATGTTCACCCGCATGGTGCACTCTGTCATCTCGTTGGAGCCCTCCGTGTTGGCGCCACCCTCGTCGATCCGCACCCCAGGCGTGGATCGCTCACGCCCTCGACCGGGCCAACGTGGAGACGCGATTCACGATAAGGGTGCGTCACCGGATTCGAGGTAGTGGTCGGGGTCGGCGGCGAACGCGCGAAGGCAGTCGACCGAGCACAGCCAGTGTTCACGGCCGCCGTGATGGACTCGGGCGGTCGCGGCCCGGCTGCTGATCCGCATCCGGCACACCGGGTCGATCGAGAACTCGAAGGGGGTGGGGCACAACTCGACGGCCCACAGCTCGACCGGCTGGCGGATGTTGCGGAGCTGGTGTGCGCCGAGCTCGAGGGTGTCGAGACCGGCGTCTCGAGCTGCCTGCGCGATCTCAGCAGTTACGAGCGTCTGGCCGCTGCCCGCTCGGCTCGCGACGCGGGCGGCGAGGTTGACGGTTGCTCCGAAGTAGTCGCCGTCGCGTGCAACTACTGGTCCGTGGTGGAGCCCGCCACGCGGTTCAGGAAACGCGTCGTTTGCATAGCACGCCTCGAACACCCGCCGTGTTGCGTCGAGCCCGACGCTCGCGCTCGGCGCGGCGAGCATGACCGCGTCGCCGATGGTCTTGACGAGCTCTGCCGTGGTATCTGCGACCGACTCCATCGCGGCAGCGGTGAACGTGTCGAGGAGGTCGACCGCGGCGTCGTCGCCATGTGCCTCGGTGAGGGCAGTGAACCCAGCGAGGTCGACGAACACGATCGTCCGCTCGAGGGACACGGTCAGTGCTTCGTTCTGCCGCGGGCGCCGTCGAAACCATCCTCGGCCATGGCCGCTCAACGTACCGGTCCGCCATCGCCCGAATCGCGTTCGTCGGCGGCGAGCACGTCACGGTTGTGGGCTCAGTTGGATGGGTTCGGTGGATTGAAGAACGAAATCACCCCCGTCGATGATCGAGATCTTCACGTCGATCGGATCGGTGATGGGGGTTTCGCCGATCCGGAACCCCATGACGCTGCCAGTGCGAGCGGTGCTGATCCCTCGAACGCGCCCGCCGATCTCGGTGCGCCAGAACGCGGCGTCTGGCGCGAGTACGGCGTTGGTGGTGTCGACTTGGAGGAACGTGACGTCTTGTTCGGTGGTCAGGCGCAGCGTCAGATAGCTCGTCACGGTCGACGTGTCGTCGATGGGTGTGAGGGCCACGACGACGTCGCCGCCCTCGGAGATCACTGACACGAGTGGCCCACCTTCGGCGAGTCGCCCGAGGCGTGATCGCAGGTCCAGCCACGCCGTAGGATCGGCATCTACCACATCGTCGACTGTGGGAGCCGTGGGGTCGGCGAGCCCGTTGACCACGATGACGGTGGAGCTGCGGACGCCGACTTCGAGGGGAGTCGGTCGATCGATGACGCCGGCGTACTGGTAGACAGGGTCACCTCCGAGGGCCGAGATCCGGTACACGTAGTCGGTGGCGACGACTCGACACTCGAAGCCCGCCACCTCGCCGCGGACGTCGGTGTTGATCTGTTCGTGCAGCAACTCGAGCTGGATCGTCGTTTCCTGCACGGCCGTGTAGTCGAACCCGGGGATCGGGTCGGTGTCTGCACGCGGCGTGAGGCCGGCGACGATCTCGACGAGCTCGTCGCGATCGAGCCCACGAGATCGCAGATGGCCCTGGCTGCCGTCGGCGAGATCCCAGATGACCTGCCCATTGCCGTTGTCGTACACGGTGACGTGCGCTTCGGTGCCGTCGATGTCGACGACTTCTTGGCCGATCGCCCGGTAGTCGTCGCCAAAGAACCGCTGGACGAGCGCGAACGCTCCGGTTGGCCCATCGGTCGGGTCGCCGATGATCTGGATCGGGATCGGGTTGTTGCTCCCTCGCGCGAACAGTGTGGGAACTCCCTGGGAGATGCCCTCTCGGGCCGAGATCGGTTCGCACACATCCGCGGCGACGACCGGACGCGTGATTCCGGCCGGCGGGGGAGCGCCACCCGACGTCGTCGGCACGGCAGCCGTGACGGTCGAGGCAATCGTCGGCTCGCTCGTCTCCGCGACGGTCGAGGCAATCGTCGGCTCGCTCGTCTCCGCGACGATCGTCGGCAGGGGATCAGTCGGTGTTGGTGCCGTCTCGGCCGGACGCAGCGTGTCGGTGTCGTCGACGTCGATCGCTACAAACGCGAGCACGGCTGCTGCGGCGGCGAGCGAGCCGATCGCGGCAACCGTCACCCTTCGCCTCGTGACGTCGTATCGTGATCCGGTCAGCTCCGTCACCGTGAGCGTCGACATGTCGGGCGCATCAGGCGCGTCACTGCCGGCGTCGATCACGAGCCGAGCAATGGCGGCGTCGAGTTCCCGATCGGCTTCGGATGAATCAGTCACTCGAGCACCTCCCGGAGCCGCGCCCGCGCACGCGCGAGCTGCTTGCGGACCGTCCCCTCACTCACACCAAGCACCACGGCGATGTCACCCACACCCAGGTCACACCAGTAGGCCAAGAACACGACGGTGCGCTGTTGCAGGCTCAACACCGCCAGAGCGGCGCGGGCGTCGACGGCGGGGCCCGCCGGAACCGAGACGTCCCGGCGCCCCTCGAACAACGCCTCGCGGGATCGCCGCCGAGTCGTCGCACGGTGGTGATCGACCGCACGGTTGTGTACCGCCCGAAACAACAACGCCCGCACGTTCACGATCGCGTCGCCGTCGACGTGGCCGCCGAACACCCCAACGATCGCGTCGATCACGACATCGGTCGCGTCGTCACGTCCGACCATCACGGTCGCGTACCTGATCAACTCGACCGCGTGACGTCGATACGCCGACTCGAGCGATTCAGCCACCATCGTCACTCCACTATGACGGCACCGAACACACTTCCGGGTGACGCCCGACCTGGTCGGACGCGGCGGTTGGCCGGTTCGCCCGCAGCTCGATGATCAACCCGAGGTTGGACGGAAGGTTCTGAGGCGGTCGAGCGTCCAATGGGGGTATCGATCCGCTCGCCGAGACGTCCGTCGCTGCTCATTCCGATGCCGGGCTGGCGGTGGCGTGGTTCGATCGGAAGCACTTCCAACGAGCCGCTCACACCCGCAACGCCAGACCCACCCGTGCCAGTCGCCACGACGCTGCCAGGTTGACTCCCGCGGTGTCAGGGATCTACCAAACGCAACTCGCCCAACTCAGGCGAAGGCGAAGGTCGGGGGCAGAACGACGATGACCGTCGCGGCCCAGAGGGCAAAGATGGGGAGGTACGACGTCTGCCAGCGTTCGAGGCGATGGAACGTGATCCGTCCCGTGAGAAACCGCACCGAGAGCCACGCGGTGCCGGCCAGGTTCACGAGCAGGACGAGGTTGAGCCCGAGCGTGGCGGCGCGGTTCGGGGTGAACCCGAGGTCGCCGATCCGTGCCACCATCGCGCCGAGCACCATCACGTCGAGCACGAGAGCGCTCGCGACCGCGACGAGTTCGACGCGGTCCATCAGCCCGGCCGGTCGGGACGGCTCCCGCGCCGACATCGCGTAGAGGACGAGGCCGAGCACGACCACCAAGAGGGCATCGAAGACGCCGAGCAGCTCGCGGTCGAACGCGCCGAAGACGCCGAACACGGCGTACGTGGCCGCCGCGACGGTGAGCATGACGGCGAACAGCGGGGTGAAGAGCATGGTGAGCACCGGCGCCATGTTCTCCACCACGTGCTGCTTCGACTCCACGAGCCACGCCGCCACGATCACGGCACCGGCCGCGCCCGATGGCAGCACCCACTCGACGACCCGCTCGGCGAGGTCCGGCCCGATCGGCTCGAGGATCAGCGCCGTGAGCCCGAGCAGCACGCCGCCGCCGAGCGCGATGAGCGCGTAGTAGATGACCCACTCGCCGGTGAAGCGGACGAAGTCCATGCGTCGTTCGTGTGATCGGATCGTGCCCCGCATGTACGGGTAGGCGACAGCGAACCACAGCACGACGGGCAGATGGAGCGCCACGAGGAGCTCGGTGTCCGAATCTGCGTCGTACGGGTAGAGGTTGGCCACGACTGCAACGAACACGAACGGTGTGACCGTGAGCACCCATCGCCGGGTGTCGAGCTGCCGTCGGTGAGCGAAGTACCCGGCGAGGAACGGCAACACGAACAGACTGATGTTCCTCAGCAGCCACTTCGGTTCCTCATCGGGGAACTGAGCCGCGAGGCGCGCGACCTGGATCGCGACGGCCGCAGCGAGGGCGAAGACGAGCGCCTCGATCCACCCGCTGGACGAGCGCGCTGGCTCGTCCTCAGCGCCCAGGACGAGCTGCTTCCACAACCGGCCACTGTGCTCGCGCGCGAACTCCCGGGACAGGCTGTCGAGGGCACCCATCCGCTTCACGGCTACGAGGAACGCCTCATCGGCTGCGAGGCCGCCCGCATCCAGCTCGGCGATCTGGTCGCGAAGGTGAGCCTCGAGCTCGTCGACGTCGCGGCCATTGACGGCCGGGGCCTTGGCGATGTAGGTCCGCCATTCGGCGATCTGTGACTCCACGCCATCCATCGGTCACGCCTCACCCAGTGCCGTGGGCAGCCACGCGGAGCTTCGCCAGACGCCGCCCAACGCATGCGTGACGGCGACCCACTGCCGTTGCTGCGCGGCGAGCGCTGCGCGCCCGTCGTCGGTGATCGCGCAGTACCTGCGGCGACGCCCTTCGGGCGACGTCCGCCACTCCGTGGTCACGTACCCGAGCCGGCCGAGGCGCTGAAGCAGCGGGTAGAGCATCCCGTCGGTCCACTCGAGCTCACCCCCGGAAAGCTCCCGCACCCGCTTCAGGAGGGCGTAGCCGTAGCTCTCACCCTCGGCCAGGATCGCCAGCACGAGCGGGGTCGCCGAGGCCGCGACCAGGTCTTTGTCGATGTGCACATCCGCCTCCCATGGCTCGAACCATGATGCATAGTACTACAAGGTATCGTCGGGTTGCGGGTCACGTTCCTCGCGGCGACGACCAGCCGTCGCGAGTTGCCGTAAACCTGCGGCGGCGCTGGCTCGTTCTGCATGATGTGAGGGTGGTGGCGCTCGACGCGGACTTCGAGGCGGTGTTCCGCACGCAGTTTCCGCGTCTCGTCGCGCTCGGGCTCGCAATGACCGGCAACCGTGAGGTGGCCACCGACCTGGCGCAGGAGACGATGGCGCGTGCCCACGCCCGCTGGGACGAGGTCTCGCAGATGGCGTCACCACAGGGTTGGGTGCGACAAGTGATGACCAACCTGTTGATCGACCACCACCGGCGTCGCAAGGTCGAGCAGGGCGCGTTGGAACGCCTGGCGGCGCGCCCAGGGTCTCGTGAATCGACGAGCGGAACCGGCGGCGACGGCGATCTCGGCGAGCTGCTCACGACGTTGCCGCCGCGCCAGCGTGCGGTGGTGGCCCTGTACTACCTCGAGGATCTCCCGGTATCGGCGATCGCCGAAACCCTCGGCATCGCCACCGGCACGGTCAAGGCACTGCTGTGGAAGGCGCGGGCATCGCTTGCCAACCGACTCGGATTGGAGCGCTGACGTGGACGAGCTGGACAGGACGCTGCGGGACGCTGCGCGCGCGACCCACAGGAAGGCTGCCGAGTCGCTCGATCTGGACGCCGAGATGACGTCGACACTGAGGCGCGATGTCGGTCCCTCGGCCTTCGGCGGCTTGGAAACGGCCGATCGACGGCGTGTCATGTGGCTCGGTTTGGTGGCGGCCGCGATCGTCGTGACCGTCGTCGGCGTGGCGCTCGTCTCGAGCCGCGACGACACGATCACGACTGCCGAACCCGGCCCGTTGCCGGTCGACACCGACGCCGCGGTTGCCCCGTCCACGGCGGCCGAGACCCAACCAACCGCCACGGAGCCGCCGCCGGAGACGACCGAGGTCACCGGCACGGTGCCGGAGGCGACCACCACCGTCGCCGAGTCCACGACGAGCGTTCCGGTACCGATCAGCGCGCCGGCCGGAGTCAGCTATCTCGATCCGCCTCCGGAACTGACGCTGCAGTCGCTGGGCGAGGTCTCGGTGCCATCGCCCGAGGCAGGGAACTACAGCGTCGCCGTCGGCGATCTCGGCGTGGCGGTCGGCTCTGGGCTCTACGGCGGTGACGGGAGCGCCGATCGGATCGTGGTCGTCGGGTTCGACGGAAGTACTCGCCAACTCGACGTCAGCACAACCAGACTCGGATGGATCATCGCCTACGGGCCTGGCGATGTCGCGTATTTGGCGAGGCAAGTGGAAGCGATCGAGGACTTCTCGGTCGTCGCGGTGCCAATTTCGGGCGACCGAGCCGGCACCGTGGTCGCTGAGGCGCTCGCCGCCATCAACAACTACGTCGAGCTCCCGCCGGCGGCCTTCGGTCACGGTG
>DATMDV010000452.1:0-4307 GCA_035557475.1 Ilumatobacteraceae bacterium
TTCGGGTGCAGCGCGGCGAACGAGAGGTCCTCGAGCTGCTGCTTGATCTCCTGGATGCCGAGCCGGTGCGCGAGCGGAGCGTAGATGTCGAGCGTCTCCTGGGCGACGCGCTGCTGCTTCTCGTCCGGCATCGCGGCGAGCGTGCGCATGTTGTGCAGGCGGTCGGCGAGCTTGATGACGAGCACTCGGATGTCGCGCGCCATGGCGACGAGCATCTTGCGCATCGTGGCCGCCTGCTGGGCCTCGCGCGAGTCGAACTGGATCCGCTCGAGCTTGGTGACGCCGTCGACGATCGTCGCCACCTCACTGCCGAAGTTGGCCTCGACGTCGGCGAGCGTGATCTCGGTGTCCTCGACCGCGTCGTGCAGCAGGGCGGCGGCCAGGGAGATCTCGTCGAGTCCGATGTCGGCGACGATGCGGGCCACTGCCAATGGGTGGTTGATGTAGCTCTCGCCGCTCGATCGGGTCTGCGAACGGTGCGCTTCGGCGGCCATCAGGTACGCCCGGTTGATGGTGCCGACCGGCGCCTTCGGATGGCGGCGCCGATAGCTGGCGAGGAGCGGCGCCAGTTCGGTGACCGCGGCCGTCTCGTGATGGCGCCGCCACGGCAGGACGCGATCGACGGTCGGCATCGCAGTCGCCTAGTACCGCGTCAGGCTCTCGACGCGTCGCTCGCCCAGCCGCGCCCGGCCCCCGAGGTCGTCCAGCTCGATCAGGAAGCCGAGCCCGACGATCTGGCCGCCGAGCGTCTCGATCAGCCGGCTGGTCGCGGCCGCTGTCCCACCGGTGGCGAGCACGTCGTCGACGACGAGGATCTGCTCACCCGGGTGGATGGCGTCGCGGTGGATCTCGAGCTTGTCGGTGCCGTACTCGAGTTGGTACTCCTCGCGGACCACCGCCCACGGGAGCTTGCCGGCCTTACGGACGGGCACGAACCCGGCCCGCAGCCGATAGGCGACTGGTGCGGCGAGGATGAATCCGCGGGACTCGATTCCGACGATGCGGTCGACCCGGGTGTCGTGGAAGCGGGTGACGAGATCGTCGATCGCCCGCCCGAACGCCGCCGGATCACCGAGCAGGGGCGTGATGTCGCGGAACACCACACCGGGCTTGGGGTAGTCGACGATGTCTCGGATGTGCTCGCGGAGCCACGGCGATTCGCCCATGTGTCGAGGATACCGTCAGGTAACGGCGGGCGAAGCGGCTGGCGCCGCCGCCCGCCGAACCGGGTGTCCACCTCTGAACGACTGGTGACCGCCGGGGTGTCAGCGGCGCTTCTTCTTGCGGGGACGCGGCGGGTGCGTCAGCAGGCGCTCGGGTCGATTGGCCGACGAAGCGGCCTCGGTCGTGCCCGCCGCCGTCGGCGTCCCGGTCACGCGGCCGGTCTCGGCGGTGCGGATGCGCTTCGCCACACCAGGCGATCCGCCGACGACGAGATCGCGCAGTCGTTCGCCGAGCGCTCGCTCGGTACCGCTCGTCGGCCATTTCGGATCGCGCTGCTTGAAGATCGCCAGCAGCGGCACGGCGATGAAGATCGACGAATACGCACCCGTGACCATGCCGACCAGCAACGCGATCGCGAACTCGTTGAGTGCGTCCGCTCCGAGGATCCCCGCTCCGATGATCAACAGAGAGAGCACGGGGATGACCGACGAGATGCTCGTGTTGAGCGAGCGCATCAACACCTGGTTCATCGACACGTTGATCACGTCGGCGTAGGGCGACTTGTGGGCCGCGTAGCGGGCCTCGTTCTCGCGAACCCGGTCGAAGACGACGATCGAGTCGTACAGAGAGAACCCGAGAATCGTGAGGAACGCGATCACTGTCTCGGGTGTGACGACGAACCCGAACAGCGAGTAGATGCCGACACTGACGGCGACGTCGTGCAGCATGGCGATGATCGAGGCGAGCGCCACCCGCCACTCGAAGCGGATCGAGATGAACACCGCCACCACGAGAAGGAAGACGACGAGCGCCCGCACCGCCTTCTCGGTGATCTCGCGACCCCAGGTGGAACTCACCGAGTTGAGGCTGACCTCGTCGATGTCGACCCCCGCCGATTCGGCGAACGCTGTGCGCAGTCGCTCACTGACGTCGGCCGGTTGGTCGGCGACCTGGATCTTGATCAGGTCGCCGCTGTCGGAGCCGCGCTCCTGGATCTGCGCCTCGCTCGGATCGATGTCGTTGTCACGCAGGATGCCTTCGGCGTCCTCGATCGTGAACGACGACCCGGGGACGTCCCACACGACGCCGCCCTCGAAGTCGATCCCGAGGTTCAGCTCGCGGGTGAACAGCGACAAGATCGTGATCACGAGCAACACGGCGGAGAGGATCAACCCAACCCGCCTCCGGCCGTAGAAGTCGAGCGACGTCTGTCCCCGGTAGAGGCGTCCGCGCGCGGTCGTGGCGACACCGATCGTCTCGCGGATCGGTTCGGCGCGTTGGACCTTGGTGTCGGTCATGCCGTCGCCCCGAGGCCGAGCATCGGCCCTTTGTCGAACCGGCCGCTGCGCGCCAGCAGGAACACCGCCGGGCGCGTGAAGAAGTAGCACACGAGCATGTCGCAGATCGTCGTGAGCCCGAGGTAGAGCGCGAACCCCTTGACCGAGCCGACGCTCAGCCAGAACAGGATCAACGAGCCGAGGAAGGCAACCACGTCCGCCGACACAATGGTGCGCCACGTTGCCTTGAAGCTCCGCGGCGCGGCGTTGCGGAGCGAGCGGCCCGAGCGGACCTCGTCCTTCAGGCGCTCGAAGAACACCACGTAGCTGTCGACCGTCACGCCGACGGCGACGATGATGCCGGTCGCGCCTGCCAGCGTGAACGCGTAGTTGGTCCATTGCGACACGAGCGCCGCGGCCACGTACACCGTCATCGCCCAGACGATGAGCCCGGCGACGATGACGATGGCGAGCTTGCGGTAGTAGGCGACCATGAACGTCACGATGGCGAGTGCACCGACGATGCCGGCGACCACCGCGGCCTCGAGCGAGTCGTTGCCGAGCGTCGGAGACACGGTCTGCACCGACTGGGCCTCGACGTTCACGGGGAACGCGCCGCGGTTGAGCACCCGCGCCAGCGATCGCGCCTCACCCTCGCTGAAGTTCCCCGTGATCTGCACCGATCCCGAGAACGACGGGGCGTTGACCTCTGGGGCCGACTGGATGATGTCGTCGAGCACGATCGCCAGCCGCCCGTGCAGCGCTCCAGGTGGGGTCGGGCACGAACTGCTCCCCGCGTAGCACTGCGAGGCGAGCAGGTTCCACGTCGCCTCACCGTCGCCGCGGAGGCCAACGGTGACGCCCCACGCGCCGACCTGATCGAGCGACGGTTCGGCGCTCCCGCGTGCGAACACCTCCCCCGAACCGCCCGACGGCCCGACGATGCAGACCTCGCCGGTTTCGCCGCGCACGGGGAGGACCTCCTGCGCGCCCGGCGCCGCCGGGTCGTTCGGATCAACGATTGGCGGCGTGGCCGGCGTCGAGTCACCGATGACGGCGGTCGAGACGGGCTCCGACCCGGGGACCGCACTCGTCGTCGTGGGGAGCGCGGTCGTCGTCGGTGCGTCGGTCGCCGGTGGGTCGGTCGGGACTGCGGCGCGGCGGAAACCCGACGGCGTCGCGTCGGGCGCGCTGTCGGTGGTGGCGGGCGCGGCAACGGTGTTCGCCGTCGTGGGCACAGACGAACCGGCGCTCGTCGGGGTCGTGTCTCCCGGCGCCACCGACGCGTCCGGCGCGACCGTGGAGCCATCACTTCCCGTGCTGTCCGACGGTCCGGTGTCCGACGGGTCGGTCGTCATCGCGCACTGGAGCACCGGGCGGAGCGTGACGATGCCTGCGATGTCGACGGCGTCGAGCGCGTCCTGTTGGTCCTTGACACCTGGGAGATCGACGATCACGTTCGAGCCCTCGACGCGAACGTCGGGTTCGGCGATGCCGCGCTGCTCGAGCTCGTCACGAATCAGGTCGCGGATGACGATCAGATCATCGTCACCGGCGCCCTCGGTCGACGCCAGGATCACCGAAACGCCGCCGCGCAGGTCGAGGCCCAGTACCGGCGTGTTGCCCAACGCCAGGTTCGCCACGAGCAGCGCCGCGGAAGCGATGACGATTCCGAGCAACGAGGCCCAGAGACGGGAACGCTTCACGAGTTTTCGGACTTCTCAGCGTCGTCGTCGTCGTCGGTTGCGGTTGGCTCGACCGGGGCCACCGCGGCGCTGGTGTCGACCTTGTTCTGGATCGCCGCCCTGGCGATGCGGATCTGCACGTCGTCGTCGATCTCGAGCCAGAACTTGTCGCCCTCTTCGC
>DATMDV010000453.1:0-2458 GCA_035557475.1 Ilumatobacteraceae bacterium
GGCCACCGCCAAGGAGTCCGATCGCATCGGGCCCACCGGCGGCGAGGGCCTCGCGCACAAGCATCGCCGCGACTGCGAACGCGCCGTTCCACGACGTCTCGGCGAGGCCCGACTCGCCACGCACGAGCGGCGCGCCGAGGCGTTCGTCGGAGTTGACCGCCTCGAAGTCGAACCGGCCGCGGTCGCACAGCCAGCCCCAGTTGACCGGGTCGGAGTCGACGCCCTGGTAGCGCACCAACTGGTTGCGGCTCGACTGGATCACGACCCGGCACCCCACCGAGCACGTCGTGCACGTGCTCTCGACCTGGTCGAGGTCCCACGGCCTGGCCTTGAACCGGTACGGCGTGGCGGTGAGGGCGCCGACCGGGCAGATCTGCACCGTGTTGCCCGAGAAGTACGACGCGAACGGCTCGTCGGGGAACGTCATCACCTGGGTGTCGTTGGCACGGCTGACGAAGTGGATCAACTTGTCGCCGGCGACCTCGTCGGCGAAGCGGGTGCAGCGGTCGCACAAGATGCACCGTTCGCGGTCGAGCAGGACGAGATCGCTGATCGGGATCGGCTTCTCGAAGTGACGCTTCTGTTCGACGTAGCGGCTCTCGCCGGGACCATGGCTCACCGCTTGGTCCTGCAGCGGGCACTCACCGCCCTTGTCGCACACCGGGCAGTCGAGCGGATGGTTGGCGAGGAACAGTTCGAGCACACCCTGCTGGGCCCGCTTGACGCTGTCGGTGGCGGTGCGCACCACCTGCCCCTCGGCGACGGGGGTCATGCACGAGACCACCATCATCGGCCCACGCGGTCCCTCGACCTCGACGATGCATTGCCGGCACATGCCGACCGACGTCATGCGCGGGTGGTAGCAGAAGCGCGGCACGTACGTGCCCGCGTCGCCGCAGGCCTCGATCACGAGTTGCCCCGGCGGCGCTTCACGAGGAACACCGTCGATGGTGACACTGACTGTCGTCTTGACAGGCGGGTCCGGCGGTTCGGCGTCAGCCGCATCGTTAACGGTCATCGGCCATCACCCCCGCTCCGTGGATCGGGTGGCGGTGAACGCCGTCGACCGGACGGCCGTGCTCGACGTAGTGCTCGAACTCGTGCGGGAAACGGCGCACGGCCGAGGCGATCGGGCTCACCGCCGACGGGCCGAGCGGGCAGATCGTCGTCTGGCGCGGCGGCCAGGCAATGCCGGGGCTGATCGACTCGCACACCTCGAACAGCGTGTCGATGTCGTCGGGACGTCCGTGGCCGTCGAGCATCCGGTAGAGGATCCGCTCGAGCCACGTCGTGCCCTCGCGGCACGGCGTGCACTTGCCGCAGCTCTCACGCGCGAATAAGCGCACGATCCGCCAGCAGGCGGCGACGACGTCGGTCGTGTCGTCCATCACGACGATCGCCCCGGAGCCGAGCATCGACCCGGCCTGGTCGACGGTTGGCTTGTCGAGCGGCAGGTCGAGGTGCTCGTCGAAGAACCAGATCGCGCTGGCGCCACCGGGGATGAACGCCTTGACGTTGCGGCCCTCGCGCACGCCGCCGCAGTACTCGGGCGCCTCGAACAACATTCGGAACGTCGTGACCCCGTTGGGGACCTCGAAGACCCCGGGCTTGTTGATGTGCCCCGACACGGCGAACATCCGCATGCCGGTCGACGTCGGGGCGCCGATGTCGTGGAACGCTTGCCCCGATTCGTTGATGATCCACGGCACGTTGGCGAGCGTCTCGACGTTGTTGACGATCGTCGGCTGCATGTACAAGCCCTTGGAGGCGGGGAAGTACGGCGGCTTCAGGCGTGGCATCCCACGTTCGCCCTCGAGGCTCTCGATCAGCGCCGTCTCCTCGCCGACGATGTAGGCGCCGGCGCCCCACGTGAGCGTGATGTCGACGGAGAAGTCGGTGCCGAGGATGTTCGTCCCGATCAGTCCGTTGGCGTACGCGTCGTTCAACGCCTGGGCGATGCGTTCCTGGGCGAGGGCCATCTCGCCGCGGACGTAGAGGAACGCCTGCGCGGCACCGGTCGCGTAGCACGCGATCAACGTGCCCTCGATCAACTGGTGCGGGTCGAGCTCCATCAGCAACCGGTCCTTGTACGTGCCCGGTTCACTCTCGTCGCCGTTGACGACGACGTATCGCGGGAACACGCCCGGTGGCAGGAAGCCCCACTTCGTCCCGGCCGGGAACCCGGCGCCGCCGCGTCCCTGCATCTCGGACGTCTTGACCTCGGTGTGTACCTCCTCGGGCGTCATCGATGTGAGCGCCTTGCGCAACGCCGTGTAGCCGCCGGTGCGGACGTAGCCGTCGTACGTGTACCCGTCGGCGACGTCGAAGCGGGTGGTGATCAGCTTCGGCCCGAACGGCACCAGCCCCGGCACGAGGAACGAAGGCGCGTCGCTCATCGCGCCCTCCGAGTCGCAGATCCCAGGTTTGTGTCACCGACGGCGGCGATCTTCGCCGGTTG
>DATMDV010000454.1:0-30219 GCA_035557475.1 Ilumatobacteraceae bacterium
GTCGCTTTGCCGCATCGTGATATGCCCGGCGATTCGATCGTTGTAGCCCTCGTGCCAAAGCATTCGGTGCAATAGCGCGAACATCTGGTGTGACGAAAGCGAATTGATATCTGCCAGTCGGCGGGATGAAACGCCACCGACATCAGTCGATTCGGCGACGGTCTGAGTAGTCAAGGCGTCCCCTCCCGTGATACTGCCTCCTTTGAGAATACGCTATTGGTCTGACGTATGTCAATGTCCTGCACATCCCCGGCGTGCCGCATCGCCCCCGCTCGCGACCGCGGACGTGGTTCTGCCGGAAACGCCGAGCAGGTCCGTCGCTATGTCTCGGTGGCTCCCATGACGAGCGCCGTTTCAGCGACGAGCTCACGCGCGAGGAAACTCAAGCGGCCGCACCGTCGCTCGAGGCTTGCTGCGGACTCATTGTGAGCGAAGGTGGCCCAGCACGTCGCCTGTGCCGCGTTGCCGCACCGGGCAGCCGCGCCGACGACCAGTCCAGCCAGCACGTCGCCCGAACCCGAGGTCCCGAGTCCGGGTGAGCCGGCGCCCACCGCCCACGCGCGACCCGGCGTGGTCACTTGGCCGAAGCAGGAGATCACCGCGCCGTATCGTTCGGCGACGCACGACGCGAGGGTCGCATCCTCGATGTCGCCTTGTGGTTCGTCATCGTCTCCCGCCAGCGTTCGTAACTCCTGACGGTTCGGGGTCAACACCAACCGTCCGCGAGGGATGAGTTCGTCGGCGGTCTCGGCGAGCCCGCAGAGCGCCCGGGCGTCCAGCACGACGAGTGCCTCGTCGTTGATGCATCGCAGCACCCCGGTAATGATCTCCCCACACGTCTCGTTCAACATGCCGGGACCGATCAACACGGCATCCGCTTCGTGCAGCATCGCGGCGAGATGGTTCGTGTCTTTCCAACGCAGGCCGCCATCGTCATCTGCATCGAGCGGCACGACGAGGGCTTCGGGCACGGCGACGGCAAGTGACATCGCCACCTCCGACGCGGTTGCGATCTGAAGTCGCCCGGCTCCCATGCGCAGTGCAGCCTCACCCGCCAGACGAACGGCGCCTGGAGTGCGAGACGAGCCGCCAACGACCACGGCGGTGCCACGGGTGAACTTGTCACCGCCGTGTCGAACCGGCATTGGCCATGCACGCAAGAGCGCGGCGTCGAGGGGGACGGTCGGCGTGTTGGCGGGCTCAGCGCGGCTTGACATGGGCATCGTGTTCCTCGGTGACGGGCACCGATTCCATCTCGAGCGGAGCCGTCCAGCCGTCGAGTTCCAGCGTCAGCCGTTGATCTGCACCGATTTCATAGGTCGTCAATGCGCAGTTGGCGAGGGGATGGTCGCTGCTCAACGCGAGCGCGGCCTTCTCGTCGAGATCTTCGATGAGGTAGCGCCAAATGACGACGACCACTTCGTGGCACACCATCAGCACTCGTTCGTCGAGGTGCTCGCGGCCGAGCGAATCGCGTAGCGAGCGAATCCGCAGAGCGACATCGACCCAACTCTCGCCGCCGGGCGGCCGGTGGTAGAACTTGCCCAACCGTTCCTTGCGGCGTGCCTCGTCGGGATATCGAGCTTCGACTCCGTGCCGAGTGAGCAGATCCAGGATGCCCAACTCACGCTCGCGCAACCGCTCGTCGAGATGTACAGGAAGGTCCAGGTCCGCCGCATCCAGCAGCAGGTCTGCCGTCTCCACTGCCCGCACGTAGGGGGACGACAGGATGACGTCGGGCCGGTCATGCTGGCCCGAGAGCCATCTCCCAAACGCGACCGCCTGCTGTTTGCCGAGGTCCGAGAGCGGTACGTCCATGTCGCGGTCGGCGATATCGAGTGTCTCGAGCTCTTGTCCCGCGGCAGCGTCGCGCGCAACGTTGCCGAGGCTTTGCCCATGTCGGAGGAGCCAGAGCGCCCTGGGGTCAGTAGCCATGGTGCCGACACGGTTCCCGCCTTCGAATGACCGGAAACCAGGTCGCGCGCGAAGGAGAGGTACGTGCCCCGCAGGTTCCGATCGTCCGGGGCCTGGGTACTTCGTGGGGAGGATGTCGGCGCCGCGTCACAACTCGTTTTGGATGGAATCGGCCGGTGCCGAGGCCCACGCTCCGTTGCCCGGAGACCTGCGGACCGAAGTCGCCGTGATTGGTGGTGGCATCACGGGGCTGACAACGGCATACCTGCTTGCCTGCGCCGGCGCGCAAGTTGTCGTCGTTGAAGCGGACACGTTGTGTTCAGGAGCGACCGGGTTCACAACCGGCAAGGTGACGAGTCAGCACAGCCTCATCTATGCCTCGTTGATCGACCACCACGGCATCGAACGGGCCACCATCTACGCGCAGGCACAGCAGGCGGCGATCGATCGGATCGCATCGATCGTTGCCACTGATGCGATCGACTGTGACATCGCGCGCGCGAAGGCCTACGTGTACACCGAAACCTCGGAACGCGAAGATGAACTCGCTGAGGAACTGGCGGCGGCGATCGCATGCGGGCTTCCCGTCGATGATGCCCACGGTGACATCGGCCTTCCGTGGGAGGTGGCGCGGGCGATCAGCTTCGACGATCAGCTGCTCTTCCATCCGCGCCGATACTGCCTCGGCCTCGTCGACCAAATCGTGCGCCGCGGCGGTGTCGTGGTGGAGCGAACCCGGGCGTCTGCTGTCGACGATTCGGACCGCGAGTGTGCTGTCACCACCGAACATGGTGTGATTCGTGCCGACGCGGTTGTCGTCGCGACGCAGACACCGTTTCTCGATCGCGGCGGATTCTTCGCTCGGACGAAACCCGTGCGCTCGTACGTTCTCGCGGCCCGTTGGCAAGACCCGCCGGATGGCATGTACATCAGCGTCGATTCACCGACGAGGTCGATCCGACCGCACGCCGATGCTGACGGCAGCGTCTTGATCGTCGGCGGTGGCGGCCACCCGACCGGGCGCGACGACCACACCGACACCCACTATGAAGAGCTCCAGCGGTTCGCGACCGAGCGCTTTGGGATGCCGACAGCCGAGTGGCAATGGTCGGCGCAGGACTTCGTCCCAGCCGACGGCTTGCCCTTCATCGGACCGATCACCGCTGGTTCGCCGCGCACCTTCGTCGCCACGGGGTACGCGAAGTGGGGCATGACGAACGGGACCGTGGCCGCGATGGTCATCTCGGACGCGATCCTCGGTCGGGCGAACCCGTGGGCCGCGACCTTCGACTCGACCCGTGTCGACGCATCGCGCTCGATCGGTACGGTGCTCTCTCAAGGCGCCCACACGATCAAGTCGATCATCGGTGACCGGATCGCGGCGATCACCGCCCCGGACATTGGCGAACTCGGGCCCAACGAAGGTGCTGTTGTACGGGTCGGCGGTCACCGCGTTGCCGCCTTCTGCGACGACGACGGGACCATCACGGCGGTCAGCGCCACCTGTACACACCTCGGATGCATCGTTCATTTCAACGACGCTGAGCGAACATGGGATTGCCCGTGCCACGGATCACGGTTCTCGCTCGACGGCCAAGTCATCAACGGACCCGCGACCGCGAACCTCACCACGGTCCATGTCACACCACCGTCGACGACCGATCCGCCGCCAAACCAAACCTGACCGATCGAGCTACCCGTCCCGAACTACGGACTAGGAACGCGCCGCGGCGCGGAGCCGGTTCAGCACGTCCACCATGTGGAGAGATCGGATGCGGGCGCCCGCGAGATCCGCATCGTCGTACAACTTGTCTCGTAGACCGACTGCGTGACCGAGCGCCTCGTCGAGGAGTACTTCGAGGTCGGCGTCCGGTGGAACATGGTCTCGCCATCCGTTCACTCGACGATCGTCCCAGAACTCCGAGAAATCGTCTCGCACGAGGTCACGTTAGTTCGAGGAAGCCAGCGGTCGGGCGGGCTGACGACCAGTTTCAGCCGCCGTCGTGGAGCTGTCCTCGAACAGCACCCGCCGGGAACTCGGCGTTGTGCACGTTGACGTAGTACCCGCTCGGGTTGTGGGCGATGTCGCCGGCCAACTGTTTGTCGACCGCGATGCACTCGGCCGAGAAGCCCTTGGACGGAGCCTTGAGCGTCACCACGACATCGCCGGGAACTCCGGCTTCGCCCACGTGGATGTGCGCCAGCGTGGCCGGTGCGATCTTGTCGACGGCCAGGAGATAGCAGATCCTGCCGCGCTGGACGTTGATCACGATCCCCGCCACGCCGACACCGTCGGCATCGCCCACGGTCGGCACTTCGTTGGCGCCGGTCATGATCGTCCCGGTCGCGCGGTAGGCGTGGTCGGCTGTCACCGGCGCGGTGTCCGCGGTACCGATCGCTGCCAGCCCGATGGTGGCGCCTACCAACACATGTCGAACTCGTCTCATCGCGGCCTCCTTGGTCGTGACTGCTCATCACCGGCACGCCGAGGCACCGGCGAACGTACGCCCCGACGTTCTCTACGCACGGAAGCCGCCAACCGGTTCGTGGACGGTTGGGGACAGATGTGGATCGCGCCTGGGGTCAAGACGCTCGGAGGCGAGATCCTCGCCGGCCCCTGTCAAAGAGGGCGGGCGGTCGTGCGCTCGAAACCGAACTCTCGCCACGATCGGTCGCACCCGTCGCAGAGGGGTTTGTCGCCGGTTCCGTTTCGAATGTCATTGGGGTCGACGTTGTCGGGGTGGCATCTGGAGTTGTTGTGGTGGACGTTCGATGGGGCGGAGTGCCACGGACTGATGACAGCGATGGGATACCACCTTCCTGAGGATCGTGGCCGTGCCGGTGATCGGCCTCTCGTCCGGCTGTGGGCTTCACGTAGGACGCCGGATTTCACGCAGCGCCACCATAGCCCCACTGAGAGTGAATTCGTGGGCGGCGCCTGTTGAGGCTTCTCGACCCGACGCGGTCCGGCGACCACGTCATGCGGAGAAAGATTGGTTCAAGATCACCCTGCGCATCGCTCGTTGGGGCGTACCGCGGCCGCGGTACGCTGAGATCATGAGGTCCTGTAGGCGATCGATGCCGTTGTACGGCGACGATGCCCAGCGCCGCGACTTCCCACATCGCTGACGGTTGCTCGCCGTCCGTCACGCGTTTGAGGAGTCTTTCCATGCCCGTCTCGTCGGTGCTCGCGGTCGCGGCCGGATCATGGGGAGTCCTCATGTCCGTCTCGCCCTGCTTACAGATCCGGACGATCGTTCGCGCACGATCGTCCACGGGAGTGTCGCTCGGCTATCTGCGAGTGCTCTTCGTCGGGTTCGTGCTGTGGCTGTCGTATGGGGTGGCGCTCGGAAACGTGGCGCTCATCGTCACCAACGCGGTGTCGATCCTGGCGTGTGGATCGACGATCGCGGTCGCTCATCGGTACCGCGCCTCCGCCCCTTGACATATTGATATTCGATATGTCAGAGTAAGGGGATGACATCGATAAACGATATGTCACGCACTCCTTCACGATGGCGAAGTCCGAGTACGACGGATCTCGTGTTCCTCATGGTGGTGGCGGGAATTGCGGCGCTCGGCGCCATCGCGATCGGGATCGAGCGACTCTGGGGCAACTTCGGCACGGAACGAACGATGACGGTGGCCGTCGACGTCGATCAGGACGTGACGGTTGCCGCCCCTCGCGGATTCGAGCCAACCGAGGTCTCCGGTCGCCTCGCCGGGTCGAAGGTCGACTACGCCCTGTGGAGCGTCGGCCAAGCTCTGGCGATGGCAGCCGTCGCAACGATCGCCCTCGTCGTGTTGCTGCTCGTCAACGACGCGCGCAAGGGCGAACCGTTCACGTCGTCGAGTGTGCGCCGGTTGTGGGTGGCGGCTGGCGCCTGCCTGGTCGGGCAAGTCGGCAGCGTCGTGTCGTCGCTGGGGGAGATCGGCAGCAAGATCGACGGCAGCCTGACGCCTTCGTCGACACTCTCGCTCGTGTGGTTTCCGGTGTTCCTGATCTTCATCGCCCTCGCGAGTGTGTTCCGCCGCGGTGTCGCGCTGCGCGACGAGGCCGAGCACACGATCTAGATGAAGCGGGTCGTTGTGCACCTCGACAGGTTGCTCATCGAGCGCGGGATGACGATGACCGACCTGGCCCGGCGCATCGACCTCACGCCGGTCAACCTGTCGATCCTCAAGACGGGCAAGGCACGAGCCGTCCGGTTCTCGACCCTGACCGCCATCTGTGACGTCCTCGAGTGTCAGCCCGGAGACATCCTCACCGTCGAAGAGATACCGGTCGCCGAGTGAGATTCAAGAGCGGCTGTGGAGACCGCGGCCGAGTGCTTTCAGGGCAGCTTCCGGGACCGCTTCGCCAAGCGTCGGGTGGGCGTGCACGGTGGCCGCCAGGTCTTCGAGTGTCGCCCCCATCTCGAGGGCCAGGCAGAACTCCGAGGACAACTCGGCCACGCCCGGTCCGACGGCCTGGACGCCGAGCACGAGATGGTCATCGCGCCTGGCGACGATGCGGACGAAGCCGTCAGTGCGGTCGAGCGTCAGGGCGCGAGCGTTCGCTGCGAATGGGAACGAGTCGACAACGCAGTCGATCCCGTCGGTGGCCGCCTGGTCGGGTGACAGGCCGACGCTGACGATCTCGGGATCGGTGAAGCAGACCTCGGGGATCGCCCGCTTGTCCCACGATCGGCGCAGGCCGGCGATGATCTCGGCGACCATCTCGCCCTGTGCCATCGCCCGGTGGGCGAGCATCGGCTCGCCGGTGACGTCACCGATCGCGTAGACACCGCGCATCGACGTGTGGCATCGATCGTCGACACGGATGCGGCTGCCGTCCATGTCGAGATCGAGCGCCTCCAGGCCCCACCCCCCGACGGCGGTCGTGCGGCCGACGGTGACGAGAACCTTGTCCGCCGGCAGTTCGGCTTCGACGCCGCCGGCGTCAGTGACGACGAGAGCGTCGCCCGACGCCGTCATCCGCGTGGCGACGGTCTCGAGCAGCACCGGGATGCCGAGTTGTCCGAGCCGCTTCATGAGCGGGCGCGTCAACATCTGGTCGTACTGGGGAAGGATCCGATCGAGCATCTCGACGACGGTCACGTTCGATCCCAGCTTGCGGAACGCGATGCCGAGCTCGAGGCCGATGTACCCGGCACCGACGATCACGAGCCCTGACGGGAGTTCGGTGACGGCGAGCGCTTCGGTCGACGAGATGACCGATCCGCCGAACGGCAGGTGCGCCAACTCGATCGGACGTGAGCCAGACGCGATGACCAGGTTCGAGGTCCTCACCGTCACGTCGCCTTCGGACGATCCCACGCTGATCGTCTTGCCGTCGACGATGGTTGCCCGGCCCGTGACGCGGCGGACACCGGCGCCCTCGAGCAGACCTTCGACGCCGCCGCGTAGACGCTGCACGACGGTGTCCTTCCACGCTGTGGTCGCGGCGAGGTCGACCGTCGCGGCAGATACCTGGATTCCGAGCCTCGCCAACTCGTCGCCGCCGGCGACCGATGCGTATTCGTCGGCGGCATGGATCAGCGCTTTCGACGGGATGCACCCGACGTTCAAGCACGTGCCGCCGGCCGGGCCGCTGTCGACGATGATCGTGTCGAGCCCGAGTTGCGCGGCACGGATGGCGGCGACGTAGCCGCCCGGGCCGGCGCCGATGACGAGCACCGCGCACGTGAGATCGCTCACGGCGCGCGTCTCTCGATGAACAGCAGCGCGGGCGTCTCGATCAGCGCCTTGATCCGCTGGATGAAGGTCGCCGCGTCCCACCCGTCGACGACGCGGTGATCGAAGCTCGACGAGAGGTTCATCATCTGCCTCGGCACGAACGCCTGACCGTCCCACACGGGCCGCATCTGCTTCTTGTTGACGCCGACGATGGCGACTTCGGGATGGTTGATGATCGGCGTCGTGGCGATTCCGCCGAGGGCGCCGAGCGACGTGACCGTGATGGTGGAACCCGACAGCTCGTCGCGGCTCGCGGTACCCGTCCGCGCTGCCTCACTGACACGGGCGATCTCGCGTGCGGTCTCCCAGATGTCGAGCGCCTCGGCGTGCCGGACGACGGGGACGATGAGGCCGTTCGGTGTCTGGGTGGCGATGCCGATGTGGACGGCGTCGTACGCCGTGAGCACACCTGTGGAGTCGTCGAACGTCGAGTTGAGGTGCGGCTGTTCCGAAACCGCACGGACGATCGAGCGGGCGAGGAACGGGAGGAGAGTCAGCTTCGGATCGTCGTCGCCGGCCGAGGTGTTCAACGTGGCGCGCAGCTCCTCGACCGCGGTCACATCCACCTCGTCGACGTAGGTGATGTGCGGGATGTGCGACGACGACACGGCGACCTTTTCCGCGATCTTGCGGCGCAGCCCGACCAGCCGGATCTCATGCGTCGCGTCGGACGCGGCCAGGCGACGGGGCGCGGTCGCCGCGCCGGTGTCGACGAAGCTGTCGAGATCCGCGTGGGTGATTCGCCCGGCCGGACCAGACCCGTGCACCAGCCGGAGATCGACGCCGAGGTCCCGCGCCCGCTGCCGAACCGCAGGGGCCGCCACGGGTCGCTGTGTCGGGCCCTTGGGCGTCGCGGGCGCCGCCGGTGCGGGCGGCTCCGCGGGTGGCGTCGGCGTCGGCGTCGGCGCGGCAGTGGGAGTCTCGGGTGCGGGCGGCGCCGGCAGCTCGTCGACCGCCACCGGTGCGGGAATGTCGGGCCTCGCCGTGCCGCCGTCGGTCTCGATGCCCACCAGGTCGGAGCCCACGGCGAGCACGTCGCCGGGCTCGCCGGTCAGGAACGTCACGACACCGGCCACAGGCGACGCGATCTCGACCGTCGCCTTGTCGGTCATGACGTCGGCGAGCACCGACTCGGCGGTGACCTCGTCGCCGACCGCCACGTGCCACTCGACGAGCTCGGCCTCGGCGATGCCTTCGCCGACGTCGGGAAGCCTGACGACATGAACTCCCATTTCAGGCCTCCATCAACGCGGTCATTGCCGCGCCGAGGCGGGCCGGGCCCGGAAAGTAGGTCCACTCGTGGGCGTGCGGATACGGCGTGTCCCATCCGGCGACCCTGACGATGGGTGCTTCGAGCGAGTAGAGCGTCGACTCCTGGAGCACCGCGCAGAGCTCGGCGCCGAAGCCGGAGGTGAGTGTGGCCTCGTGGGCGACTATGCAGCGGCCGGTCTTGGCAACGGATTCGGTGATCGTGTCGATGTCGAGCGGGACCAACGTCCGCAGATCGATGATCTCGGCATCGATACCCGTCTCCTCCGCGGCCGCGACGGCGACGTGCACCAACGTGCCGTACGTGAGCACGGTCATCTGGTCGCCAGGTCGATGGATGCGTGCCTGCCCGAACGGAATCGTGTAGTGCCCCGCCGGGACGTCGCTCAGCGGATGGCGCGACCACGGCACGATGGGACGGTCGTGATGGCCGTCGAACGGCCCGTTGTAGAGCCGCTTGGGCTCGAGGAAGATCACCGGATCGTCGTCCTCGATCGCCGTGATCAACAGCCCCTTGGCGTCGTACGGGTTGGAAGGGATCACGGTCTTCAGCCCGGAGACGTGGGTGAACAGCGCCTCGGGGCTCTGCGAGTGGGTCTGCCCGCCGAAGATGCCTCCGCCGGTTGGCATCCGGATCGTGATCGGAACCGTGAAGTCACCCGCCGAGCGATAGCGGACCCGGGCGGCTTCCGACACGATCTGGTCGTACGCGGGGTACATGTAGTCGGCGAACTGGATCTCGACGCACGGCCGCAACCCGTAGGCGCCCATGCCGATCGCGGCACCGACGATGCCGCCCTCGTTGATCGGCGCATCGAAGCAGCGGTGGTCGCCGAAGCGCGCCTGGAGCCCTTGGGTGCAGCGGAACACACCGCCGAAGAAGCCGACGTCCTGGCCGAACACGATCACGGTGTCGTCGCGCTCCATCGCCACGTGATGGGCGTCGCGGATGGCCTCGATCATCGTCATCGCCGGCATGTCAGAACCCCGCCTGCTGGCGTTGGCGGCGCAGGTTCGGTGGCATCGCCGCGAACACGTCGTCGAACATCGTGCTCGGACTCGAGACGGAATCGCTGTGCAGCGTGCCGAACGACTCGGCTTGCTCCGCCGCCGCGAGCACCTTGGCGTCGACGTCGGCGACCGCGTCGGCGTGGTCGCCTTCGCTCCACGCGCCGAGCCGGACGAGATGATTCTTCAGGCGGTCGATCGGATCGCCGAGCGGCCACCGGCCGGCTTCCTCGGACGGGCGGTAGACGGCGGGATCGTCGGACGTGGAGTGGGCGCCGGCTCGATACGTGACCCACTCGATGAGCGTGGGGCCGAGGTTTCGCCGAGCTCGCTCGATCGCCCACGACGACGCGGCGTGGACCGCGACGTAGTCGTTGCCGTCGACGCGGAGGGCCGGAATACCGAAGCCGTGGCCGCGCGCGGCGAACGTCGCCGAACTGCCGCGGGCGAAACCCTGGAACGTCGAGATCGCCCACTGGTTGTTGACGATGTTCAGCACCACCGGCGCCTGATAGGTCGAAGCGAACACCATCGCGGCGTGGAAGTCGGACTCTGCGGTGGCGCCGTCACCGATCCACGCCGACGCGATCTTGGTATCGCCGGCGAGCGCCGACGCCATCGCCCATCCCACGGCCTGGATCATCTGGGTCCCCAGGTTCCCCGAGACCGTGAAGAAGCCGTGCTCCTTCGACGAGTACATCACCGGCAACTGCCGGCCTTTCATCGGGTCGTGGCTGTTGGAGTAGATCTGGTTGATCATCTCCACCAGCGGATACCCGCCCGCGATCAGCAGGCCCTGTTGACGGTAGGTGGGGAAGTTCATGTCGCCGGGCGCCAGCGCCCTCCGGTGGGCACACGCGACGGCTTCCTCGCCCAGCGCCTGCATGTAGAACGAGGTCTTGCCCTGGCGATGGGCGCGCAGCATGCGGTGATCGAACGACCGCAACGTCAACATGTCGATGAGCCCGAGCTTCAACTGCTCGACATCGAGCGTCCCGCTCCAGGGACCGACGGCATCGCCCTCGTCATCGAGCACCCGCACCAACGAGTAGGCGAGTTCGAGCATCTCGTCCTCGGGCCCGTCGACCGGTGGACGGCGCACCGTACCGGCCGGACTGAGCTGGAGATCACCGAACTGAGGCGTATCCCCGGGCCGGGCCGCGGGAGCCGGAATGCGCAGCCGGAGTGGCTCCGGGTCTACTCCCATTGGCGCGCCACGATCCAGGCCTGATCGAAGTTCACGCCCCAACTCTGTCCAGTCAGGGCCCAACTCACAACCCGTCGCCGTTCCGGCAGTCGTTCAAATGCGGCGTCGTTCCCGAGTGGAGAGCTGAGAGGGCTCGTCAGCATGAGTGGAGTCACCAGTAGTGCTTGCGAGAGGCAACCGGGTGACCGAGTGCTCCGAGACACCACAGCACGACCCCTATCACCAAGATCGCGGCCCCGAAGCCCCACACAACAGGCGCAGACACGGCGAGGCCGAGTACCACCATCATCAGGCCGATGACCATCATCGTCAATCGGGTACCCCAAATCGCCACGCACCATGCGTTGCTCTACATCGAGACGGTCTGCTGTCCGACGCCACGCGAACGCCGAACACCCAGAGGTCACCCAAAGGCTGGCGGCTGGCGACCCATCTCGCGCAGCCATCGTGCATGGGAGCGCACGGCCGCCCAGAAGGTGGGATGAACGTGATACGCGATCTGGTGAGCCCGACACACATCTCTGACGCAGTCGGCCATTTCCGGGTACGCGGGGTGAGGCACACCGGGGGCGAGATGATGCTCGATCTGGTGGTTGAGACCACCCATCAGCCAGCCGACCGGACGGCTGATACCAGAGGTGTGCACATTGGCGGTGGTCTCCAGCTGGTGGGCCGAGAAGTCGTTGCCTCGTCGCGGCGTGGACACCTCGGCGAAGCCGACGAGGTCGTTGCAGTGGGCGAGTTGGAAGAAGGTGGCCAGGATCAGTCCGACCGTCCACGAGCAGGCGAAATAGAAGACGAGCACGAGCCACCACGGATGGAACACCATCGGGATCGCGACTGCCCAGGCGATGTGGAGCAACTTGCCGAGCACCAATTCGACGATGTCGCGCGCGCTCGGGCGACGCGGCGAATCGGAACGCTCGAACACGGAAGAGACGTCGGAGACGAGCATCCGCATCGCCAAGAACCCGTACAGCGGCCACATGTAGATGTGTTGGTATGGGTGCCACGGCTTCCAGGTTTGCGCCGGGGCGAGGCGGGCGAACGGCATCTGCTCGATATCGGTGTCGACCCCGACCACGTTGGTGTTGCCATGGTGGAGGCCGTTGTGCTTGTGGCGCCAGAACCACGAGCTCGCTCCGAGCACGTCGGCGGTGAACGCAAGCGTCTTGTTGATCGACCGTGGACGGCCGAACGCACCGTGGTTGGCGTCGTGCATGACGCCAGTGCCGGTCGCCACCAAGGCCACCACGAGCACTCCAGCGAGTGGGATCGCCAGCCAAGGCCCGTCAGCGAGGAACAACAGGCCGAAGTAGCTGCCGAACACCATCACACCGATCAACACGGTCTTCGCTCGCAGTCGCCGCACTGCCCGCCGACCGGTCATCGGGTCCGGTTTGCACGCCGCGATGGCTGCCGCGCTGAGTACCCGGTTGTTGCTTTCGATTTGGGGACGTTCGAGCACGTTCATCGTCGACCTCCGGAGTGGCTCGCCGCCGACCGTCGGGAACTTGCCCGGACCGGGTGACTGTCGATTACGCAGCCAAACGCGAGCCGTGCATTCAGACCCGTGAGCCGTTGCGGTGGGGACCAATCAAGGTTTTCGTTCAGGTACCCGCTGTGCAAGGTCAGCAAACTCGCTCTGGACTCCAGAGCTCGTCGGATCCGATTGCGAGCCATTGCGGAGGCAATCGGTAGGATGAGGGCTGGAACAGCGAGGATGTTGTTCCGAATTGAGTTGTGGTCTCTCTAGTCCCTGGAGGTCACCTTGACGAACCGGCTCCGAACCGTGTTTCATCGCCACGAGACGCCCGACGGCGTGCTCACCTGGACGGTCGCAGTCCAACCGAAATCAACCGGTGGGCCTCGTTGCGGACGTCCGCGAGAGTTCGAGCTCGATGGCGAGCCACTGACCGTCAGTCAGGGCCGTTCGCTCAAGCTGCGGCATGAGATAACCGACTGAACGCGACGTTTCGCCGGCGACACCGCCCTACGGGGGTTCGAGCTCGGACGTGTTCCGCCTGCACCAGACGATGGGATCGTGCGTGAAGTGCACGGTGCGAGGGGCGAGATCGACGAGGCGGATGGCTGAGGTCAAGTAGGTCGCTGCATCACCAATCACCACGTTGTGTGGCGGATCCTCGTTTTCCGTGGTGGGCAGGCAACGTTCGGCGCGGATCCACTCCCATTCATCGTGGTCGTATGGCACCTGGCCGGCGAGGAGTGTGACGCCTTCGTCAGTCTCGACGAGCACTGCCTGGTGGCCCGGAGTGTGGCCCGGCGTCGGGAGCAGTCGGATGCCCGGAAGAACCTCGTGCTCACCGTCCACCACCTCGTACGTCGCGCCCGGGAACTCGATCCAATCCAGCACGTCGAAGGCGACGCGCTCCGCCCGGTAGGTCTCACCGCCTGCGTGGGCGATGTCCCACTCGGCTTGCTGCACGAAGATCGCGACGCCCGGGAACAGATGGTTACCTCCGATGTTGTCGAAGTGGAGATGGCCGTTGACCACGGCGACGACGTCATCGATGTCGAGGCCCACCGACCGAAGTTCCTCGGGGATGGCGCGGCGCTGGGGTCGATAAGACTGTTCGAGGAACGCGTTGCCTGCGCCGACGCCGGTGTCGACCAGGACAACTCCATCCCGGTGGCGGATCGCAACGGCGTTGACGAGCCCGATCTGACCGGCAAGCGGATGGAAACTCGGAAACGTCAGCGTCGCCAGAGTGAGCGGCAACACGTCGTCGAGCGAGAGCGCGCCGATCACCCCGGCGACTCTATGGTTTGCGGCAGGCGCGTGCTGGTCGCATGTCCTACCGCCGAGTAGGCGGCCCGACGGGTACGCTCGACCGTGCCCTTGAGTGCCGTTGTGTTTGACGGGAGGGAGACGCCTGGATGAGCGACAACGTGTCGGACGGTTTCAAGCTCGATATCGACTCCGTCGGTGATCGCGCCGTCGTTGCAGTGAGCGGTGCGTTGGACGCCCACGCGGCAGTGCTGTTCGCCGGTGTGTTGGACGCCGTGGTCGACACTGGAAGTCGGAGCCTGGTCGTCGACGCTGATGGAGTGACGTTCATCGAGGCTGCCGCTCTCGGCGTCCTCGTGCGTGTGTCACGACGGATGCGCGAGAGTGCGGGATCGTTCACGCTTCGTTCGCCCTCCGCGGTGGTCCAACGGGCGCTCGACGCGAATCGTGTCACCGAGCTCGTCGACGAAGTGTCGGAGGTGTCGGAAGCTCGAACAACGCCCGAACCTCGAACAACGGACGTGCGCGATGACGAGCCCCGATCCGGTTCCGGGAGTCGTGAGGCCGATCTGGGTTTGAACGTCGGCCCACGCTCGAGCACCGCGACGGTGGATGCCGCGCTGCGGCTGGTCACCGCGTTGGCCGAGACGACGGTCGAAAATGCCGATGGGGTGAGTGTGACGCTGGAGCGGCACGGCCGCGTGATGACGGTCGCCGCCAGCGACGACGCCGTGAAGGAGATGGACCACCACCAATACGACACCGGTGAGGGGCCGTGTCTCGCTGCGAAGGCCGAGGGTCAGTGGTTCTACATCGAGTCGCTTGCAGAGGAGACGCGATGGCCGAACTTCGTGCCGCTCGCGCTCGAGCAGGGGATCCGCAGCATTCTGTCGTCGCCGTTGATGACGAAGGACCGACCTCAGGGTGCGCTCAACATCTACTCATCGACAGAGCGGGCATTCGGTACGCGTCAACAAGAGCTCGCGGCGCTGTTCGCTGAACAGGCTTCAGAGATCTTGACGACCGCAGCTCCGGACGAAACGGACGAGCAAGTCAATCTGCGTCTCGCCCGCGCCTTGAATGAACGTCAGGTGATCCACCAAGCCCAAGGGGTGGTCATGGAACGCGACAATCTGAGCGCGGAGGCCGCTGTCAGCATCTTGCATCGGGCTGCCCGCGCGGCGGGGATCAGAGTCGCCGACTATGCGAACGACATCGTCAGCTCTGTCGGGCGCAGCGAAGGTAAGCAGTAGCGCGGACGATGGGCGAGACGATCGACCCACTCGAACAGGCACGCCGCGATCTCGGGCTGTCGATGGCCGAGTTGTGGTGGCGCTACTTCGCGCTGGGTGGGAGCGGCACCGAGTTGGAGTTGGAGGCAATGCTGTTTCAAGCGCTCATGCCGGCCGTTACGGACCGCGACGTCCTCGCCGTCGCACTCAACGAACGATTCAGTGAGCTTGGTGCCGACCACCCCATCCCGTACTCCGACGACGAGCTGTAGCACGGTCGCCGATCACGCAGTGAGGCACCCCGCCGGACCGTAGCCGGGTGCGTTTCCGCGTCGTTGACGGAGGACCTCGTACGCCCCGTTTGTCCGTCTCCCGTGTGGGGTACGAGCGGAGTACCCATAAGGAGTCGAAGGAGCCATGATGAAAGCTGTCGTGTGGCGCGGCAAGCGCGACGTCCGTGTCGAATCTGTGCCTGACCCGCGGATCGAACGATCCACTGATGCGATCGTGCGGATCACGTCGAGCGGCCTGTGTGGCTCCGATCTGCACCTGTACGAGGTGCTGGCACCGTTCATGACCGACGGTGACATCCTCGGTCACGAGCCGATCGGAATCGTCGAGGAGGTCGGGGCGGAAGTCACCGACATTGCCGTGGGTGATCGTGTCGTGATCCCGTTCAACATCTCGTGTGGGCGTTGCTTCATGTGCGACCACGGCCTCCAATCGCAATGCGAGACCACGCAGAACGTCGAGCAAGGCACCGGCGCCTCGTTGTTCGGTTACACCAAGTTGTACGGCCAGGTGCCGGGTGCGCAGGCCGAGCTGCTCCGCGTGCCTCAAGCCCACTACGGCCCGATCAAGGTGTCCCACGGTCCGCCCGACGACCGCTTCTTGTACCTCTCCGACATCCTGCCCACAGCGTGGCAGGGCGTTGAATACGCGAGTGTGCCCAAGGGTGGGAGCCTCGTCGTGTTGGGACTCGGTCCGGTCGGCGACTTCGCATGTCGCATCGCACAACAGCGCGGCATCGATCGCGTCGTCGGGCTCGATCTCGTCCCCGAGCGTCTCGAGCGCCAGCGTCGTCGAGGCGTGACGGTGCTCGACGTCAACGATTTCCCCAAAGCGGACGACCTCGTCACCGCTGTACGAGATCTCACGGACGGTCGCGGCCCCGACGCTGTGATCGACGCCGTCGGCATGGAAGCCCACGGCTCTCCGGCCGGCAAGCTCGCCCACCAGCTCACGTCGATCATGCCCGACCGCCTGGCCGAGAAGCTGATGACGAGGGTCGGGCTCGACCGTCTCGGTGCCCTCCACGCGGCGATCGACATGGTCCGGCGCGGTGGAACGATCTCCGTGCTCGGGGTCTACGGCGGCATGACCGACCCGATGCCGATGATGACGCTGTTCGACAAGCAGATCCAGCTGCGGATGGGACAGGCCAACGTGAAGCACTGGGTCGGTGACATCCTGCCGCTGCTCAACGACGACGACCCGCTCGGCGTCGACACGTTCGCAACGCACCACGTCCCGCTCCACGACGCCGCTCAGGCGTACGAGACGTTCCAGAAGAAGCAGGATGGTGCCGTCAAGTTCGTCTTCAAGCCCTAACGGGCCACCCCACCGCCGCGCCGACATCAGCCGCAAGGTTGACGCCCGGGTACATCGATCGGGTGACGTCGCTGCACATCAAATACCCGTCGGGCCGACGACCGCAGCCGCGCTGAGGAGCACGATGACGACAGTGCTCCCGACGACGCAAGGAGGCCCACCATGACCAGAACGATCAGCATTCATGCCGACGAACTCCGACCTGGAGACCTCCTCGACTATGGCGGGCAGCCGCACCGGATCACCAACGTCGTTCGACGCCCCGGGTCGTCGTGGCCGATCGCCGTCGACGGAACTGGTTGGGCGATCGCGCTCGGCCAAGGACCTCTGAGCATCTGGGCCGCTCGACCCGGACCGATGGTCGATCACGTAGCCAATACGGCTCGCCTGGCATCCGATCTGTCTGTGCGGATCAGCCGTGGCGCATGTGGGTGAGCAGAAGTGATTCGTGCGCGAACCCACGTGCCTGCGCGGTAGCGAACGCCTCTTCGATCAGCGTGCTCGCGGCGTCGACGTCGCCCAGGGCCTGGTGCGTGGTGGCCAACAGCCGTCGGGCCACGACAGCCTCGAAGTGCATGCCACACGCGTCGGCGTCGGCGACCGCTTCGGCCAGTAGGTCGAGCGCGTCGTCGTGTCGTCCGAGCGCCAGCGCCAGTTCCCCCAGTGACCGCGACACCAAACCGAAGCAGGTCGAGCCCGACGCAGTGATGCCGAGCTGGCGGCGGAACGGGCTGAGCTGGTTGAACAGTTCCCGGCAACGGTCGGTCAGGCGGAGAGTGGCTGCCACCTCCGCCTGCGCCTGCGCGACGGTGAGCCAGAAGTAGCTCTTCGGCACGTCGCCCTGTTCGGCGAGTGTTGCTGCGGCATCTTCGACATCGCCGGCCATCAGGTGCGCCAGCGCAAGAGCGGCGCGCCACGTGCGCGCGTGCGGGCCGTCGAGCATCGTCGAGATCACGGTCACCATCGACCCGAGCGTGCCGGCCTGGTATGCGAGGGAACCGACTTGCACTGCCCAGGTGCCGTCGGTGTCGGCGTGAGTCTGCCGATGACGTTCGGCGAGCGCATCGATGCGTTCCTGAACTCCGGGTTCGCAGCGGGCAATGTCGATCGACAGGATCAGCCGCTCGCCCAAGAACTCGAAGTACTGGTTGTGCGTCGCGGGCAGCATCTCGCGCAGAGTCACCAAACGCTGTCGGGCCTCGGCCAGCAGACCGCCTTCTGCGGCGCAGTACGCCTCGAAGAAGCCACCGATGTACAACAACTCGGCGTCGCCGGTGCGGGCACCAATGTCGGTCAGCATCTGGCCGATGTGCTGACGGCGTTCCAACGTGCCGGGCTCCCACATGCAGATGAACTCGGCGTTCAACACGGCTCCGGTCAGGGCCGGGTCATCGTGGACGCGGGCCAACTCGTGCGCCTCGCGAATCAGTTCCACCCGACGTTCCGGCTCGGACGCGAATGTGAGATTCGACGCCAACGTCGCCAGCACCCGCACCCGCATCGGATCTTCGGCCCGCAGCGTGCCGAGCGCCGTTTCACAGACGTCGATCATCTCTTGGTGAGGGTTCTCGGCGATGAAGAAGAACGCGCCGGGCCATGTGGTCAACGCCGCCGCTTCGGCGAGCAGCACCTCGTCGTTCGCTGCTCTGGCCATCTTGGCGCTGCGTGCGAGCACGTCGGTGAACGTCGGATCGGCCAACATGCGTCCGGCGGCTCCCACCCCGAGCCACGCATCGGCGCGGTCCGTCGAGTCCGACTGCGAGTCGCGCTGGAGCGCCGCGACCACCTCGCGGAATCGCTCGCGTGCACGAGTGAAGTCGAACCCGTCGGACGATCTGTCGACGTCGTAGCCGGTCAGGGCGATGAGGAACGGGCCTCGACCGATGCGTATCACCGAGCCAGGTGTGAGCGCAGTCACCGTGGCAGTGGCCGAGATGCTCGCGAGGAGCGCCACCTCGCCGATCACATCCCCACGGGTCACTTTTCGCAGGCGTCTGCCTTTCGCGCTCACCTCGAACTCGCCGTCGGCGATCACGTAACAGGCATCGCCGAGCTCGCCCTCCACCACGACCGGCTGCCCGGCGTCGACGCCAATGGTGTCAGCCGACCGCGCCACTTGTTCGAGCGCCACCGAGGGGAGGGACGAGAGCATCGGCAGCCTGGCCAGCAGCGCCATCTCCACCACCGGCACCTCGGCGTTGGCGTCGGCACGGCGCAGTGACGTGACACTGATGGCGGCCAACGCGACCAGGACGGCACCGAGAGCAACGAGCGCCGCCTTCACGTCGCCGACGGCCAGCATCACCTGGGCCAGCACCGATCCGGCGATCTGCCCGAGCCCGACGACGAGTCCGAGCGCTGCGAACAGCGGGCCGAGGTTGCGCGGATCGGTGGAACGTTGCAGCAGCGTCCGGCTCAAGGCATCCATCAACGCCATGCTCAGGCCCATCAGCGGCAACGCGATGAACACCACTGGCCGTTCGATCCGCAGGCCGAGCACGATCGACAACGTCGCCGCGGCGGCGATCGCCGCCATCAGGGCGCCGCGCAACCTCGCCCGACGCACGACGACGGTGGTCACCAACGTGCTGACGAGCGACCCTGCACCGACCAACGCACTCAGGTAGCCGGTGCCACTGTCTCCAAGATCCAACGCATCGAGCGCGAGGATCACCAGCAGCACGTCGAAGGCGCCGACGATGAGGTTCCGCGCCGACGCGACGCACAGCACGCCGCGGCTCCACGGGTGTTCACGGAGCTCGGCGAGGGCACGCCGGATCACCCGCTGCGGCTGGGTCGCACCGCCACCCCATGTCGTGCGCAGAAGTGGAGCCGGCCGCCACAGCGTGGCCGAGAGTGCGATGGCCGCCCACAGCGATCCGGCGGCGAACACCGCCTCCGGGCCACCGAGACCGAGCACGACTGCAGCGGCCAGCGAACCGACGAGCGCGCTCGCGCTGTTGCTATGAGCCACCCACAGGTTCGCGTTGACGAGATCGTCGGTGGAGCGAGCGATTCGCGGCAGCAACGCCGCGCTGGTCGGGTGGATCGTCGTCATCACGGCGAGGCCGATCACCACGAACGGTGCCACGACGGGTGTCGGTGCGCCCAACGCCGCACTGATCGCCGCAGCGCCGTACGCCACCGCTTGCACCGCGATCGCAGCGACCCGGACTGCTTGGGTGCGCCAGCGTGCCATGGCAGCGCCGACCAGCGGAGCGCACGCGAACGGCGGAACGAGCAATGCGATCGAGATCACACCGACGGCGCGCGTCCCGCCCCACGAGAAGGCATGCACGAGCACACCGACGGTGACCGCCCACTCGCCGATCACGCTGAGGAAATGCGCGATGAGGAGCCGCCGCACACACGGGTCGCGCATTGTTCGTGGAAGGGTAGCAAGGGCTCGCGATGACAACGCGGTCGATCAGACGGGCCGGAAGGGGCGTGCCGTCTGCCATGGTCAGGACGTATGGCGAAGAATTGATCAGCCGTTGATCGGCTTGCGATTCCGAGTTCGCGGACTGCGGACCTTGATGTGCTTCATTCGGTCGTGGTGATACCGACCAGATCGGCGCTCATCCCCCAGAGCCGTGCTCCATCGGCTTCGTTGTGGCTGCGCTTGGACGATCGCTTCAACTTGCTGTTGGCGAAGTAGTGGCCCGTCACCTGCTCGAGGTCAGGCGCGGACGCCACGTGAACGGACGTGGCAGCACCCCGAGCAGTGCCCTTCATGAATGGACGGATGACCGGGGTGAGCAGTCGCTGGAGTCGCCCCGGGTCCTCGGCGCCGAACGATGTGCGCACTACGCCGGGATGCACGGCATTGGCGGTGACCGACGTCGCCCGCAGCCTCCTGGCCAGCTCGTAGGTGAACAGAATGTTGGCGAGTTTGGACTGGCTGTACGCCCGGGCACCCGAGTAGGAAGCCTCGCCCTGGAGGTCGTCGAAATCGATCGTCCCCATGGCATGAGCACCGGAGGAGACCGTGACCACCCGCGCCGGTGCGCTCTGCTTCAACCGGTCGAGGAGGAGCAGGGTGAGCAGGAACGGCGCGAGATGGTTGACAGCGAAGGTGCGCTCGAGCCCATCAGCTGTCACGTGCCGCGTGTTCCAGTATCCGCCGACGTTGTTGACCAACACGTCGATCCGACCGAGCCTCTGGAGTGCCTCGTCGGCCAGCCGCCGCACCTCCGATTGGGATGAGAGGTCGGCGACGAACGCGTCCACCTCACCGCCGCCCGCGGCCCGGATCTGGTCGGCTGCAGCCTCAGTGCGGTCGTCGTTCCGGCCGACAACTGCGATGCGGGCACCCATCGCAGCGAGGCCGATGGCCGTCGCCTTGCCGATGCCTCCGCTGCCACCGGTGACGAGCACCGTCCGGCCACTCATCGGACCGCGGTGGACCTTCTGTTCCATGTCAGACAGGCCGCGCGAAGTCGCCACCGACGTAACGTCCGTCGAGGTCGTCGTTGTCCGATGGTGGCGTGCTCTCGATCTCGGCGGCCCAGTCCTCGGCGTCGTCGTGTGGCTGGTAGCCGAGCGATCGAGCGGCGTCCAGGTCCCACCATGCTCGCGTGTTTGCCGAGATGCCGTAGACGATGGCGAACCCGAGCTCGGGTGAGCGCAGGCAGGCGTCGACGAGCCGGATCGTGTCACCGGGTGACAGCCACGTGGACAGGTGGCGACGCGTCGTCGGGCGGTCGCGGAAGCTGCCGATGCGGAGGCAGGCGACGGTGAGGCCATGGCGGTCGTGGTACAGGCTGCACAACGCCTCGCACGCGGCCTTGCCGAAGCCGTAGAAGCTGTCGGGTCGGGCCCGGGCGTCCAGCGCGAGCATCGATGTCCGTGGCGTGAATCCGACAGCGTGGTTGCTGCTGGCGTACACCACCCGTGGGACCCGGTGGGCGACCGCGGCCTCGAGCACGCGATGCGTCAGGCCGAGGTGGCTGTCGACGGCTGCCTCGAAGTCGGTCTCTGACGCGATGGCGGCGAGATGTACGACGGCATCGGCGCCGTCCATCAGCCTGGTCAGCACGTCCGCGTCGCTCGCGAGGTCGGCGACGACGATGTCGTCACCCGCAGCGACGGCATCGACGCCGCGCACGGCGTGGCCGGCGGCAACGAGTCCCCCCATCAGACACCGTCCGATACGCCCCGCCGCCCCGGTGATCACAACGCGCATGTGGTCATGCTGGCACGGCCGCACGCCGCTCGTTGTGGACGCGTCA
This sequence comes from Ilumatobacteraceae bacterium, assembly GCA_035557475.1. Classification (GTDB taxonomy): domain Bacteria; phylum Actinomycetota; class Acidimicrobiia; order Acidimicrobiales; family Ilumatobacteraceae; genus JALOLG01. The sequence continues at coordinate 21,961 of DATMDV010000454.1, forward strand.
GTCTTGCTGGGGGGCGGTCTGGTCGAAGATGTGGATGATGTTGCCGGCCGGGTCGCTCAACGACGCCGAGCGACCGCCCGGCACGTCGATCGACTCACCAACCCACGTGAGTTGCGGGTGCTCGCCGACGAACCGTTCGACATCATCGACCTCGTAGAACGGGCCCGATGACCACCGCGCGTGATCGTCCGGCGGGACGTCGAGCATGAGTTGGATCGGTGAACCTGGCAGCTCGAATGCGACAGTGCCCTCTCCCTCGCGCCACGCCTCGTCGAGCCCGAGCTCGTCTCGGTAGAAGGCGAGGGCTGGTTGCAGCTCCGGCACGGACACATAGACGTACGACAGCTTCATCGGTCGTACCGTAACGGCACTACGTCATGATGGCAAGGCGTTACGCTGGTGTCGTGCGTGACGGCTTCCCGATGCCCGGATCGGCCAAGGCCAGGCTGATCGCCGCCGCGCAGCACCAGTTCGAGCACGTCGGGTTCGACGCCACGACCGTCGCCGACCTCGCGACGAAGGCGGACGTGACGACCGGCGCGCTCTACCACCACTTCGGCTCGAAGCTCGGGCTCTACACGACGCTCCGCGATGACCTGGAACAGCGGATCACCGATCGCATGGAAGGCGCCGCAGCCGCCATCGACCAACCCGGCCGCACCGCCGCCCGGGCCGCCCTGCTCGTGGCGTTCGACGCCGCGGTCCGCTTCGGCGCCTGCCGACTCCTCGGCGAGCCCGCACCCGCCGAACGACCGGACCCGATCCGCGATTCCCTCGAACGCGTGCTCCCCATCCGAGCGCGTCCCGCCGCCGTCGTGCTCGCCGCGGCCTGGCGCGCGGCGCTCCTCGAAGTCGCCCACGGCACCCCCTCGGTCACCATGCGTCACGCCGTCGCGTTCGTTACCGACGAGTGACCGGTTGCGGCGTTGTTCGCCTGTATGTACCTTGACGGGTACGTAACAATATGGGTACCTTAGCTCCATGGATGCTGTGCTTCACGCGATCGCCGACGGACATCGCCGCACGATGCTCGAGGCTCTCCGTGATCATCCGGCGACGGTGAACGAACTGGCCGCGGTGATCCCCATCGCCCGTCCCGGGGTGTCCCGGCACCTGCGGGTGCTGCGCGAAGCCGGGCTGGTCGAAGCCCGTCAAGACGCACAACGACGGATTTACAGCCTGCGGCCCGAACCACTGGCCGAGGTCGACGACTGGTTGGCGGACTATCGGGCACTCTGGCGGCACCGCATGGATGCGCTGCACACCGAGATCGCCCGTGGCAAACAGCAGAAGAGCAAACAGGGGAAGAGGAGGGTCCGATGAGCGACTCCCGCTCGAAGTCCGGGTTCGTCGGCAGCATCTCCGCGATCGCCGATGGCACAGGAGCCGTCCGGATGGAGGATGTCTACGCCACCAGCGCCGAGGACCTCTGGTCGGCCCTCACCGACCCTGAACGGCTCGCGCGCTGGATCGGATCGGTCGCGGGCGACCTGCGCGTCGGCGGCGCCTTCCACGTCCGCTTCACCAGCGGCTGGGAGGGACCGGGCCGCGTCGAGATCTGCCGGCAACCGGAACGGTTGCTGCTGGTGATGGCCCCTGGTAGCGCCGCCGAGACCGAGATCGAGGCGACACTGACCGCCGCCGGCGATCGCACCCGCCTCGTCATCGAGGAGCGCGGCATCCCGATCGAACATCTTCCCGGCCATGGCGCTGGTTGGCAGGCTCACGTGGAGGACCTCGCCGCCCACCTCGCCGGCCGAGAACGCCAGGACTGGCAGGCCCGATGGCTGGAGCTCACGCCGTCGTACGAAGCGTCCCGCGACGAGCTTCAATGATCGCCCCGGCTGCAGCCGGCGAACGGGAGGCGTTGTCGTTCTTCCTCGCGGCGCAGCGCGCCAGCGTCCTGGCGATCGTCGACGGACTCAGCGACGGTCAGCTGCGCCGCGCCGTCGTGCCCAGCGGCTGGACCCCGGTCGGCATGATCGAGCACCTCGGCGACGCTGAACGCGTCTGGTTCCAGTACGTCGTCGCCGGCGAGCCAACCGACGACACCGACCATGAGCCGGCCGATGTCGCCGAGGTGGTGTCCTACTACCGCGCCCAAACCGTCCGCTCCGACGAGATCCTGGCAGCGACTCCGCTCGACGCCCAGCCAGCGGCCCGCCCGGTGGTCGACATCGGCATCGCCGACGACGTCATCACGGTGCGCGACGTGGTCCTGCACATGATCGAGGAGACAGCACGGCATGCCGGACACCTGGACGTCGCCCGTGAATTGATCGACGGCCGGACCGGGCTCGGTCCGCGATGATCAGCCACGCGTGCCGGATGGTGCGCTCGAGTTGGTGGTCGTTCTCGATGGACGGCTCGGTCACACTGTGAGGATGACGACAGAGGACCGGCAGTGAACACCCATCCCACGACCGGGTTCGATCTCGACGAGGTCGATCGACTGTTGACCACCACCAAGCAGGTTCGCAAGCGACTCGACCTTGCCCGGCCGGTCCCGTCCGAGGACTTGCTGGAGATCATCGAGATCGCCAACCACGCCCCGATGGGCGGCAACCTCGAGCGCAACCGCTGGATGATCGTCACCGACGGCGACCTCAAGGCTCAGATCGCCGAACGCTTCGCTGCCGTCGGTCGGCCGTATCTCGCGGCGAACGCCGAGCTCCGCACTGATGACCGGAGTCAGAAGGTGATCGATTCGGCCGAGTTCCTCGTCGAGCACCTCGCCGAGGTTCCGGTGCTCGTCATCGCGTTACGTCTCGACCGACCTCCGCTCGAGCCGTCGAGCCAGGGCGGCGCGGCGGCCTACTACGGCTCGGTCCTCCCGGGTGTGTGGAGCTTCCAGCTCGCAGCACGTGCGCGGGGCATCGGCTCGGCATGGACGACGTTCCACCTCGAGCACGAGTCCGAGATCGCCGAACTGCTCGGCATCCCACCGACCGTCACCCAGGTCTGTCTTCTCGCCGTCGGCTACTACACCGGTGACACGTTCACGGCGGCCCCGCGACGGCCGGCGCGCGAGGTCACGTTCCTCAACCGCTGGAAGCAATCGGTCGGCGAGGGGCCTGAGGACTGATACGACGCCCAGCGTGGATCTCTCGCAGGGATCACCCATGTGAGCGACGCGGCTTGACAACGCGGCTACCGCGCCCTTGACTGTGCTCCGCCGAGGGGGCAGTTGGTACAACGGCGGGCGCTGAGGGGAGACTGCAATGCGGAAGACGTCGAAGGTCGGGCGGGCGCTGTTTGCGACTCCAGTCCTCGTTCTCACGGCCGCCGGCCTCGCGTGGGGTAACACCTCGGCGACGTCGGCGAGCAAGTCGGCGCGATACACGCCGACGTCACACGACTACTACATCAACTGGGTGGAGCCGAAGGTTCAGCAGAACACCAACCGCGTCGAGGCCTTCGGCGAGGCCAACGTGAACGCGGGCGGACTCGACTCCGTCACGGCCTACGACCGCAAGTTCGCGGAAGGCAACCCGGTCGCCGGTCGTGCGTTGGCAATGATCGAGGCCGAGGCAGTGAGAACCGGGAAGAACCCGAAGGAGATTCGGTACAAGAACGCCGACGAGACGCAGGTTGCGAAGCTGCTCACGATTCTCGTCGAGTTCAACCCGAACGCCAACGACGACTTCAGCGGCACGATGGTGCCCCAGGCTGTCTTCGACGATGCCTTGACCCCGCAGAACGAGCGCGACTGCGTGCCAGGTGGAATCACCAACGGGCCGCTGCACAACAACATTCCGAATCCCGCCAACGGGTCGCACAAGGACAACAACTCGATGTGGGTGCCGGACTTCTCGCCCGAGCTCTACGACGAGATGCTCTACACCACGACCGGCATTCAACAGCGAGTCCGCCCCGATCTGAAGGGGCCCGACGGCAAGAGCGGCATCGATCTGCGGGGCTACACGATGCACAACATGTACCTCGAGATGTCGAAGGGCGCGTACACCGTCGACGGGCAGGTCACCCCGTGGGTGCAGGTGCCCCACTCCGAGGCCTGGTACGGCCAGGACACGTGTCTGCTCGTCGACGGCGTGTGGGTCGCCGGGGCAAGCCAGGACGACAACGGCCATCCGGACAACCCGGCCGGCGCGGCGCGGCTCGGCGTGGACGCGGTCGATGTCCTGGCCAGCGCCGACCCGGACTTCCCGTGGGCCGACTACGACATCGAGGACGTCGCGGACGCGGATGGTGACCTCGACTTCAACGAGCCCGACGGCGTCATCGACCACCTGGTGCTCGTCCACGCCGGCGAGGACGCCTCCGGTGGCGGCGGCGCGCAGGGCGCCGAGGCCATCTGGGCACACTCGTCAGCGGTCATCCCGGGTCACACCATTCCGGGCACCGACATCGTGATCAGCAACTACATCGTGCAGCCGGAGGACTCGGGCGTCGGCGTGTTCGCCCACGAGTACGGGCACGACCTCGGCCTGCCCGACCTGTACGACGTCGGCTCCGGCGGAGAATCCGCCGTCGACTTCTGGGACTTGATGTCCGCCGGGTCCCACACCGGACCGGTGTTCCAGGGCATCCCGACTCACATGGGCCTGTGGGACAAGTTCGTCCTGGGGTGGGCGGACCCGCTGATCCTCGAGCCCGGCGATCCGGCGCAGACGGTCAAGGTCGGCCAGACGTCGCGAACCCCGGTCGGCACCGAGGACGGCATCCGGGTCAATCTGCCCGCCAAGGATGTCATCCTGTCCGAGCCGCACAGCGGGGAGGGCCAGTGGTGGAGCAACAACGACCAGTCGTGGGCCGACGTTCGGCTGACTCGCACGATCGACGTGCCGGCCGGCGGTGACATCAGGCTCTGGATGTGGAACAACTACGACATCGAGGAGGACTGGGACTTCGGCTTCGTCGAGGTCTCGACCGACGGTGGCACTTCCTGGTCCGAGCAGAAGATCTTCAACGAGGCCGACGAAGAGGTCTCCACACCGGACGGCTATGCCGACCCGAACGGTCGCATGCACGACTACGGCGCGGCCGACGGTGTGCCGTTCAAGAAGTACGGCCTGACCGGCACCACTGACGGGTACGAGCGCAACTACGTCGACCTCCTGCCGTACGCCGGTCAGACGATCCAGCTCCGGCTCCGGTACGCCACGGATGCCGGCCTCGAACAGGCCGGCTGGTTTGCCGACGACTTCGTGCTCACCGCGGATGGCACTGACGTCTTCACCGACGACGTCGAGGCCAACAACGGATGGACGCCGACGGTCACCACCTTCACCGACACTTCCGGCGAGGGCTGGCACATCTCGCCAGGCGTGTTCCAGTTCGCGCACTACTACCTCGCCGAGTGGCGCAACCACGACGGCTTCGACGAGGGCTTGAAGTACGGGTACGTCACCAACTACCTGCGTGACGGGGCGTGGAAGGTCGACCGGGTGCCGTACAACGCCCCCGGGATGCTGGTGTGGTACCGCGACACCAGCTACGGCAACTTCAACCTGACGCTCAACAACCTCTTCGATCCGCCGAGCATCGGGTCCAAGGGCGGCCTGCTCATCGTCGACTCGCATTTCGACCCGTACCGACGGGCCGGCACCGCGGCGGCCAAGGACCCATCGCTGTTGGACAACCTGCCGTCGCGAGCACAGACCTCGAACGCGGCCTTCACCTTCAACAAGACGAATGCGTTCACCGAGTGCTTCGAAGCGCCAGGCGAGCCGTTCAGCCGCTACTGCACGGGCTTCCCGAAGCAGCCAGGCGTCTCGGAGTTCACGGACGCCCAGCGCTGGTATCCGGGCATCGAGTTCCGACCCGACCTCGATCCCGACAATCCATTCTTCTTCCGCGATGCCGACGCGTCGGTCGTGCTGCCCTCTGTGGCTGACGCTCCGTACTCGGTGGCCATCGTGGACCAGGACGGCAATCTGCTTCCGGACCTGTTCGGCATCGACTTCGGCGGCGGCGTGTTCTCCGGCACGGGCAACCCCGGCGACGCCGGTGTCAACTTCGGCGTCGAGTTCTCGCTGGTGAGCCACCACGCCAAGCACCAGTGGGTGCAGGTGATGGTCACGCCAGCGGCGGCACCATGATGTCCTGAGCGAGTCCGCCGATGCGGAGGAGGTCGCCGCGCAGGTCGGGTGACCGATCGCGGTGCTTGCTGATGAAGAGGTAGAACAACCGATCGAGGACCGGGTTCAGTCGCAGGATCTCGAACGTCTGCGTCAGGCGCGTGCGTCCGTCGATCGACTCGACCGTCAACGTCCATTTGGTGCTGTCGGAGTACAGCCGGCTCGGCACGGTGCGCCACGTGATCGATCGGGCCGGCTCGATCGCGAGTACCTCGTTCGTGCGCCGCCATCTCATCTTGCCGAGCACGTTCGTGCCGACGAACCGCGCCCCGACGATGGCTTCGGTGGCGGGTGGCACCCAGCGTGCTTCGACGGTCTCGTGGCTCCACTCGCACACCCGTGTCGGGTCGGCCACCACGGCCCACACGTCGTCGGGGTCGGCGTCGATCTCGACGCTGATCGAGTTGCTGGGGATGAGTCGTCCGATGCGCGCCATGATCACACCGAAGCCATCTGCGCGTCGAATGCCATTGCGATCATCGCCTCGAGGTCGGGCTGACCGGGCATGGGCGGCGTCGGCTGAGCGACGAGCGCGAGGGTCCGTTCGAACGCGTCGTCGATGTCGGCGCCGCGCAGTACCGGGCCGTGTGCGCTGGCGATCGCGGTCGGAGCGAGCATTCGGCACGAGTCGACGTGCTGAGCGAAGCGCAATCGGTCGACCCACTCGAGCCACGGCGTGTTCCACGCGTTCAGGGCGATGAAGCTCTCGTCGTAGAGCTCGTCGACGATGTCGGCGCGTTCGAAGACCGCGTCCTGGGCCAGGCTGCCGAACGAGTCGACGGCCCAGAGCAACCCGTTGGAGGTATCGAGCAGTCCACGGGTGGCGGGCGAGTCGAACATCGGTGGGAGGACGGCGCGGAACGTGCGATCGCCGGCGTCGAGTGTGTCGCCGACGTTCATCCAGCGCATGCGATGCATCGGCAGTGTCACGTCGCCGGACAGCCGCCCGGCCACGAGGAAGCTGGCGACGAGGGTCGCATTGGGGCAACGGTCGAGCACCTCGAGCAGGTTGCCGACGTGGTCGTGGTCGTCGTGTGAGACGAATACCCACCGCACATCGTCGAGGTCGACGACGGACGAAACGTGCTCGAACCATTGCTCGCGCACCAGCGACGAGCCGGTGTCGACGATGACGGGCTGGGCGCCCCGGACGACGAGCGAGTGCGAACCCACCCAGCCGCCTCCGGGAGCGGCCGCGAACGTGGGGATGACGAACGAGTCGTTGTCGACCGGGTGGGGAGCGCACGGGAGGGTGGTGATCATGAGGAGTCCTTTCGACTGGAGGCTGTGTGGATTGACTAGAATGAGACTGTATTTAGCGTTATGGTGTGCTACGATGTCAAGCGTGAATTCCGGTCCAGTCCAGACTGCGGCTCGCCCCTACCGCTCGACGCGTCGCCAGAAGCAGGCCGAGCACACTCGCGCCGACGTGCTTGCCGCGGCGGTGCGGATGTTCGACGCCAACGGTTGGGCGGGCTCGACGATCACTGCGATCGCCAAGGAAGCCGACGTCGCAGTGGAGACCGTGTACAGCGGGTTCGGGTCGAAGAAGGGTCTGCTGCGCGCGGCCATGGACGTCGCCATCGTGGGTGACGCCGAACCGATCGCGTTCGCCGACCGCCCCGAGGCGGCAGCGATGGGCGAGGGCGACCTCGACACCCGGCTCGCCGCCGGCACGCGCGTCACGGCCGCCGTGCACGAACGTTCGGTCGGTGTGTGGCAGGCGATCCAACAGGCCGCTGGCGGCGACCCCGAGATCGAAGGTTGGCGATCAGAGCTCGAGGCCAATCGGCGGCTGGAGGTCGTGCGCAGCCTGGAGACGATCACCGGGCGTGCCGTCGACGACACCACCGCCGACCTCGCGTGGGTGATCCTCGGGCCCGAGGCGTACCTCAGCCTCACCCGCGACCGCGGCCTCGATCGCGCTGCGTACGAGGCGTACATCGCCGACGCGATGCGCCGCCTCCTCGATCTCCCCCGTTGATCCGGTCAGGGGCGCCGGTAGTGCAGGCCGACGGCTCCGTGCTCGAGCGTGGTGGTCTCGGCAAGCTCCCATGTCGACGGCGGGAGGCCGTCGGGCCGGAGCCGAAGGCCGCCGCCGACGACGGACGGCACGATTGCCATGCGCAGGTCGTCGACGAGGTCGGCCCGCAGCAGC
>DATMDV010000455.1:0-2447 GCA_035557475.1 Ilumatobacteraceae bacterium
TGCCCACCTGCGGGCGGGCGGCGAGGTTGCGCGAGTGCCGCGCCCCCGGCGCCGAGACCCAGAAGAACGCTCGGTAGTCCGCCGACGCGAACCACACGGGCGATGCCCACGGCACTCCGCTTTCGTCGGCGGTGGCGAGCGTCATGTAGCGGTTGGCGTCCAGGATGGCCCGCGCCTGTGCGGTGAGCTCGTTCGCCTCGGTCATCGCAGCTGCGACGGTAGCGGGTCGCGGACGCGAGCGGGGCCTCCCCGGAGGGAGGCCCCGCTTCGTACCGGACGATGGTGTCCGTTAGTCCATCGTCTGCGGGTTGAGGTGGTCGCGCTGCATCCGGGGCTGCTCGAGAATCGCCCGGTAGACCACCATGCCCTCGGCGATGGCGTTGTTCTCGACGCCGTCCGTCGCGTAGACCGGGATGCCGGGGCCCTTGATGAAGCACTTGCACTTCGAGCCCTTCCGGTCGGTGAAGCGCGGGCCGACGTACGGGTACGCCGACCAGGTGCCCGAGTCCCTGATCGGGTCGAAGTACGCGATCTCCTTCAGCCGCGTCGGGTGCGTGAAGTCGATCACGTCCACGCCGCCCGTGTACCACGCGTTGACGAGCAGGTCGCGCTTGATGTCCATGACGGCCATCCCCATGTGCGCCGAGCAGTACTCGGTCGGCGAGGGGTTCGGCCGAACGTCGCCGACATGGAACTCGCTGAAGAACTCACCGGTCTCCGCGTCGGAGAAGAACATGCGACCGGTCTTGTGCGTTCCGCCGGCGGGGTTCCACGGCCGCGGCTGGTAGGTCGTCATGGTCGGGCAGCCACTCCCGAAGGACTCGTCCACCGTGTTGAGGACGGTTCCTTCGTTGTTGAACATCACGGAGTGGAAGAAGTCCACAGCGCCGGGAATGTTGCCCCTGCCGCCCGAGGTGACCTCGTCGTCGACGATCACGGTCGGGTTCGCGGTGTCGGGGATGCCGTTCGCGTCGATCTCCCACACCTGGCCCTGCTCGGCGCAGGCGGCGCCGGCCAGGTTGTGCTCCATGTGGACGACGATGTCGTGACAGGCCACGGCGGCCGGCTCGAGCCCGGTCAAGTTGCGCTCCGTCCAGTCGATCCTGCCGTCAGGATCGCCCGGGTAGCTGATCGGCGGCGCGGCGATCTCGGTGGTGGCCGCCGGGTTGTTCAGCGGCACCGACAGGACCTGGATCTGGCGGTGCAGCGGATCGTTGACGACCTTGTCCTCGTCATACGGGTTCGTCACGTTGTTGAAGTTGGCCTGACCGCACGTGGGCCCCGCCCGCAGCGGGTACGACGCCACGTAGACGATCAGCCGTGGGTTCGCCGGATCCTCCGCGAGGCCGGTCCACGCCGTGATCGTGTGAGCGCCGCAGTCGGTGTACTGCATCTTCAACGGCGTGATGGTCGCGAAGGGATTCGCGGGGTCGTCGCTCAACTCGAAGATCCGTACGCCTTCCCACCCGTTCCGGTCCTCGTGAGCGGACCGTGGCGCGCCGCAGTTCGGATTCGCCATCGTACGGTCCACGGCCACCAGCAAGAGGTCGGCGACGCCATTGCCGTTCCGGTCCCAGACGATCGGGTCGTTCTGGTTGGCATCGCACTGGAGGTCTTTCACGAGCGTCGGCTTAGCTGGAGTCGAGATGTCGAAGATCCGGACGCCGCCGCGCGGGCCCGAACCGGCCGGGGAGCCCGTGTCGCCGGTGTAGTAGCCGACAAAGGCGTGCTTCCCCCAAAACGCAAGATCCGAGTTCGTCGCCATGTTCGGCGACGTGAAGATCTCGTCCATCTTCTTGCGCTGGTCGCCCGTCGGCTGCGCGCCGACGACGCCGGCCAGCAGCCCTACCGCGACCGCGGCGACCATGAACAAGCGAAAAAATCTTCTCATACTGCCTTGCACCTCCCATGCGAACAGTTGAGGGTCCTGTCGTCAGGACAGCCGAGAGGACCGCGGCTGTGCCGCGCTCGCGTCACACACCTGCCCCTGCCACCTCCCCGGTCAATCAGACGCCGCACGGTTACCTAGTGAAGTCCTCCCGATACGGCGCGGCAGTCTACTGGAGGTCGCAATTCAGCGTGTTGCGCCCACGAGCGTCCCGCCGGCGACGACCAGCAGCGCGACGACGACGAGCCGCCGGCCGACGAGCTCGCTGCGCCCCAGGAAGATCGCGGCGAGCACCACCGTCCACAGCACGCCCGTGCCCGCGAGCGGCGCGACCACGGTCACTGGCGCGCGGTCGAGCGCCTCGAAGAGCGCCACCTGTCCGACGGCGAGCACGACGCCGGAGCTCGCGAACGGCGCGAACGCCGTTCGCAGCCGTTGCAGCGCCGACGGGCGCCGCACGAGGTTCGCCACGAGGACGATGGAGGCGCCGAGCATGAGGGCAGTCGACTGTGCGAGCGGGTCGGCTGCCACCTCCTCCGTCGCGGCGCGCGCGACATTG
>DATMDV010000456.1:0-2900 GCA_035557475.1 Ilumatobacteraceae bacterium
CAGAAGCTGATCGTGAGCACGGCCTTCTCGTCCGGATACGTGAGTCGCAGGTACACGTGATGGGGCGGCGTGTACACGAACCACGACTCCCGCTCGACGGTGCGGAACTCGTCGCCGGCCTCGAACGAATCGGCCAACGCCTTGGCGAGGTGGCGGTATCGGACGGAAAAGCCCAGCCCCTCGCGCGCGACCTCGTAGTCGCCGATGTGCCGGTCGCCGGCGTCGCCGAACGTGGCGAGATGGAGGAACGCCAGATGGCCGAGGTCGAGGAAGTTGTCGGTCATCTGGGCCGCGCTGGCGTTCCAGGTCGACACCGGCAACGGGCACTTCACGAACGAGTCGTCGGCGTGCTCCGGCACGTCCGGCAGCTCGGTGATGGGGTCCTCGGGTGCGATCCAGACGAGGCCGAGGTGCTCTGCGACGGCGGCCGCCGCCCCGCACCGAGCCCGTCCGGGAATTGGTACGTCGGGACCGATGGCGGGGATCTCGACACAAGCGCCGTCGGCGGCAAACCGATAGCCGTGGTAGGAGCATTGCAGCGTGCCGTCGACGACCGTGCCGGCACTGAGCGGCGCCATGCGGTGCGGGCAGGCGTCGCGCAACGCCGTGAGCCGGCCATTCAGGCGCACGACGCACCAGCGCTCGCCGAGCAACTCGACGGCGAGCGGGCCGTCGCCGCCGAGCTCGGCGATTCGCGCGACCGGATGCCAGCACCGGCGCAGGGCTGGGTGCTCGTTGTCGAACCACACGGCGTCGTGGCGTTCAGCCGTCATGCAAATGCTCCGTGGCTTGCGTGGGCTCCTTGCCGCCGGCGGAGGAGGACGCGGATCGACCCGACTCGTGCTCGGGGAAGATCTCGGCGTACGTGTCGCCCTCGACGTAGGGATGGGCGGCGAGCAGCGCCTCGTCGACCTCGACACCGAGGCCGGGACCGGTGGGGGCGGTGATGGTGCCATCGACGAGATCGACGAGCGCCAACCCCGGGTTGTGTCCGATGTCGGTGATCATCGGTTGGTGGGCATCGATGTCGTACTCGCAGATCCGGACACGCGCCGCGGTCGCCCAGTGCAGGTTGGCCGCCAGGCCGACGACGGTCGGGCCGCCGACGTGAGGGATCACCTCGATCGAGTGGCGGGCGGCGATGTCGGCGACCTGGAGGCAGGCCAGGATCCCGCCGACGATCGTGGCGTCGGGTTCGAACACCCGGGCCGCGTCGCGCCGGGCCAGCTCGGCGAACGAGCGTGGCGAGAACACCCGCTCACCGACGGCGACTCTGACCGGTGAACCTCGTTGGACCCGTTCGAGACCCTCGATCTGGTACTGCGGGATCGGTTCTTCGAAGAAGTAGATCCCGTACGGGGCGATCCGGCGGCTGAGCTCGATCGCCGTGTCGGGGTCGTGGAACCAGTAGGAGTCGACACCCATCAGCCGATCGGGTCCGATGTGGTCGCGCACGACCCGGACCACCTCGACGTCGTCGTCGAGCGCGCGGCCGAGGCGAACCTTGACGCCGGCGAAGCCGAGCGCGAGGCACTGGTCGAAGTAGTGGGCATGCCAGTCGGCCGACTCGTCGAACATCGTCGTGCCGGTGCCGTAGAGCGGGATCGGGTGCGCCATCGATCCGAGGAGCTGGTGGACCGGTGCGTCGAGAGCCTTCCCGGCGATGTCCCACAGCGCGATCTCGATCGATCCGATCGTCTGGCTCGTGAGACCCTCCCAGCCGAGGTACCCGTCGAGCGCGACCGAGAGCTCGGCGAGGCGCTCTCGGATCGCGAGTGGATCACGGCCGACAAGGTGACGCGCACACACGTCGTCGACGACCGCCCGGAAGACCGTCGGATAGGAGTGGCCCCAGTTCGTGGACGCCTCACCCCAGCCGATCGTGCCGTCGTCGGTCTCGATCCGCACGAGCGCGAAGCTGCGCTGCATCGGCGGGTCGCTCTTGCGATATCCGGCGAGCACGGCTCGCACACTCTCGATCCTCATCGGTCGCGGTTCTACTCGATTCCGCCGCACTGATAGGTGTGGGTGATCGAACCGTAACGCGGCGTTCACGCTCCACGCTCACTGCGGACCCACATGTCGCCTATGTTCGGGACCACTCGGGGCGGTACTCACCGATCCCGGGCATCAGCTACGATGATATGTGGGGGTTGATTGTGGAGGACCGGCAGCACCGAACGCCAAGGCGTCGGTCGTTGTCGATTCACGACCTGCAGGTGGTCGCGGCCCCGATGACCGGACTGGCGCTGATCCTCGCCGTGTGGGTGTGGGGTGGTCGTGCCGGATGGGCGAGCGGGATGATCGTCACACCGGCGGAGGCCATCTCCCCGATCGTCGGCGACAGCCGCGACGTCTACTTCCGCTCGACCCGCACGACGGTGTGGTCCGCCGGCCGCGGGCTCGCGATCGGTGGACTGCTGGCCTTCACCGCTGCCCTCGTGGCGGCAAGCGTGCCGCGGCTGCGGGGATTCGTCGTCCGCCTGGCAGCGATCACCAACGCCGCGCCGTGGGTCGCCGTGGCACCGTGCCTGCTGATCGTGCTCGGGCGCGATCGGGGCCCGGTGGCGGTCGCCGCGATCGCCGTGTTCTTCTTCGTGTTCGTGTCGACGTCGGTCGGACTCGGCGCTGCATCGCCGTCGGTCCACGATGTCGCCGGCGCGCTCGGTGCGAGCCGGTTCCGGCGGGTCTGGTCGGTCCAGCTCCCGGCGTCGTGGCCGTCGGTCGCCGACGGCCTGAAGCTCGCGGCACCGGCCTCGCTCGCCGGGGCGGTGTTCGGCGAGTGGTACGGGGCCGAGCGCGGGCTCGGTGTGCTGCTGATCACGGCGATGCAGGGCGGACGTGCCGATCGGCTGTGGGCGGCATCGCTGCTCAGCGCGGCGTGCGGGCTGACTGCGTAC
>DATMDV010000457.1:0-2109 GCA_035557475.1 Ilumatobacteraceae bacterium
CGAGTCCTGGGGCGTCACACCGGACTACCTGGTCGGTCATTCCATCGGCGAGATCGCCGCCGCACACGTCGCCGGCGTGCTCTCCCTCGCGGACGCCTGCGCACTCGTGTCCGCACGAGCCCGACTGATGCAGGCACTCCCCGCAGGTGGCGCGATGGTGTCCTTGCGCGCCAACGAGGACGACGTACGACCTCTGCTCACCGAGCAGGTGGGCATCGCCGCAGTCAACGGACCCACCTCGGTCGTCATCGCCGGCGACGAAACCGAGGTACTCGCGATCGCTGAGCGGTTCGAGACCACCAAGCGGCTGCGCGTGTCGCATGCGTTCCACTCGCCGCTGATGGATCCGATGCTCGACGAGTTCCGCGCGGTCGTCCACGACCTGACCTTCCACGAGCCGACAATCCCGATGCTGTCCCCAGTGGACACACCGGAGTACTGGGTCCGGCACGTCCGCGACACCGTCCGCTTCGGCGACCACCTCCAACACCTCGCCGACCACGACGTCACCCGCTTCATCGAGATCGGACCCGACACCACCCTCACCGCCATCGCCCAAGAGACACACGATGGCATCTTCGTGCCTCTGCAACGAAAGAACCACGACGAGCACGCCACGATCACCGCCGCGGTCGGCAGGCTCCACGTCGCCGGCGTCGGACTTGACTGGGCCGCTCTGCTTCCCGGGGCGCGCCGGGTCGACCTGCCTACCTACGCCTTCCAGCATCAGCGCTACTGGGCGAAGCCCGTGCGCGACAACCTCCCCGTCGGCGGTCACCCGCTGCTCGGCCCACCGGTCGAGCTCGCCGACTCGCCCGGCGAGGTCGTGTTCAGCAGCAGGATCTCCCTGCACACGCATCCGTGGCTCGCCGGCCACGTCGTCCACGGGACCGTGCTGCTGCCCGGCACCGCGCTCCTGGAGCTGGTGATGCATGCGGGGGAGACGGTCGGCTGCGACCACGTCGCCGAGCTGACCCTGACGACCCCGCTCGTCCTGTCCGCCGACGGATGCCTGCTCCAGGTGACGGCCGGCCAGACGTCCGAGGACGGACACCGCAACGTCGCCGTCTACGCCCGGCCGGACGACGGGACGGACCAGCCGTGGACCCGGCACGCCACCGCGATCGCATCGGCCGGCGGCGGGCAGCCCGAACCTCTCGTGGGCGTGTGGCCGCCGACCGGTGCCGAAACCGTGTCGCTCGACGGCTTCTACGACGGCCTCGTGCACCGCGGCTTCGACTACGGACCCACGTTCCAGGGCCTGCACGCCGTGTGGCGACGCGGCGAGGAGGTATTCGTCGAGGCGGACCTCGTCGCGGACGAGCAGGACGACCGCTTCGGCCTGCACCCTGCGTTGCTCGACTCGGTCCTGCACGCGACCACGTTCGCCGGGCTCGACGACGGCAGCCACGGCGGACTGCCCTTCGCGTGGCAGGGCGTGACGCTGCACCGTCCCGGTGTGCCGGCGGTCCGCGCCAGGCTCGCGCGCACCGCACCCGACGCCGTGTCGATCACGGTCTTCGACCGCACCGGCGACCCGGTTGCCACGGTCGACTCGCTGACGATGCGCACGGCCCCGGTCGCGGCGCCCACCACCGACTTGCTGTTCGCACTCGACTGGGTGCCGGTGGAACTCGTCGTCGGTGCGCCGGAGCCGGACGTCTTCGCGGTGCCCGCCGGGGACGTGCGGCAGGTCGCCGGCGCCACGCTGGCCGCGCTGCGGTCCTGGTTGGACAGTGAGGGAGCTCGGGTCTTCCTGACGCGCGGCGCGATCGACGGGAGCGACCCGGCGGCCGCCGTTGCCTGGGGCATGGTGCGCTCCGCGCAGATCGAGTATCCGGGCCGGTTCGTCCTCGTGGACACCGACGACGACTCGGCGTCCACGGCGCTGCTGCCCGCGGTCACCACAGCCGAGCCGCAGCTGATGCTCCGCGCGGGCACGGCGCACGCGGGACGACTCGCCCGCGTCGCGTCGGATGCCGAGCCGGCCGCGTGGAATCCCGACGGGCTCGTGCTGATCACCGGCGGCACCGGTGGTCTCGGCACCGCGCTGGCCCGACACCTGGTCGAACGACACGGCATGCGGCACCTGCTGCTGGTCAGTCGCCG
>DATMDV010000458.1:0-3235 GCA_035557475.1 Ilumatobacteraceae bacterium
CGGCACCGACCCTCGTTACGACGCGTTCGTCGACGAGCTGGGAACGGCCTTCGCCGACCTGGAGAGCATGCAGTACCGCGCCCGCCGCGTGGTCGGCGACATGGCGACCGCCCTGCAGGGCTCGCTGCTGCTGCGGCACGGGCACCCGGCCGTCGCCGACGCATTCGCGGCGAGTCGCCTCGGCCGCGACCGCGGCGACGTCTTCGGCACCCTGCCGACCGGGCTCGACCTCGCACCGATCATCGAGCGATGCACACCCAAGGGCACCGGCGAGCCACAGGACGTCATCGCATGAATGCGGGTGAGCGCCCGGCAGCGTGGCGCGAGAGCGCACTCGAGGGCGACGACTCGCTCTACGCCGGCACCGAGCAGTCCGATGCCGGTCCCGACTACCGGACGCTCACGTACGAAGTGACCGGTCGGATCGCCCGGATCACGTTCAACCGTCCCGATCAGGGCAACGCCATCACGAACGACACCCCGTCCGACCTCGCTCACGCCGTCGAGCGCGCCGACCTCGACCCACGCGTCCACGTCATCCTGCTGTCCGGGCGAGGCAAGGGCTTCTGCGGCGGCTACGACCTCACGGTATTCGCCGAGAACGCCGCCGATCCCCCGCCGGGCTCGATGGACACCACCGGCACGGTGATCGACCCTGCCGTGCAGATGACCAACCACGTCCCGGGTGTCACCTGGGACCCGATGGTCGACTACGCGATGATGAGCCGCTTCAACCGCGGCTTCGCCAGCCTGTTGCACGCGAACAAGCCGACGGTGGCGAAGCTGCACGGGTTCGCCGTGGCCGGCGGATCCGACATCGCCCTGTTCGCCGACCAGATCATCTGCGCCGACGACGTCCGCATCGGCTACCCACCGACCCGGGTCTGGGGCGTGCCGGCCGCTGGGATGTGGGCGCACCGCATCGGTGACGCCCGCGCCAAGCGGATGCTGTTCACTGGCGAGTGCATCGACGGGCGCACCGCCGCGGACTGGGGCCTCGCCGTGGAGTCGTGGCCCGCCGACGAGCTGGACGAGCGCACCGAGGAACTCGTCGAGAGGATCTCGCTGCTGCCGGTGAACCAGCTGATGATGGTCAAGCTCGCCCTCAACAGCGCGCTGCTCGCCCAAGGCGTGGCGACGTCGGGGATGGTGAGCACCGTGTTCGACGGCGTCTCGCGTCACACCCGCGAGGGCTACGCCTTCCAGATGCGCGCCGCCACGGTCGGCTTCCGCGAAGCCGTCCGCGAGCGCGACGAGGCCTTCGGCGACGACAAGGGCAGCCGCAGCTAGTTCTCCTGAGTCTGCGTCATCCGTCAGGCAGCCTCGTAGCATGATCGAGGTGACGACACCCGGGCAGTTGAGCTGGAACGTGGCTCGCGTCGGCCGTTCCGGCGAAGACGTGGTCGGCGGGGAGCTGGCCGTCGAGGGACATGAGCTGTGGTTTCGTCCGAAGAAGAATTCCGAGCCTGCGGTGTGGCGCTTTCATTCGGCGCTGGCTGGGATCACTGACGTCACGACCGTTGAGCCAACGCTTGAGAAGCAGCCTTGGTCACTCCAACCAGGCATTCGCATTCGCACAACAACGGGGTCGCAGGCGACGTTCTACCTGATGGGGCGGGCCAAGGACCGGGCTGATGTCGTTGTGGCGGGACTCTCCGAGCTCGTGAAGTCGAGCAGCGGACCGAGCGAGTTCACGACGCCGACGAAGTTCGCGGATCCCGCCGAGAACGCCCCCACTGACGGGTCGACGAGCGCCATGCGGAAATTTCGCAGCTATTCCTGGGTGATCGGTGTGCTCGGCCTCGTCTTCTACACCCCAGAACTCATCACCCGCCTCGGAGAGGCTGACTCGAGCATCGATCGCCTGTGGGTGCTCATATATCCGGGCACGTTCCTCGCCATCTGTTTGCACATGGCCCTCGGTCGGCTCGTGAACATCAACTCACGAAATCATCCATTGCTCGCCGTGCTGCCGATCACTCTCTACCTGGTGGGTGTGTCGATCCTCGCGTTGGCCATTTACGCCTTCTACGCGATCCCGACCAGCGCTGCGTTGGCGCCACTTCTCGTCGGGGTGCCAGCGGCCATCCTCATGGCGATGGCGTTGTCACCCGACCGGCGGCGGGCATGGCGCGAAGCTCGAGACAACGACGCGCGCGCGGCTCGCTCAGCTTGATCCGTCACCCGGGGGCTTGTGGCCTCACGGCCAGTAGGGGTCGCGACCGGCAAGCCCGAGAGCCTGGTCGAACACCCGGGCATCGGCCGAGACGTCGACCGCCGGGCCGAACAGCTCCTCGGGGACGGGCTCCTTGCGGCTCTCGACGAGGAATCCGTGCACGACGGCGGCGGTCGCATCGTCGGGTTCGTACGGCTGTCCGGTTGCCACCGCGAGGTCCCAGCCGTGGATCGCGACCTCGTTCAGCGCCACGAGTCCGCCGACCTCACCGGGCAGGTCGATGCCGCCGGCCCGTGTCATGCCCTCCCACGCGGACGGCTCGCGCCACGCCTCGGCCAGCGCTGCCAGCTGGCCCGGGACGCGCCTGCGCCAGGCGTCGCCAAGAGAGCCATCCGACTCATCGGGCGCTGTGTCGGTCAGCGGACCGAAGTCCTTGGCCGCAGCGGCGGTGAAGGCCTGGGACAGGCCGTCGATGTGCGCGAGCAGCTGCTCCACGTTCCGGTCGGTGCAGGGCGTGGGGTTGTCGAGCTGCTCGTCGCCCACTCCGGTCACGATCGACGCGGTGAGTCGGGCGGCTGCTTCGAGGCTGGGATGGTCGGCCATGGTCCCATCGTGCCAGCGACGACGGGTCAGCGGTTCTCGCGTTGCCCTTGGGCCAGGGCGTTCGACACCTTCGCGCCGCCGCTGGCCTTCTGCACTCTGGCGTTGAATTCGGGTACTGAGGCGGTGAGCGCGGCCCCGACACGCAGCTCGGCCGGGGCGACCACGACCTCGGCGCGGTCACGCCGGATCGCCTTGACGACGCCGTCCGCGACGTCCTCGGGCGACACGGTGCGGACAGTCCCTGGCAGCTTCGCCTTCGAGTTCGCGAACATGCCGGCCTCCCGCACGAAGCTGGGCTCGACGATCGACACGCCAACGCCCCGGTCGGCCACGTCCTGGCGGAATCCCAGGGAGAATCCGCGCAGGCCGAACTTCGTGGCGTTGTAGAGCGAGCTGTTCGTGGAGGCGATCTTGCCGGATACGGATCCGATCATCACGATGTGACCCTTGCCGCGC
>DATMDV010000459.1:0-6102 GCA_035557475.1 Ilumatobacteraceae bacterium
CAGCGTCGCCCTGAACAGGCTGCGAACGTTGACGCCCTTGTGCACCCAGAACTCGTTGTCCTCGACGGCGAGGAACGCCCTGATGACGTCGGGGGGAACCTGGTCGAGCGTCACCGGCTGGCTGTTCTCGAGCTCGTAGACCGCGATCTCGTTACCCTCGGTGTCGTACACGTAGGTGCGCTGGGCGAGCGGCTCGAAATCGGGCAGTTCCGCCGGCACCTCTTCGTGGGCGTTGGCGATGCGCCACAGCCGCGGCGCGACTGCGACGACGATGGCAGTGGTGAGAAGTGAACCCGCCCCGATCACCAGCGCCAGACGGAACACCCAGCTGAAGCGACCCACAGTGCGATCGAGCCTAGTGACGGCTCTTCGCACCGAGGCGGCAGGGCCGGTCGGGACGTCGGACCGCGCCGGTCAGGCGAACCGCCTGCCCTTCTCGACGACCACGATGCCCTCCTCGCTCACGGTGTATTCCTCCTCGTCGGCGCCGCGGTCGAAGCCGATCCGCCTCCACTCGGGGATCACGACGTTCTTGTCGATGATGCACCGGTGCAAGCGGGCCCCGGCGCCGACGTGGACGCCCGGGAAGATGATCGACTCGGTCACATGCGCGTCGTGGTCGATGAACGCGCTCGTGCCGATGATCGAGCGCTCGACGTGCGCGCCAGACACGATCGATCCGAGACACAGCAGGCTGCCGTCGACGAACGACGGCTCGCCGCCGATCCCGCGGGAGACCTTCGCCGGCGGGAGTTGCCGGTGGTGCGTGTACACGGGCCACAGGTCGTTGTAGAGGTTGAACACCGGTACCGGCGCGATGAGATCCATGTTGGCGTGGAAGTACGCGTCGATGGTGCCGACGTCGCGCCAATAGCCGCGCTCGCGTTCGTCCTGGCCGGGCACGACGTTCGTGCTGAAGTCGTAGACACGCGCGACGCCCGCCGTCGTCAACGCCGGGATGACATCGCGGCCGAGATCGGTGTACAGGTCCTCGCGAGGTGTCACGACATCGATCAGGGTCTGGGTGTCGAACACGTAGTTGCCCATGCTCGCCAGACAGCGTTGCTTGTCGCCGGGCATCGTCGGCGGTGTCTTCGACTTCTCGTGGAAGGCGATGATCTTGCCGTCGGCGCTCGACTCGATCACGCCGAAGTCGACGGCCTCCTTCTTCGGGACCGGGATCGCGGCGACGGTCACGCCGGCACCACTCTCGACGTGGTGCTCGACCAACTGGCGCGGATCCATCCGGTAGATGTGGTCGGCACCGAACACGCACACCAGATCGGGGCTCTCGTCGTGGATCAGGTTGAGGTTCTGGTAGATCGCGTCGGCAGAACCCTGGAACCACTGGGGGCCGCGCCGCATCTGCGCCGGGACCGGCGCCACATAGTTGTCGAGCAGCGTGGAGAAGCGCCACGCCTGGGAGATGTGGCGGTCGAGGCTGTGACTCTTGTATTGCGTGAGGACGACGATCTGGAGGTAGCGGGCGTTGGCGAAGTTCGACAGCGCGAAGTCGATCAGGCGGTACGACCCGCCGAACGGCACCGCCGGCTTGGCGCGATCGTTCGTCAACGGCAGGAGTCGCTTTCCTTCGCCGCCGGCGAGGACGATGACGAGAACCTTCGGCTCAGCCATGTCACCGAGGGTAGTCAGCGGCGCGCTCGTAACCGTTCGTACAGCGCGATGTATTCGGCCGCTGCTCGGCGCCACGACCAGTCGACCGCCATCCCGCGGCGCTGCAGCGTCGCTCGCCGTCGTCCGTCGGAGATCCGCCGTCCGGCGCGGAACATGGCGGCCAACAGATCGGTCGACATCGGCCGGGCGGCGACGAAGCCGCGACCCTCGCGACGGTCGGCATCGGCGTCCGGCACGGTGTCGACGAGACCGCCGACACCGGTGACGATCGGAACCGCGCCGTATCGCATCGCCTGCATCTGCGTCAGCCCGCACGGCTCGAAGCGGCTCGGCATCACGTAGAGGTCGGCCCCGGCGAACATCAGATGCGACAGCGACTCGTCGTAGCCCTCGACGAACGCGAACCAGTCTGGGTGCGCGGCCGCGGCGGCATGGAGCGTCGCCGCCAGCAGGGCGTCACCCGAGCCGAGCACTGCCAAGCGCATCGGGATCTGTTCGAGCAGCCGCACGAGTGGCAGGAGAAGATCGATCCCCTTCTGGTCGGTCAGGCGCGTGACCGCGACGGCGAGCGGGACACCGTCGCCGGCGAAGCCCAACCGCTCGAGGAGCGCGTCTCGGTTGGGGGCCTTGGCGTCCAGCCCGTCGGCGTCGTACCGCGACACGATGTGGCGATCGGTGCTCGGGTCCCACACCTTCGTGTCGATGCCGTTGAGGATGCCCGTCAGCGCGTCACCTCGGTATGCGAGCGGAACGTCGAGGCCACAACCGAGCTCCGGTGTGAGGATCTCCTTCGCGTACGTGGGCGACACTGCCACGATCGCGTCGGCCAGTGCGATGGCGCCGGTGAACGGGTTCGCGCCACCCCACCATTCGTAGTGCTCTGCGCGCGGACCGATCCGGCGCAGCCACGCGCCGGGCGCGACGCCTTGGTAGGCGAGATTGTGGATCGAGACGACCGTCGGCGGTGGATTCGTCAGTGCGGCGAGGACGGCACCGGTGTGCCAGTCGTTGAGATGCAGCACATCGGGTGGCGACTGCTCGACTCGCGCCGCGATCGCGCGGGCGAAGCGGAAGAACCGCTCGGCGTTGTCCGGCCATCCATCGCCGTCTGGCTTGAGGTAGGGGTGGCTACGCGCCATGCCCGGGACGTCGACGAGGTGGAGCCGGCCGGCGATCGGGTGATGCCCCACACGGATCCGCGCCGGGCGCACCCACCCGGGCACGTCGAGGTCGACGATCGACTCGCCCGCCAGCTCGATCCCGCCGTAGTCGGGAACGGTGAGCTCGACGTCGACGCCTTGGCGTCGGAGCTCGAGCGCCAACCCGGCCGCGGCCGCGGCCAATCCGCCGACCGTTGCGATCGGAGAAAGCTCGGCGGTCGCGAACAGCACACGCACCGACCCATCTTGGCAGCGTTCACCGCGCCCGACATCGGGCGCGTGCAGCCATCAGCCCGCGTCGCGGGCCAATGCGCTGGGGGGTCCGTCAGCCTTCGCCGAGGCCGAGCTGGGCGAAGATCTCGATGCGGCGGGCCTCGAAGTCCTCGGGGCTCACCGTGCCGGCCTCGCGTCGCTCGTTCAGCAGCCGGAACTGCTCGAGGAGCTCGTCCTCGCTCAGCGCCCCGGCCTCGTCCTCAGCATCGCCGGATTCGCGGGAGTGACGGCGGGCGCGCTTGGCTGCCGCGCGCTCTTGTCTCGCGAGTTCGCGTTGACGCTTCTGGAACGACTGAGGACTGGACGCCACTCAGATCGCCCGCACGTTGACCGCTTCAGGTCCCTTGCGGCCGGGGGCGATCTCGAATTCCACGCTCTGGCCGTCGGCCAGTGTGCGCCGGCCGGTGCCCTCGATGTTGGAGAAGTGCACGAACACGTCGTCACCATCAGGGCGGCTGATGAAGCCGAAGCCCTTCTCGTCGTTGAAGAACTTCACGGTACCTGTAGCCATTTTCACTCCATTGACTCCGTCGAGAGTCATGGGCGACTCCGCAACGCTGCAACGGTACTGACTTGTGAGCGCGATCCCAACTGTGGGACCACACGATCCCTTGACACCCGTGCTCCCGTGACGGTTCCGTCGGGCGTCGCTGGCGCTGCCACGCCCAGTTGACCAGCCACCGATCACGAACGTCGCGGCGCTGGTCGGGCGGTCACGGCGCGTGAGTTCCGCCGCCCAGGAGTCGTCGTTCGTCATGGATCCGTAATCGAACCGTCAAGAACGTGGTAAGATGATGACGACGGTGTTCCTTACGCGGGGTGGCCGCCGTAACACTACGCGTGTCAAATTTTGCCTTCGTTTGACACGAATTGACGTGATCCGGAGATGGTCACGTTCTCACGAATGTCAGCAATCTCAGCAAGCGGGCCCCGCTTCCCCACAAAGGATGACCCCAATGCACCACGCTCCTCGAAATGCGCCTGAGCCGGTTCACCAGCCATCGCGCCGACGGCGCCGCGAGCTGGCGCTCAGGCGAATCGAGGCGTCTCGTCACACGAGCGTCACACGCGTCACGGGCGGGCGGGGCTCTTCACGTCTCTTCGTGACGGGCGCGGTCGTGGCACTCGGCGCGACATCGTTCGTCGTGGCCAACGGAGCGAGCCTCCAGCTCGCGCCAACGCTGTGCAGTTCGAGCACGGCGACGATCCGCGGGTCGTCCCGGAATGACGTCCTCGTGGGCACGCATCGCAGCGACGTGATCTGGGCCGGCGCAGGCGACGACGTGGTCTACGGCATGCAAGGCAACGACCGGATCTGTGGTGCCGACGGCAACGACCGCATCTACGGCAGCGGGGGTGACGACTACCTCGACGGCGGACCAGGCACCGACATCTTGCGGGGTGACAGCGGCAAGCGCGACACGTGTATGAACGGCGAGCAGCTCGCTGGCTGCGAGACCAAGGGGACGACGACTCCGCCTCCGACAACCGCTCCTCCGACAACCGCCCCGGCCACCACCGCCCCGGCAACCACGGCTCCGACCACCACTGCCCCACCGACGACGACGCCACCGCCGACCGGCCGGTTCGCCACACTGCCCGTCGGTGCGGTGCTCCCGACCGAGCAGCAGTGTGCGACCCGCGTGCGTCGGATGACGGAGAACCGTCCCGAGAACGCGACGTATAACTCCACGCGCGGAACGAACCCCAACAACGAGTTCCCGCGCGTGACGGGCAACTTCACCGGCACGACCGACGAGATCCTTCAGTGGGCAGCGTGCAAGTGGGGCATCGACGAGGACCTCGTTCGGGCCCAGATCGCACTCGAGTCATGGTGGACGATGACGAACGTCGGCGACAACGGCGAGTCATTCGGCCTCGGCCAGGTTCGTGTTCCGTATCACGGCAGCGCCTTCGAGGACGACAACGCCAAGAAGTCGTCGGCGTACAACGTCGACTACACGTACCAGATCTGGCGAGACTGCTTCGAGGGCAAGCTCACGTGGCTCAACACCGTCGAGCGCGGCGCCGAGTACCGCAGTGGCGACGCCATGGGCTGCACCGGGGTGTGGTTCTCGGGACGCTGGCGGACGCCGGCGGCGAACCAGTACATCGCCCGGGTCGACGAGTACCTGCGGAACAAGATCTGGACGCAGGCCAACTTCGGCCCGTCGACACCAACCAATCCGCCAGGTTCGACGACCACCACGACGCTGGCGCCGACCACCACCTCGCCGCCGACAACCGCACCGACCACCACGGTCGCTGCGACAACAACGACGCGGCCGCCAACGACGACTGCCGCACCGACCACGACCGCCGCACCGACAACGACGACGCGGCCGCCGACGACGACTGCCGCACCGACCACGACCGCCGCACCGACGCCCCCACCGACCGGTGCGTTCGTCGAGACGTTCGCTGACGGTGAAGCGTGGCAGAGTCGCTGGGACCTCGACGTCCACCACCGTGCCGACGCCGACAACCCCCCGCGACCGGTGGGCACGAACACGTGGAACGGCGACCACAACACCAACTGCGAGGGACCCGACCTCTCCCGGACGCTCAACGCCGGCGGTGACCGTTCGCAGCACTTCTACCGCTGTGCCCCGTTCGGCAACAACGATGCCGCCCACGTGATGTCGTCGATGGGTGACGTCGACGGGTATTCGACACTGTCGCTGTCGCCGAAGCAGAGCTTCCCGACGATCCGCAAGGTCTGCTGGGATCAGAACGTCACCGACATCGGTGGTCGGGCATGGACCGAAGTCCTCATCGTCCCCGCCTCCAAGGTCGCCGACGGCGACCTGACCCACGTCAATCCGGAGTTCGTCGGCGTCGACGACAAGACCAAGCAGCACAGCGCTGACACGTTCGGCGTCATGGTCCACGGCCAGTACTGGGGTCTCAACGTCTTCGCCAACGGCAACCGTCAGGTCGACAACTCGTTCCAGCAGGGCCGCGACCAGGCCGCCCGCGAGTCACGTGCGATCCGTCGTCAGCATTGTCTCACTGACAATCGCAATGGCACAGT
>DATMDV010000460.1:0-12199 GCA_035557475.1 Ilumatobacteraceae bacterium
AAGGGTTGGAAGGTCGACACGTTGGCGCTCGACGCCAGCGACCTGGGCGGGATCAACGAGGTCACGATGGTGGTCCGCGGCCGCGACGCGTGGCAGCGGCTCAAGTACGAAGGCGGCCCGCACCGCGTGCAACGGGTCCCCGTCACCGAGAGCCAAGGACGGATCCACACGTCGTCGGCGACGGTGACCGTGCTGCCCGAGGTCGACGAGGTCGACGTGCAGATCGACGAGCGCGACCTGTCGATCGACGTGTACCGCTCGAGTGGTCCCGGCGGCCAGAGCGTCAACACCACCGACTCGGCGGTGCGCATCACCCACGTGCCGACCGGTGTGGTCGTGGCGATGCAGGACGAGCGCAGTCAGCTGCAGAACCGGACGCGAGCGATGCAGGTGCTCCGGGCCCGCCTCTACGAGCTCGCCGAGCGCGAACGCGAGGTCGAGCTGTCGGCCGAGCGCCGTTCGCAGGTCGGTGGTGGCGGGCGGAGCGAGAAGATCCGCACCTACAACTACAAGGAGAACCGGGTGACGGATCACCGCATCGGTTTCACGATCTACCGCATGACCGACGTGGTGGCCGGCGATCTCGACGAGATCATCGAAGCGTTGATGGCCGACGAGCGGTCGCGTCAGCTCGCCGGCGATCACGACTGAGCACGAGCGACCCCGACCGAGCACTGCCGTGGCCGAGGTGACGATCCGAGAACTGTGGGAGCAGACCGCCGATCTGCTCGACGATCGCCCGGCGGCACGCTGGCTGTGCGAGGTCGCCACGTCGGTGCACGACGAGGAGTTCATGGCGGCGCTCGACGAACCGGTGACGCAGCGGATGGTCGCTCATCTCGACTCGATGCTCGAACGCCTCCGCACCGGCGAGCCGTTGCAGTACGTGCTCGGTCGTTGGGGCTTCCGACAGCTCGATCTCGCGATCGACTCGCGGGTGCTGATCCCGCGACCCGAGACCGAGCTGGTGGCGGAGGCGGCGATCACGCTGGCGAAGCTGCGCGGGTCGCCGGTCACGGTCGCCGATCTCGGCACCGGCTCCGGTGCGATCGGGCTGGCCCTCGCCGACGAGCTCCCGCACATGGGCACGACGGTGTGGATCACCGACGTCGACGCCGATGCACTCGACGTCGCCCGCGCCAACCTCACCGGCCTCGGACGGGCGGCCGTCAACGTCCGTGTGGCGCACGGGTCATGGTTCGAAGCGCTGCCCGGCGACGCCCGCTTCGACGTGATCGTGGCCAACCCGCCCTACATCGCCGACGGTTCGAGCCTGGTCGACGGCTCCGTGAGTGAGTGGGAACCCCACCTCGCGCTGTTCGGCGGATTCGACGGCCTCGACGACATCCGCCACCTCGTCAGCGGCGCGCCGACCCATCTGGTGCCGGGTGGATGGCTGGTGCTCGAGATCGGGGCCGACCAGGGACCCGCGGTGTACGAGCTGTTCCGCGCCGCCGGCTACGGCGACGTCGAGATCAGACCCGACCTCGCCGGCCACGACCGCATCGCCCTCGGCCGCACCCCGCCGTAACGCCCTCCCAAAACCCCGGTTTGTGTCACCGACATCGGCGAAGGTCGCCGATCGCGGTGACACAAACAGGGGAGATGGGGGTCAGTAGCGGGTGATGGCTGCTGTCGCGGCTGCGACGTAGCCGCCGCCGAACTTGATCGCGTGCACGATGAGTGGGGCGATCTGGTGGAGTTGGACGCGCGCCTCCCAGCCCGACGCGAGCGGGTGGCGCTCGTGGTACGCCGCGAAGCAGTCGGCCGAGAACCCGCCGAACAGCCGCATCATGGCGAGGTCGAACTCGCGGTGGCCACCGTGCGCCGCCGGATCGATCAGCCAACTGCGGCCCGTCGCGTCGACGAGGCGGTTGCCGGCCCACAGGTCGCCGTGCAGACGGGCCGGCGGCTCGCCGGTATCGAAGCGTTCCAATGATCCGGCGAGGCGCTCCAGCCGATCGATCGTCGCGACCGGCAGCGCGCCACCGTCCCGCGCGAGCCTGGCGAGTGGGAGCAGCCGGCACGTCGCGTAGAAGGCCGGCCACGTCGGCTGCGGGTCGTTCGGCAGTCCCCGGCTGCCGGTCGTGCGCCGGTCCTCGCGGCCGAAGCTCGGGGCGCCGGCGTCGTGGAGCGCGGCCAACGACGCTCCCAGCGAGCGTTCGGTCGACGCCGTCGGTCGTCCCTCGTCGATCCATTCGAGGATCAGGAACGCGGGTGCAGAGTCGGCGCCGTCGGACACGGCCACGACGGTCGGAACGGGAACGGTGTCGACTTCACACAGCCACGACAGGCTCGCCGCCTCGGTGGTGAAGAAGCCGGGTGGTGGCGAGGGGTGGGTCTTGGCGAACAGCCGGGTCCCGTCGTCGAGCTCGACGCGGAACGCCGCCGCGACATCGCCGCCGCGGACCACGGTCATTTGCTCGACATGCCGCCCGACAGCGACCTCGATGGCCGTGCGCAGCGACTCCATCGGGCCGGCGAGACGGGCGTCAGTACGGCGACGCGGTGTCGGTGCCGTCGGTGCCGGCCTTGCGAGCGAGCTCGAGCTCGGCGACGAGACCACTGCGCAACGCGAGCAGGTCGTTCGCCACGGTGATCATCCGGAACCCCTGCTCGAGCCGCCTGCCGGTGAGTGCTCCGCTGGCGTGGATGCCCGGGACGACACCGTGGCGACCGCACGCCTCGACGATCGCCGTGAGGGCGTCGTCGAAGGCCGCCTCACCGTCGTTGTTGCGCGGCTTGAGCCCGAGGCTGAGCGAGAGGTCGGCGGGCCCGACGTAGATGGCGTCGATGCCCGGCACCGACATGATGTCGTCGAGGTTGCCGAGCGCCTCGGTCGTCTCGATCATCGGGATCACGGCGACGGACGTCCCGGCCCAGGCGACGTAGTCGTCGTGGCGCATCGCGGCCACCGTCGGCCCGAAGCTGCGCGACCCCTCGGGCGCGTACCGGCACGAGCGCACGACGGCCTCGGCCTGCTCCCGCGTGTTGACCATCGGGACGATGACGCCCTGTGCTCCGGCGTCGAGCATCTTGCCGATGATCCCCTGCTCGTTCCACGGCACGCGGGTGATCGGCGTGCCGCCGCCGAGCTCGATCGCCTGGAACATGCCAACCGCGGCCTGGTACTCGATGGCGCCGTGCTGCGTGTCGACGCACACGTAGTCGAAGCTCTGGCGGGCCGCCGCCTCGGCGGTGATCGTCGACGCGGCCGAAAGCCACACGCCGAGCGCTGATCCATCTGTTGCCCAAATCTCACGCAGTCCGGTCATCGCCCTGAGTCTCTCAGGTCGAGGGCGGCGTCTCTCAAACGGACGCGTCTCGAAGCGCGACATTCAAACCGATGGCGGCCCGACCACGGTCGCAGCCGCTGTGACAACGGTCGCGGGCGCTGTGACAACGGTCGCGGGCTCGCCGCGCAGGACGGCGAGGGCGTTGTCGATGGCGTGCTCGTACAGCCGGCGCCGCCCGGCGCCTGTGCCCGACGCGACGTGCGGTGTCACGATCACGTCGTCACGCCCGAGCAGCGGATGTCCGACCGGCAACGGCTCGGGCACCGTCACGTCGAGCCCGGCGCCGGCGAGGTGGCCGCGATCGAGCGCGTCGAGCAGCGCGTCCTGGTCGACCAACGCACCGCGCGCGCAGTTCACGAGGTACGAGCCGGGCTTCATCAGCGCCAGGGTGTCGACGTTGATCAACCGTTCGGTCGAGGGGAGTGCGGGCGCGTGGAGCGACACGATGTCGGCGAGGGCCAACATCGCGTCGAGGGCGATGAGCCCGACGCCCGGGACGGGCGACTCCTCGACGAACGGATCGTGGGCGATCACCGTCATCCCGAGCCCCTGGGCGGCAACCGCAACGCGGCTGGCGATGCGACCGAGACCGACCAACCCCAATGTCGCGCCGTCGAGCTCGAGCGACGAGGCCGTGGAGGCGCCCGGCAACCCGGCCGCGGCACGGGCCTGCAACACGGGCAGGTGCTTGGTGATGGCGAGCATGAGCGCCATCGTGTGCTCGGCGGTCGACACGGTCGGTGCCTGCGGGGCGTAGCAGACGACGACGCCGGCGGCCGCGGCGTCGGCGAGGTTGACGTTGTCGTAGCCGACGCCGGCCCGCGAGACGACGCGGAGCTGTGGGCACGACGTGAGAATCGAGGAGTTCCACTGGCGGTGACCGCCCGCGATCGCCGCGTCGGCACGGGCGATATCGGCCTCGTCGGGTCCGACGGCGACCGCCCGTCCCTCGATGAGGTCGCGGTAGAGGTCGGGAAGGCCGCCATCGAAGAAGAGCACCGGAAGCGCTGTGTCGTCCATCGTCGGCGGACCGTAGCGCACACCGGATCTGCGGCGATGTTCGGGTAGCGTCGCCCGTCGCAGACCGTTTCTGTTCCCCATGAGCGACGAGCAACTCGACCGGTACCGGGCCAGCATCGACAACATCGACGCGGCACTCGTGCACCTGCTCGCGGAGCGGTTCAAGATCACCCAGGCCGTCGGTGAGCACAAAGCCCGCGTCGGACTCCCGGCGGCCGACCCTGAGCGCGAGGCGGCCGAGGTCGCGCGGTTGCGCGCGCTCGCCGTCGAGTCCGGGCTCGATCCGGCGTTCACCGAGAAGTTCCTGCGCTTCATCGTCGCCGAGGTGATCCACCATCATCAGCGCCACAACGAAACCGATGCGGACTGACTCGTGCCTCGTGTCGCACGCGTGATCGAACGGTGACTGAGCAGTACGACATCGTCGTGATCGGTGCCGGCCCGGCGGGTGCGGCAACCGCGATCCGGGGGGCCCGAGGTGGCGCTCGCGTGCTCGTGGTCGACCTCGCCGCGCACGGACGCGACAAGGTGTGCGGTGACGGCCTGACGCCGCGTGCCGTGGCGGCGTTGAACGAGCTCGGGATCCCGCTCGACGACGCCCACCGCATCGACGGCTTGCGGATGATCGCCGGCAAGCGGATCCGCGAGCTCCCGTGGCCGGCCGGCGGACGGTTCCCGGCCGAAGGCGCGGTGTGGCCCCGGCGGCGGCTCGACAAGGCGCTGATCGACGCCGCGTCCGAGGCGGGTGCCGAGGTGCGCTGGGAGACTCCCGGCGAGCCGCTCCTCGACGACGCCGGGCGTGTGTTCGGGATCCTCGCCGGCGACACGAAGGTCGAGGCCGGCCTCGTCGTCGTCGCGACTGGTCCGCCCGGCAAGGTGGCGCGGATGCTGGGCGCCGAGCGGGTGCCCGACGAGCCGTTCGGCCTGGCGATCCGCACATATGTGGAGTCGCCCCGCCACGACGACCGGCATCTCGAGGCATGCCTCACACTGCGCGACGAGCACGGTGTTGCGGTGCCGGGATACGGATGGATGTTCCCCGCCGGCGATGGAACGGTGAACATCGGTGTCGGCGCGCTGTCGACGATGAAGGGCTTCAAACGGCTCAACCTCTCGAAGCTGCTCGACAACTATCGGTCACAGGTCGACGAGTCGTGGGGCGTCGGCGAGTACCTCGAGCGCCCACGCTCGTGGCGGTTGCCGATGAGCTCGCGCCGGCGTCACGGGCCGGGATGGGTCGCCGTCGGAGACGCGGCGGGTCTCATCAACCCGATGAACGGGGAGGGGATCGACTATGGCCTCGAGTCGGGCATGCTGGCCGCCGACCTGTTCCTCGCTGATCCCGATTCGGCGCCGGAGATGTACGACATCGAGGTCGGTGCCCGCTTCGACGAGTTCTTGCGGACCGGTCGGCGGTTCGCATTCCTGATCGGTCACCCCGTGCTGCTGCGCGCCGGGCTGCGAATGGCGGTCGGCACCCAGTCGATCGCCACCATCACGCTGCAGGTGATGGGCAACCTTCTCGACTCGTCGACGCCGGGGGCCGCCGGCCGGGTGATGCGGGTCGCGGACCGGGCGTTGGCGCTCGCCGACCCGCTGCTGCGCCGCACCCGGGCCTCCCCATAGCGCCTGACCCATCGCTTGGTACCGTGGCGGGCGTGACGACCGGGAGCGCCGACCTGATCGGCTTCGGCATCGACATCGGCGGCACGGGCATGAAGGCGGCCCCGGTCGACCTCGCCACGGGCGAGCTGGTCGACGAGCGGTACCGCATCGACACCCCCCAACCCGCGACGCCGGACGCGATGGCGCTCGTCGTCAAGGAGCTCGTCGCCCATTTCAGCTGGTCGGGTCCGATCGGCGCCGCGATGCCGACGGTCGTGCGTCACGGCGTGGCGCATAGCGCGGCGAACATCGACGAGTCGTGGATCGGCACCGATGCCGATGGGCTCTTCACGGCGGCCACCGGTTGTGACGTCGCGGTGGTCAACGATGCCGATGCGGCCGGTGTGGCGGAGATGACGTTCGGAGCCGGGCGCGGTCGCGACGGCGTCGTCATCGTGCTCACGTTCGGCACCGGGATCGGCTCGGGGCTGTTCGTCGACGGCCGTCTCGTGCCGAACACCGAGCTCGGCCACATCGAGATCGACGGGCTCGACGCCGAAGCCCGCGCCGCAGCGAGTGCTCGCAAGCGCGACGACCTCTCGTGGGAGCAATGGGCCGCCCGCGTGAACCGCTACCTCGTCGAGATCGTCAAGCTGTTCTCGCCCGAGCTGATCATCTTCGGAGGCGGCGCCAGCAAGCGGGCCGACAACTGGGTGCGCTATCTCGACGTCGACTCCGAGTTGGCCGTCGCCTCGATGGCCAACAACGCCGGCATCGTCGGTGCTGCGCTCATCGCCCGCCACCCGGTCAGTGGCGTCTCAACATGAGCACAGTCGCGACCGGCCCGCGAGCTGCCCCTCGCTAACGACGTCGTGACATCGGGTGTCACGACCGTGTCACGCCTCTCCGTCGACGCCACGACCGGCGTTCCGACCGAGGAGTTCCGATGTCCCGTACCACCGTCACTTCGGCGCGCACCCAGATGTCTGCACCAGCCGGCGCCCGCCGGCTGCGAGTTCTGTGCGTGGCGCTGTTCCTGACCGCACTTGGGATCGTCTCGGTCTCGGCCGGCCCCGCCGCCGCCGAACGCGCCGGTGCACAACCAGGCATGAGCCGGCTCCTGGCCGGGCGGCTCGACGCCGGCAACTCCCACACCTGCGCCGTGACCGACGGCGGCCGGGTGCGCTGCTGGGGCTCTGGACAGGGCGGGGCACTCGGCTACGGCAACACGAGCGACGTCGGTGACAACGAGGCGCCCAGCGCCGCCGGCCCGGTCGACCTCGGGCCCGGCCGGACCGCCACGGCCGTCAGCGCCGGCGCCGAGCACTCGTGTGCGTTGTTGGACGACGGGACCGCCCGCTGTTGGGGCACCGGCTACGGCGGCAAGCTGGGATACGGCAACACCACCTCCATCGGCGACAACGAGACGCCGGGCAGCGTCGGGCCGGTCGATCTCGGCATCGGACGCACGGCCACCGCTGTCACCGCCGGTGGCTACCACTCGTGTGCGTTGTTGGACAACGGGACCGTCCGCTGTTGGGGCGTCGGCTTCACGTTCTTCGGCAGCGGCCATCTGGGCCACGGCAACACGAACCAGATCGGTGACGACGAGACGCCGGGCAGTGTCGGTCCGGTCGACCTGGGTGCGGGGCGCACAGCCACCGCGATCACGGCGGGGAGCAACCACACCTGCGCGCTGTTGGACGATGGTGCCGTGCGCTGCTGGGGCTCCGACTTCTTCAACCAACTCGGCTATCCCGGCAGCCAGAACATCGGCGACAACGAGACGCCGGGCAGTGTCGGCCCGGTCGATCTCGGCGCCGGCCGCACCGCTTCCGCGATCGCGGCCGGCTCGTACCACACGTGCGCGCTGTTGGACAACGGATCCGTGCGCTGTTGGGGGATCGACACCTCCGGCCCGGTCGATCTGGGCGCCGGGCGGACCGCTACCGCGATCGCGGCCGGCGCCGAGCACACCTGCGCGCTGTTGGACGACGCCACGGTGCGGTGTTGGGGAAAGGGCCGTTCGGGCAAGCTGGGCTACGGCAACGTCAACGACATCGGTGACGACGAGACGCCGGGCAGTGCCGGCCCGGTCGATCTGGGTGCCGGTCGAACCGTCACCGCGATCACCGCCGGTGTCAGCCACACGTGCGCTGTGTTGGACAACGGCACCGCGCGCTGCTGGGGCGACAACGCCAACGGCCGGCACGGCTACCCGTACACCGCACCGATCGGCGACAACGAGACCCCGCGGTGGACGGGCCCGATCAGCCTCAACGGGTTGATCTCCGTGGCGCCAGGTGCGCCAACGGAGGCGACGGCGACGGCGACCGGCCCCGGGCAAGTCACCGTGGCGTGGACCGCGCCCGCCGACCCGGGATCGGCGCCGCTGACCGGATACCGGTTGTCGTGGATCCCTCCGAGCTACCCGAAGGGGCGCAGCGCGACGACCACCCAGACGACGGCCTACCTGTCGGGGTTGGAGGAAGGCATGTACCAGTTCACGATCGTGGCCATCAACCCGGCGCGCACGAGCCCGCCGGTCGTGACCGGAACCGTCGTCGTCTCGGACACTCCGATCGACCCGCCGATGTAGTGACGCCGCTCATTCGATGTCCCCGGTCACTCGATGTCCATCGTGTCGAACGTCAACGTGAGCTCCTCGACGGCGATGTCGCTCGAGCTCGCGTCGAGTGCCGTCACCCGGTAGTTGACCGGGAACGCGTTTCGGAACCGCCAACTCCACACCGCCGTGCGTTCCTCGTCGAGCAGCGTGATCGTGATGTTGCGATCGACGTTCGATTGGCCCTCGCGAGCTTGCTTCCACCACTCCCACAGGTCGGTCGATCCGATGAGTCCGCGCTTCAACACGAGGTGGGTGTACTTGGCGAGACCGGGTTGCTTGCGGGCGTCCTGTGTCCTCTCGTTACCGCTGCGATAGGCGACCTCATCGACGATCGCGTCCGGGAGTTCGATCCGACAGAACGTCGCGCGGATGTCGTCGGGATCGAAGACACCGAGGTCGACGAGATAGTTCGAGCCCTCGTAGGGATGATCGCGCAGGATTGCCATCTCGCCATCATGACGAATCGCGAGAGGCGGGGCGCGCTTCGCCGCTTCAGCTGGGCGTTATGAACGGGACGTATCCCTGCACGTCGACGATGACGTGGGTGCGGCCGTTGCCTTCGCAGAAGACTTCGACTCCGAACTCGCTGCCGACCGACGTCAACGCGACGTTGGCGATGGTCTCACCGCTCTGCGCCCAGTTGATGTTCGAAGCCTCCGGGAACGGCCGCTCGCCGGACGAGTCGGCACCGGTCACGACGAGGAATCCGGATCCCTCGGTCTGGGTGATCGTGACGTTGACGAACGCGGCGAGCAGGAAGCGCTCTTCGTTCGGCACGGCAACGGTGACGATGACCGAACCGCCGGCCGCCAA
Source organism: Ilumatobacteraceae bacterium (assembly GCA_035557475.1). Lineage (GTDB taxonomy): Bacteria > Actinomycetota > Acidimicrobiia > Acidimicrobiales > Ilumatobacteraceae > JALOLG01. The sequence continues at coordinate 9,364 of DATMDV010000460.1, forward strand.
CTTGGCACCGCCGAGGGGGACGAGGTCGGATCGTGAGTCGTACAGGCGAAGTGGTGTGAGCAGAGTGACCAGCGGGCCGCTCGGCGGCGGCTCGGCGGCCGCCGCCCGCTGGGCCCCCAGGGCCAGGGGCGAAAGCGCGACACCGCCGCTCGCGGTGAGCATCCGCCGACGTGTGAACAACTTCGACATGGCGTACCTCCCAGGGCACTCGGACGTTGCGTCCGGAAGCCCGGACGCTACCCAATCGCGTCCAGCTCTATTCCGGCCGCGGCGTGCTGTCGTCGTCGATGCAACGACCCCTTACGAGAGGCGTAACGTTTCCCCGAAGCCGGTGAACGGGCGGTCACGGGAGGTGCGCAGTGGGCGAATCGGATCACGGTTCCGTACGGTTCGACGCGGCCGACGTGTCACGCGCGGTCGCGCTGCTCCGTGCGCACTCGACACCCTCTGACGACGTCGCGGCCTGGATCGACATCCGGCCGTTGGACGTGCCGCGCGAGCGGCTGCCCACCAAGAAGGGGTTGCTCGGTCGCGAAAAGCGTGCCGATCCTCCGTCGGCTCAGGTGATCTGGGTCGACCCGTCGACCGGCCGCGGCGACAGCACGATCAACATCGACCTCCCCGGTTTCGAAGTCGGCCCGGTGCTCGCCGCCGCAGAGCCGGCACCGGCAGGTTGGCGGGTCGAGGACGCGAAGAAGAGCATCATCGTGAACGCCGATGTCGGGCTGGTCCCCGAGCAACTCGTCAGCTACGCGGTCGGCGTACTCGCCACCGCGCTCGGTGGATGGCAGGGCGGATTCGAGGCCGTCGGCGTCGACGCCACCCAATACGGCCGCCACATCGATTTCTGACCACCCGCGGACGGGATCAGGACGTGGTGAACTTCTGGAGGCTCGCCGCGAGCTCGGTGCGGTAGGTCTTGGCCCGGCCGAGCTTGAGGTGCTCGTAGCCGCGGACCTGGTCGGGCAGCTCGGCGATCGCCACCGCGTCGACGAGATTGCCGGCGGTGAGGCCGTTGATGAGTTGCTCGACGGCCCGCTCGTACTCGGGGATCATCGCCCGCTCGATCGCCCGCACCTCGCCCCACCGGAACGGATCGAGCATTGTGCCGCGCAGCCCTTTGGCCGCCCGCAACGGCTTCATCAACGGCGCGCCACTGCGCCGCAACTTCAGCTTGTTCTTCATCCCCATCGCCCTCAGCATCGGCGGGTGCAGGCGGAACGTGACCTTCGTCTTCTCGCCGCCGATCACCTCGTATCGCTCGCGTGACTCGTCGAGGAGCAGCAACCTGGCGACCTCGTACTCGTCCTTGTACGCCATCAACTTGTACAGGTTGCGTGCCACCGCGTCGGTGAGCGCCGTCGAGTCGGGATCGACGGCCTGCTCGGCGGTCCGCACGCGATCGACCGTGGCGCAGTAGCGATCGGCGTAGCGCCGTGACTGGTAGCCGACGAGGTCGTCGGCGAACCGCGCGATCATCGCGTCGAGCGTCTCGGGCGGCGCGGCGACGAGCCCGGCGGACGCCTCGACGGCGTCTGCGTCGACGGCCAGGCGCCGACCCCACCGGAACGCCGCGATGTTGCGCTCGACCGCGACGCCGTTGAGCTCGATCGCCCGCTCCAGGAACTCGGGGCCGACCGGTACGGCGCCGACCTGGGCGGCGACGCCGAGCATGAAGATGTTGAGCGTCGTCGTGCCGCCGAACAGCCCGGTCGTGATGGCGGCGGCGTCGAACCAGCGGTTCAGCTCGCTCCGCGACACCTGGTCGAGCCGCGTGCGCAGGGAGTCGAAGGCCGGGAAGGGGGTGGTCGGGTGGGCGACCATCTCGCCGGTCGGGACGGCGTTGGTGTTGGCGATGACGACGGTGCGATCCGGAGTCGCGCCGCGGCGGTGCGAATCGCTGGCAGCCGCCAGCAGGTCGAACGCCAGCAGCACGTCGACCCCCGACACGCTGGCGTGGTTCGACGCCGCGGTGTTGTCGTCGGAGATGCGGATGTCGCTCGTCACCGGGCCGGCCTTCTGCGACAGACCCGTCTGGTCGAGGCCGCGCACGGTGTGGCCGGCCAGCATCGCCGCCGTTCCGAGGATCTGGCTGACGGTGACGACACCGGTGCCGCCGATCCCCGACAGCCGCACGGTGAACCGCGACGGGTCGACGATCGGAGTGGGCTCCGGGAGGTCGCTGACGTCGACCGTGCCCGTCGACGTGCCGGTCAGCTGCTTGCCCTCCGAGTCGGTCGACACCGTGGCGAACGCCGGGCAGTCGCCCTCCATGCAGGACAGATCGAAGTTGCAGCTGGTCTGGTCGATGCGGGTCTTGCGACCGTACGGCGTGTCGACCGGTTGCACCGATAGGCAGTTGCTCTTGGCGCCGCAGTCGCCGCAGCCCTCGCACACCCGCTCGTTGATGACGACCCGGAAGTCGGGCGTGGCGAGCTTGCCGCGGCTGCGGGCCCGCCGGTTCTCGGCCGCGCAGGCCTGGTCGTGGATCAGCACCGTCGTACCGGGGATCGCGGCGAGCACCTTCTGCGCCTCCTCGAGGCGGGTGCGGTGCCACACGTCGACACCGTCGGGGAACTGGTCGTCGTCGTAGCGGTCGAGGTCGTCGGTGGTGACGATCACCTTGCTGACGCCTTCGAGCAGCACCATCTTGGCGATCTCGGGCACGCCGACCGCGCCGACGGCGTCCTGGCCGCCGGTCATCGCGACCGTGCCGTTGTGGAGCAGCTTGTACGTGATGTCGACGCCGGATGCGACCGCGGCCCGGATCGCCAGCGAGCCCGAGTGGAAGAACGTGCCATCACCGAGGTTCTGCACGAGGTGCTTGCGCTCGAGG
>DATMDV010000461.1:0-2305 GCA_035557475.1 Ilumatobacteraceae bacterium
CCGGACGAGGGCGGTCTACGTCATCTCCGTCGCCGCCGAATTGGCCGGGATGCACCCCCAGACATTGCGGATCTACGAACGTCGCGGCCTCGTGCTCCCCGCCCGCACACAGGGCGGCAATCGCCGTTACAGCGACGACGACATCGAGATCCTGCGGCGCATCGCGGAACTCGCCGACCAGGGCCTGAACCTGGAGGGCATCAAGCGGGTGATGGCGCTGGAAGCGGAGAACGCGCGTCTACGTTCAGAGCTCGAGCAGGCGACGTCGATGGCCGCCAACGCGGGCGTCGAAGCCGAGCGCCGTCAGCGCCGCGACTTGGTGCCGCTGCGCCAAGCGGTCGCCGTCTTCGGCGAACGCCCCGGCTTCCTCGACCGCGACTGAGACAACGGCCCGCGCCGGCGCCACCACGGCAGACGCGGGAGACGCGCCCTCGGCGGCAGCTCGACGACCCGCTCGATCGCCCACGGCCGCCGGATGTCGGGCGCGGCCGCCGCGCCGGTCGCCGAGAGGACGTCGACCGGTCGGAGCCGACCTGCCAACCCGGCAGCCCCCGCCGCGGCGCCGAGCGCCACCGCCTGTCGCTGCGGGGCCCGGAGGTCGTGCGCCGGGAATGGCGGGTAGGGGGCGTCGGCGAGAACCAGGCGGAGATCGAGCACGCCCGTCTTTCCGGTGGACGCGATCGCGGTGGCGGCCATCTCGTCGACGAGATCGGCGAGCTCCGGTGCCGCAAGGACGTCGTCGAGGCGGTGCAACGCGACGACGTCGGTGGCGATCGCGATGCTGGGGTACTCGCGCGATGCCTGGGGCACGCTGGTCGCCGCGATCGGCACACCGGCGTCGTACACGGCTGCCCACGACTGACCGTTGGATGCGTCGCGACGCGCCACAGGTGTGGCGATCCCGACGACGCGGCCGAACGCGACGGGTGCTGGCTCGACCGACGCGTCGACGAACCCGGCCCGCTCGAGCAGACGCTCCAACCGGCTGGCGGCGATGTGATCCCACCGGAGGACGAGCATCCATCGGCGCGCTTCGACCTCGACCAGCATCGTCGACGTGATGCCGGTTCGCTCGGCGAGCTCGTGGCGCATGGTGTTCAACTCCGGACCGGTGCTGCCGGTCGCGTCGATGCGCTGCATCGTGGATCCCACCGGGAACCACGCGGCACGTGTGGTCGTCGTGCGGTTCCTGGCCGAGTGCCCGAGCTGGCCGTGCACGCGCACGAGAGCATCGAGGACGGCAGCCTCGTCGTCGAAGCGGCTGATCGGTGCCTCGGCGGCGGCCGCGACGCGGCCGGGCTCGTCGGGGTCGAGGCGCACGCCGCGGACGACCGACGTGGTCACCTCGAGGCCGATCCCATCGCCGCGCCGGGTCACGTCGCTCGATCCTCCACCGATGTCGGCGGACGAGCACGCGCCGGCTCGGCCTCGAGGGCGGCGATGGCACCGGCCAACGATGCCGGAGGCTGGACGATCTGGAGCTCGGCGCCGTCGGCCGGATCGAGCGCCCGTCCCGGCACGAATCGGGGGATGTCGACCGGCCGGAACCCGAACGATGCGTAGCCCGCCGGATCGGCGAGACGCATGACGAGGCGCGCCGGGATCTGGGCGGCGAACGCCGCCGGTACGTCGTGTTCGCGCTTGGCGGTTGCCACCGTGCAGATCCCGACCGCCGGACCATCGTGGACGATGCGGGAGATACCTGCCCACACCTCGTCCGAACCTGACCAGGCGTCTCCCGAACGGTCGCGCCGCACGGGGTCGTCGAGATGCGTGCGGAGCGCGCCGACGTCATCGATCATGACGACGATGTGGGGGAGGAGCGACCCGCGGCTCGTCGTCACCGCCCGCCGACGCCCACCTTCCGCCGTGTTCCGGATGTCGATCTCCGAGACGACGAGATCGACGAGCCGCGCGATCCGCTCGAAGTCGTCGTGGCGCACGACCGCGCCGGTGTGCGGTAGGGCGACCAATGGCGCCAGCGCGCCGGCGTCGATCACGTACAGGTGGAGGTCGTCGGCCGGGTACCGCTCGGCGGCGCCGACCGCCAGCGACGCCAGGACAGCCGAGGTGCCGGTCCCGTCCGCCCCGTAGATCAACAGGCTGCCTTCGACGCCGGGTTCCCACCAGCGGATCTGCTGACGCTGCTGGTCCGGCAGGTCGACCAACGCGATCGGGACGCCACCGCCTGGATGTTCCGTGGTGAGGCGGCGGGCGTCGACGATGTGGGGAAGTGGATCGGGCCCGAGGCGCCGCGTTCGAGACTGCTCGACCGCGACCGCGGCGGCGGTGATCTCGCCCACGA
>DATMDV010000462.1:0-17367 GCA_035557475.1 Ilumatobacteraceae bacterium
CGCGCCGCGCAACGTGCGCAAGATCCCGAAAGCCAAGGCCGAGGCCGAGGCGATGGAGCTGCTCGTGCACGTGCGGATCCCGGAGCAGGCGAAGAAGTACCCCGGGCAGCTCTCAGGCGGCCAGCAGCAGCGTGTCGCCATCGCCCGTGCGCTGGCGATGCGGCCCAAGGTGATGTTGTTCGACGAGCCGACGTCGGCGCTCGACCCGGAGATGATCAACGAGGTCCTCGACACGATGAAGGACCTCGCCCGCGAGGGCATGACGATGATCGTCGTCACCCACGAGATGGGGTTCGCCCGGGAGGTGGCCGACCGCGTCGTGTTCATGGCCGCTGGCCAGATCGTCGAGGTCGGCACCCCCGAGCACTTCTTCACGGACCCGCGAGAGGAACGCACGAAGCTGTTCCTTTCACAAATTCTCTAGGTCGCAGATCCTGTGAGAAGCCTTCAGACGCTGATCGTCGCCACCTTGCCGCTCGGGCCGAACACGTCGTAGCTCACGTACAGCTTGCCGTTGGCCCACTCGAGCCCGGCCGGCTGGGGAAGCTCGACCACGGTCTGCGGAACGCCGTCGACGATCTGCGACACCCGCCCACCGAACAGCTCGGCGACGTAGATCGCGCCACGCTTGCCGATCGCCAGGTTCGTCGCGCCGAGGAAACCTCCGGCCACCAGCGCGACGTCACCGTTCGACGGATCGACGGCGTACACCGAACCGCGGGCCCCGAGGCTCGGATCCTCCGGTCCGCCCGGCAGCGTGGTCACGTAGAGGATCCCCGAGTTGCTGACCTCGACGTCGGTCGGCACCGCTTCGAAGTTGTACGTGAGGCCGACGGTGCACTCGGGGAACCCGACCGTAGCGGCCGTCTCGGCCGTGATGACGAGCGGTTGCGGTGGGAGCACGGCGACCGTGCTGACCACACCCTTCGACGAGACCGCGAGGATGTCGTTCCCACCGGCGTCGGCGATGTACCACTTGTGGGCGCCCTCGGCGACCCCGTACGCGTGCGAGTCGACGAGTCCCGTGTAGGTCGGCGGGCCGACCTCGGGCGGGAGCTGCGCGGCGCACTCGTCGGAGATCCCGTCGAAGCCGTACTCCACACCCCCGTCGGGGTTGTTCTCGACTTCGTACGCGAGCAGGTCAGCGACCACCGATGTCGTGCCGCGGCGCACACGGCTCAGCGTCGACGAGTCCGGCCGTCCGGTCGGCGGGCCGTTGCGGGTCGTGTACACCACCGTCTGCCCGTCGAGCGCGGATCCCGCGATCTCGCCACCAGGATTGACGGCGAGGTTCTCGGTGGCACCGTTCTTGTCGATCTTGGTCAGGAGCCCGGCGAACGCCTGGCCCACGTAGACGGTGTCACCCTGGACCGTGAGCTGCAGCGGCCCGGCGAGTCCCTCGGCGATCGGCTCCGACAACGTCGGCGGGCTGTCGGCGTGCACGGTGGTCGGGATGGCGATCGCGACCAGCGCTAACGCGGCCGCAACGGTCCTGGTAGATGTGCGCATGGCACTCCTCTCAGCTGTGTCTGGCCCGCGCTCGCGCAACGGTACGCACGACTGTTATACGCGTCAATTCACCCCCTTGGTCGGATTCGCGAGAATGCGCCAATGGCCGACTCGGACACCGAGGATCTCGAGTCGGTCGGCAATGCGGCGTTGGAGTCTGGCCAGTGGCTGGCGGCCAGGGATGCGTTCGCGGCCGCCCTGCGCGATGGCGAGTCGGCGGCGGCGGCGTTCGGTCTGGCGGCCGCGCTGTGGTGGCTCGGCGAGAGCCAGGCGAGCGTCGACTCGTCGACGCGCGCGTATGCGTTGTTCCGTCGCGCCGGCGACGTCGAGGGTGCGGTCCGCAGCGCGACGTGGCTGTGCATCACGTACAAGTCGAACTTCGGCAACTTCGCCGCAGCCAACGGCTGGATCGCGCGGGCGGATCGCCTGCTCGGCACGGTCGCGATCGGCCCGCTTCACGCCTGGACGTGGATCGCTCGCGCCTACCGGATGCCCGATCTCGATGCCGCGGCAGAGCTCACGGAACGCGCGCTCGCGGTTGCCGGTGGATGCGACGACGTCGACCTCGAGCTCGTGGCGCTCTCGCAGCTCGGACGCATCAAGGTCGGCATGGGCGACACCGCGGCGGGGTTCGCGATGATCGACGAGGCGATGGCCGCCGCACTCGGTGGCGAACGGTCGAGCCTCGACACGGTCGTGTACACGTGCTGCGACATGCTCAACGCCTGCGAGGTGGCAACCGATGTGGAGCGGGCCGCCCAGTGGTGCCAGGTGGCCGACGGCTTCATCGAGCAGTACGGCTGCCCGTTCCTCTACGCCGAGTGCCGGACGTTGTACGGCGGCGTGCTCGCGGCCAGCGGCCGCTGGGCCGACGCCGACCGTGAGTTGGCTGCCGCGCTGCACATCACTGCCGGGACGTGTCCGGCACTGCACGGCATGGCCCTGACCCGCCTGGCCGGACTGCGGATCCGTCAGGGCCGGCTCGAGGAGGCCCACCAACTGCTGCTCGGCCTCGACGAGCGGGTCGACTCCGAAAGCGACACGGCGTTGGCGCGCGCCGCGCTCATGCTCGCCCGCGGCGACGCTGCGGGCGCGAGTCGGGTGCTCGCCGCGCGTGCCGACGATCTGAGCCGGTCGCAGGCGACGAACGTCATCGCGTTCGAGCTCCTCATCGATGCGCACCTGGCCGCCGCCGAGCTCGACGACGCCGCCGCCACTGCGGATCGGCTGACGACGCTCGCCACTACGATCGGCGGGGACCGCGCTCGCGCGTCGGCTGCGGCCGCGCGGGGTCGAGTGGAGTCTGCCCGCGGTCACGTCGAGACGGCCGCGGCGAGCCTCGAGTCGGCGCTCCAGACCCTGTCGACGCTCGACCTTCCCTACGAGTCGGCACGATGCTCGTTCGAGCTCGGCCGGGTGGTGGCAACGCAACGCCCGCTCGATGCGGTGGAGCACGCCCAGCGGGCGCTGGCGTCGTTCGAGCGTCTCGGCGCGACGATCGACGCCGATCGTGTCGCCGCGTTCCTGCGGTCGCTCGGGGTCACGACGCGGGTCGGACCGAAACGGGTCGGGACCTTGACGCTGCGCGAGCAGGAGGTGCTGCGACTGCTCGGGCTCGGACTCTCGAACCCCGAGCTCGCCGAACGGTTGCACGTCAGCCGTAAGACGGCCTCGCACCACGTGAGCAGCATCCTCACCAAGCTCGGGTTGCGCAACCGCGCCGAGGCCGCGGCCTACGCCGTCCGCAATGCCGATGCGTGAGCCGACACCGGGTGCGGAATGGGTCAGCTGCCCGATGCTCCACGCCGGCGGACGTCGCATCATCAGGGCATGACGAACCCCACCCCAGCGTCCGATGACGTACTCGGCCACGGCGCCGAGACGTTCCAGATCCCGATCGAAGTGGCCGAGCTCTACGAGGCGAAGTTCGTCCCGGCGCTGTTCGCAGAGTGGTCGCCGCGGCTCGTCGAGGTCGCCGCCGTCGGGCCTGGTGATTCCGTCTTGGACGTCGCGTGCGGAACCGGCATCCTGGCGCGCACGGCGACCGAGACCGTCGGCCCGGATGGCCGCGTCGTCGGCGTCGATCTCAACGAGGCAATGCTCGCGGTCGCCGCCCGGGTGCGACCTGACCTCGAATGGCGCCAGGCCGACGCCGCCGAGCTCCCGTTCGCCGACAACGAGTTCGACGCCGCGCTCTGCCAGATGGCATTGATGTTCTTTCCCGATCGCGCCCGGGCGCTGGGCGAGATGTGCCGCGTGGTGCGTCCGAACGGAACGGTCGCGGTCTGCGTTCCAGCGAGCCTCGACGCGCAACCTGCGTACGGACCGTTCGTGGAGATGGCGGCCCGCCACGCCGGTCCGGCGGCGGTCTCACTGCTCGGTACCTACTGGGCGTGCGGTGATCTCGAAGCGTTGCGAGCCGTCGTGGAGTCGGCGGGACTCCAGGTCACGCAAGCATTGACCGTGGCAGGAGTCGCGAGGTTCGCGTCGCCCGGCGAGTTCGTGGCCACCGAGGTCGAGAGCACCCCGCTGATCGAGCGCATCTCGGAAGGCGTGTACACGCGCATCAAGGCGGAAGCGAACGAGGTGTTGCAGCCGTTCGTGACGGCAGCCGGGACCCTCGACGCTCCGCTCGTCGCCCATCTCGTCGCCGCTCGGCGCGCCGCCTGACCCATCCGCCGCGGACGCGACACGTATCAGAACACGCCCCACGAGGCTCTCATCCACAGGTGCGGGATCCACTCGCGCGAACATGGGACCCGGGGTGCCTGATGTGGGATGAGTATTGGGAAGACCGGGGTTCGCCGTGGGAGTACGACTCGGGGCCGGCGAAGAACCGCCGGTGGTCGCGGCTGTTCGGGCAGACGCCGAACTACCGCGGGTTCGGCAAGGCGCTCTCGGGCAGCGAGGAGTTCCGCTGGCACTTCGGGCCGATGTTCTACCGCGGGCGGCTCGGTGACGATCAGGTCAAGGTGCTCATCGTCGGTCAGGAAGGCGCCCAGGACGAGTCGCTGAGCCACCGGTCGTTCACGGGCGGCACGGGTGCCCGGATGCAGCGGCTCCTCACCAACCTCGGGATCGACCGCTCGTACCTGTTCTTGAACACGTTCGTCTATCCGATCTTCGATCAGTACAACGGTCTCTTGCCCACGATCGCCCAGCATCCCGCCTCGCCGATCGCCCGCCACCGCAACGAGATCCTCGACTACGCCGCGGCGCGCAACGATCTCCAACTGGCGATCGCCGTGGGTCGCGCCGCCAAGGAGTCGCTGGCGAGCTGGGTCGAAGCGCACGGCGGCACGGCCGATTCCGAGAAGCTCCACCTCGCCGATGCGTCGGTGATCTCGCCCCATCTCAGGATGGTCGGCGTCCTGCATCCGGGTGGCGCCGCACAGGGCGGGGCCGTCGCCGCCATCATCGCCAGCTTCAAGGCCGCCATCAACCAAGTGCACCAGTGGGTCGACGACGATCCGGGCTGGCTGCCCGTCGACACCGGCGCGACGCGCAGCACCGCCGCGTCGTACACGTACTCGTCCGACCCGATCCCGTTCCGTGACTTCCCGTACGGCACGGCGTGGCGGCTCGGCCGCGGCGGCACGTCGTCGAACCGCCGAGACAACCAGCGCGGCATCCAGATCTTCTCCGAGCACGGCAAGTACAACAACGACGGTCACAGCCTCTCCTACGCCGGCAGTGTCGCCGGAACGCCGGAGGGCTACGACGCGCCACCGGGCGACCTCGCCTGGGAGCCGCCCCGTCTCGCACACGGCGACTTCGACCGCGGTCCCGGCACGAAGTTCGCGCGGTTGCTGCAAGGCGGACTCGCCGGGTTCGCATGGCCCGACTTCAAGACGTTCGGGCTCCGCTGCGAGGCGTCGTTCGGCACCGGTCCGATCTTCAGGGGACGCCTCGACAAGCCGAGCATCCTGGTGCTCGCCGACCAGGAATCGCACGACGACGTGTTCACGATGCGGGCATCGACGGGCGACGCCGGCCAGCACCTGCAGGCATTCCTCACCGCGGCCGGTGTCACCGCGCGGTACGGCATCTTGCGCGTCCTCCCCGTCGACACACTCGGTGACGACCAGACGCACGTCGAGGACGCCGTCGACTCGCCGAAGGTCAGAGCGCTGTACGCCGAGGCGGTCCGCCGATCCGACCCTGACGTCGTGTTGTTCGTGGGTCCGCTCGCCGCACGACTGCGCGACCACGTCACGCCCAGCGGCACACCGGTCGTGACGATGAAGTCGCGCCGCCAGACGGGCGTCGACGCCGACTGGCGCGCCGCGCTCACGCAGCTCGAAGGCCTCGCCTACACGCGCGACATCGCCTCGCCGACGTTCGACTACGACGGCGAGCGCGAGCAGATCCCCCGCCGAGACCTTCCGTTCGGAACCCTGCGCTGGCAGGGCTCGAGCGGCGACCGGGCCCAGCGCCCGACCCGCAGCGGATCAGCGTCGTTCGATTACTACAAGGTGTCGATGCCCTCCTGGGCGGCGAGCCTCGGCGCAACGCCGCTCTCGCCGTCGGAGGCCGCCGACGCCGACGTGCTCAAGAACCTCTGATGCTCGAATTGCAGGGCCGGATCGTCGCCCTCGCCACGTCCGATCCGGAACGGCACTTCATCGGTCGCGTGCGGTTCGGAGACGACGGCCTCGTCGATCGTGTGCTGCAAGGGCGCGCCGCCCCACCGGCGGGCGTCGCCCAAGTCGACGTCGGCGATGCGTACGTCTACCCGGGGCTCACCGACCTGCATTCCCACCTCGGGTTCGCCACGCTCCCGCTGTGGCACGAGGAGTCGCGCACCGTCGGCCCCTGGATGCACCGCGACCTCTGGCCAGGCGCGCGCTCGTACAAGCCGTCGGTGAGCTGGCCGGCCTACGCCTACATGAAGGGCGCCCCCGAGGAGTTGCTCGTCTACGCCCAGGTGCGCGCCCTCGCCGGTGGCACCACCACGATCCAGGGCTGGCCGAACGCCAATGCGGCGGCCGCCAATCAACTCGTACGCAGCGTCGACGACGGCGTCGACGTCGACGCGGTGCGGACATCGGTGATCAACCTCACATCGGCCGAGCTCGACGACCGGCGGGCGCTGCTCGAGGGCGGACGCACGCTCGTGTACCACCTCTGCGAGGGCCAGCTCGGGAGCAAGGTGGCCCGCGAGTTCGGCGACGTCGCCACGGCCGGTTGCCTCCGCCATCGTCTGATCGCAATCCACTGCTGCGCCGTCGGCGATGACGAGTTCCGGCAGTGGAAGGTCCACGCCGAGCTCGCCGATCAGAACGCACCAGGCGGGGTCGTGTGGTCGCCGTTCTCGAACCTGTGGCTGTACAACCAGACGACCGACGTGCTCGCTGCCCGCCGGCACGGTGTCGCGGTGTCACTCGGCTCCGATTGGGGCCCGTCGGGCACGAAGAACCTGCTCGGCGAGTTGAAGGTCGCGTACACGGTCGCCCGGCACCTCGACCTCGGTCTGACCCCGTTCGACCTCGCCGAGATGGTGACGTCGTCGCCGGGCGATCTGCTGGTCAGAGCGTGGAAGCGCGGTCCCGGACGGCTCGAACCGGGTCGGCTGGCGGACGCCTTGGTGCTCGAGAAGCGCCACCCCGACCCATGGACCAATCTCGTCCTCGCCCGTGAGAGCGACGTCCAGCTCGTCATCGGTGACGGCCGCGCGCGCTACGGGACGCGTGTCCTGATCCGCGCGGCAGGCGAGAAGCTCACCACGGCAGTGCAGATCGGGAAGACGACGCGTGACGTCGTGTTGCGGCGGCCCGAGTCCCCGACCGAACTGTGGACGTGGAAGGCGGTGATGCGCGAGCTGCGCCGGGTGCAGGTCGACCCCGTCGCGGCGATCGCGGACGGACTTGCGTTCGAACGAACGGAGGCCAACGTCACCACCCCCACCGCGGGCCGCCGCTTGATCCTCGAGTCCGACATGCCGGGTGGACCGAACAGCGTCGCCGGCCCACCACCCGCCGGCACGGAGTTCGAAGCGCCACGACTGCCCTCGCTCGTGCACGACGCCACCTGGTTCCGAGCGGTGCGCAACCACGGCTATCACGATCATGTGCTCGACCACCTCGATGAGCTCTTCGCGCCGGATGCGGTGCTGACGTGAACCCCGACCGGCGCGGCTTGAGTCGCGAGGAGGCGCGCGCCCGCGCCGAACCGATCGAACCTCTGGGGAGCGGCAAGCGCGACGAGATCATCACGATGTTCACCGAGCTGCTCGATGGGCTGTACGTGCATCTGCCCCTGAAACGGGCGATGCACGGGATCGATCCCGTTCAACAGCTCCGCCGGCTCCACGAACGGTCGCGTCCGATGACCGACGAGGCGTTCCATCGCGAGATCGGGGCGGTTCTGTCGAACCTGCGCGACGCGCACACCGTCTACATCGCGCCGTCGCCCTTCCTGGGATCCGTCGCCCGCCTGCCGTTCCTCATCGAGCAGTTCGGGCCGGAGGACGCGCCGCGATTCCTGGTGTCGAAGGTGATCGACGAGCTCGTCGACGACGCTGCGTTCATCGCCGGTGTCGAGATCATCGAGTGGAACGGTGTGCCGATTGCCGAGGCGATCCGCCGCCGTGGTGAGGTCGAGCGCGGTGGACGTCCCGACAGTGCGATGGCGCGAGCGCTCGACTCGCTCACACTGCGACCGCTCGGATTCGGGCCACCACCCGACGAGAAGTGGGTGATCGTCGGCTACCGCGCCGGCGACGACAAGCCCGTTCGCGAGCATCGCTTCGAGTGGCGGTTCATCGAGCCCGGCCCCGGACCCGATGAACCGCATCCCACCGCGCCGGCGGCCACGGCGACCGCGATGCACCCCGACCGGGCCCTCGTGCGAAGGGCCAAGAAGCTGTCGTTCAACACCGGACTGTGGAGCAGCGAGAAGGACGACCGGAGGTCGGCCGCACTCGCGCCGCGAGGAGCGAGCGGTGTGATGAGCGGCAGGTTCCAGGACAACGTGTCGGCTCGCACGATCACCGTCGACGGGCGCGACTACGGCTCGCTGCGGCTGTGGAGCTTCGATCTCGCCGACGACGACGGGTTCGTCGACGAGGTGATCGAGATGCTGCGCGAGCTGCCGCAGAACGGGCTCATCATCGACCTGCGTGGCAACCCCGGCGGATTGATCTGGGCTGCCGAACGGCTGCTGCAGCTGTTCACGCCGTCGCGCATCTCGCCCTCGCGGTTCTCGATCATCGCGTCGGACCTGACGCGAGCGATGACCGACGCACCCCAGAACCGGCGCGAGCTCGGCCCGTGGCGGCGGACCCTCCTCGAAGCGATCGGCACCGGCGAGCTGTACTCACAATCGGTCACCATCACGCCGTACGAGAGGTGCAACGACATCGGCCAGGTGTATGGCGGCCCGGTCGTCGCCGTCGTCGATCCGACCACGTACTCGGCGGCCGACCTGTTCGCCGCCGGGTTCGCCGACAACGGGATCGGCACCGTCGTGAGTGTCGGCCGGGCGACAGGTGCCGGGGGCGCCAACGTGTGGCGCGCCGACACACTCAACAGCGTCCTGTCCGGCACGCCGCACCGCCTGCCCCAATTGCCGAACGGCGTCGGGTTCACGATGTCGGTCCGTCGCGCGACGCGGATCGGCGCCTCCGACGGCGCCCCGATCGAGGATGTCGGCATCGTCGGGCACCGTTCGTACGTCATGACCCGCGACGACCTGCTGCACGAGAACGGTGGCCTGCACGCCTACTGCGTCCGGCTCCTCGAAGCCGAGCCGAGCACGATGATGACGGTCGACTGGAACCCACCCCAGCTCGCGGTTGCCGTCGGACGGCTCGATCGCGTCGACGTCTACGTCGATAGCCGGCCACGCGAGTCGGTCGACGTCGACGACAGTCTCACGCTCGAGCTCAACGACGTGCGTGAGCAGATCCGTGTCGAGGGGTACCGCGGCTCGAACGTCAAACAAGTGCGCGTGATCCGGATCACCTGACCACGCTGACGCTCTCTCGCCGGCGAAATCTTCGTCGTCGACCTCACGAACAGGCGCCGCCGAGCGTTCTCAAGGCATGATCGATGGCATTCGCCCGACTGCATTGCGACGGACGAGGCGGAGCGGTCGCGGCGGCGTGCCGACGGAACTGCCGTCCGCTGCCGACACACCCGCCGGGCAGTTGAACCTGCCGATCGACAGCCCGACTCGACCGACAGGACACCACGAGGTGCTGCCCGGCGTGGTGCACGTGTCGGCGTGGCTCGACCTCGACGCCCAACAGGAACTGGTCCGTGCGTTCCGGCGCTGGGCCCGACCACCGGCCGGGCTCCGCCACCCGCGTGTGCCGACCGGTCACCTGATGAGCGTCCAGTCGGTCTGCCTCGGTTGGCACTGGCTGCCGTACGAGTATTCGCGGACCGCCGACGACACCGACGGCGCGCCCGTGAAGCCGCTTCCGCCCGAGATCTTCGACCTCGCCCGGGCCGCCGTCGGCGATTCGTACGGTCCACACAGCCCGGCGGCGGACGCGTTCGCGCCCGACGCGGCAATCGTCAACTTCTACGCGCCGGGCGCACGCCTCGGCATCCACCAAGATGGCGACGAGCCGGCCGATGCCCCGGTCGTGACGATCAGCCTCGGTGACTCCTGCGTGTTCCGTCTCGCGGGCGTCGATCGGCGGACCGCACCGTTCACCGACATCGACATGCGCAGCGGCGACCTGCTCGTGTTCGGAGGTCCCAACCGCCTGATCCACCACGGCGTCCCCAAGGTCCATACGGGAACGGCGCCGGCGGGTCTCGGGCTACCGCCCGGCCGGCTCAGCATCACCGTGCGCGAGACGGGCTTGGCGTGATGACGACCGGTGACCTCACGTTCGACCGCGGCGAGGCATTTGACTGGTGGGGTGCAACCGTTCGAGGACGTCGTGGCCGAGCACGGCCCTGTGGTCCTGCGCGTCTGCCGGGCGATGCTCGGCCACGCCGACGCCGACGACGCGTGGGCGGAGACGTTCCTCGCCGCGCTGAAGGCGTATCCGGACCTGCGGCCCGACAGCAACGTCCGGGCCTGGCTGGTGACGATCGCCCACCGCAAGGCGATCGACCAGACCCGGTCACGGGCACGGCGGCCGCTCCCCGTCGCCGATCTGCCCGAGACGCCGTCGACGATCGGCGTCCCCGCCGATCCAGACACCGAGTTGTGGGCCGCGTTCCAGGCGCTGCCACTCAAACAGCGCGGCGCCGTCGCGTATCACCATCTGGCCGGAATGCCGTACTCCGAGGTTGCCGCCCTGCTCGATTCGAGCGAGGCCGCGGCCCGACGGAGCGCGGCCGACGGCATCGCCGGCCTCCGCAGGAGCTACCCGAAGGGAATCCCCGATGACGAGCACGAACGTCAGTGACCAGCAGGTGATCGACGACCTGTTCGCCATCACGACATCAGGCCCAACGACATCAGACATCGCCACGGAGCAACGGCTCCACACCCGACTCGTCGACGCGGCCGAGCGCGACGGCGTGCTCGACGTTTCGTACCGCACGATCGACAGCCCGGTCGGGTCGTTGCTGTTGGCCGCGACGGAGGACGGATTGGTGCGCGTGGCGTTCGACCGTGAGGACCACGACGTCGTCCTGGGTCACCTGGCCACCGAGATCAGCCCCCGGATCCTCCGAGCCCCACGCCGGCTCGACGGGGCGGCATCGCAGCTGGACGAGTACTTCAGCGGTCAGCGCCGAACGTTCGATCTGCCGATCGACCTGCAGCTGGCCCACGGCTTCCGCCGGGCGGTGCTCACGCATCTGCGTGACATCGCCTACGGCGAGACCGCCAGCTACGCGATGGTCGCGGCTGCGTCGGGAAGCCCGGCCGCCGTCCGGGCGGTCGGGAGTGCGTGCGCGAACAATCCCCTGCCGCTCGTCGTGCCGTGCCATCGAGTCGTCCGTAGCGACGGTTCGATCGGTCAGTACCTCGGCGGTGCCGAGATCAAGCAGGCGTTGTTGGCGATGGAGGCGGTCACATGAGCGCAATCACCACCGCGACGACCGTCGCCGAGCGCGTCGAACGGCTCGACTGGCCAGCCATCGCGGTAGCGCTCGACGACGTCGGCTGCGCGCTCACCGATCAGGTGCTCAGCCCGCCGGATTGCCAGGCGGTCGCCGCCCTGTACGCGGACGACACCGTGTTCCGCTCGACGATCGACATGGCCCGCTATCGATTCGGCGAGGGCGAGTATCGCTACTTCGACCGGCCGCTGCCCGATGTCGTCGCCGACCTGCGGGCCGCGTTCTGGCCAAGGCTGCTGCCGGTCGCACGCGACTGGGCCGAGCGGCTGGATCAGCCCGCGCCGTGGCCGGACGAGCTCGACGAGTGGATCGACATGTGCCACGCAGCCGGTCAGCCGCGCTCGACGCCGTTGTTGCTGCGCTATGGCCCCGGCGACTGGAACGCGCTGCACCGCGACCTGTACGGCGAGCTCGTGTTCCCGTTGCAGGTCGTGGTCGGACTCGACGACCCGGCGGTCGACTTCACCGGTGGCGAGTTCGTGATGGTCGAGCAACGACCACGCGCCCAGTCGCGCGCCACCGTCACCACGATCGGACACGGCCAGGCGCTCGTGTTCACCACGCGCGACCGCCCGGTGCGATCCGCTCGCGGGTGGTCGGCCGCACCGATGCGCCATGGCGTCAGCGTGCTGCGATCCGGCCGGCGCCGCGCCCTCGGTCTCGTGTTCCACGACGCCAAGTGAGCGGTCGTCACGCGACGATGACATCGAGGTCGCTCCCGATCAACACCTCGCCGTCGTAGCCACTGGCATCGAACTCCGGCTCCGCTCCGGGCAGGTGATGGGTGAGCACGACGGTCGACACGCCGGCCGCCGCCGCCATGTCGACGCAGTCCTGGGGCGACGCGTGGAACTCGTGCAGCCGCGTGATGAGCGCCCGACGGGCAGGTGTGACGTCGGGTGGCGGCGCAGAAGCGCACGCATCGACGATCAACAGGTCGGCGCCGCGCGCGAGGTCGACGAGCTCGTCACACCGCGCCGTGTCGCCGGAGATCACCAACGAACGTCCGCCGAACGTGAAGCGGTACCCGAGCGACGCCATCGGCGGATGGACGACCCGACCGGCCTCGACGACGCATCCGTCGAGCTCGTCGGACCAGCCGGGCTCGACGTCGACGACCTCGACGTCGTCCCACCCGGCCCGACCGAAGCCGAGGTCGATCGCCCACTCGGCCTGGTCGCGGTAGAAGTCCTCGACCAGGCGGCGGTGCATGTCGGCCGTGCCCTCCGGCCCGACGACGCCGAGCCGCGACCGTCCGGCGGACCAACTCCCCCACACGAACGCCGGATAGCCGAGCACATGGTCCCAGTGCAAATGCGTGATCGCGACGTGTTCCACGTCGGCGAGCTTGAGGCCAGCCGCGAGAACCTGGGTGACGACCCCGTCGCCGGCGTCGACGAGCCAGGTTGAACCGGAGCCCCACTGGACGAGCGCAGCGGGATGGTGGCGGATCAGGCTCGGCGACGGCGAACCCGTGCCCAGCAACGTGACTCGCAGTTCACGCGACAAATTGCTCACCGGATCGACCTGATCATCGCCGCCGACGCTAGTTGCGCCGTTCGGTTCGCCGCCCGAGCGGTTTGCCGGCCGACACGACGGGCATCCTCGCACCATGCCGTCGATTCATCGCGTGCTCGATCACGATCTGGTCGCCGCCCTCGCCGATTACATCGAGATCGGCGGCGGTGCCGGCCTCGACGCCGCCCGCCGCCTCGAGGGCGTCGGCATCGCCGAGGAGGTTGCCGCCTCCGGCCTGCGCGGGCGAGGCGGAGCCGGGTTCCCCACGGGTGTCAAGTGGCAGACCGTCGCCGCCGAAGCGGGGACGGGACCACCCCCGATCGTCGTCGTCAACGGCGCCGAGGGTGAGCCGGGTTCGTTCAAGGACCGGATGCTGCTGCGGCGCAATCCGTACCGGGTGCTGGAGGGCGCGCTCATCGCCGCCGCCGCGGTGCGAGCCCAACATGTCGTCGTCGCTCTGAAGCGCTCGTTCCAGATCGAGCGCCGGCGGGTCGCGTACGCGATCGCCGAGATGTCCGACGCCGGCTGGCTCGTTGACGTCGACGTGCGGATCACGATCGGTCCGAGCGAATACCTCTACGGCGAGGAGACCGCACTGCTCGAGGTCGTCGAGGGACGGCAGCCCTTCCCACGGGTCGCGCCGCCGTACCGCCGCGGCCTCACCGACACCGACGAGCCGGGAGCGATTGATCCTCACGGCAACACCGCGCCCGGCGTCGGGTTGGTGCTCGCCAACAACGTCGAGACGCTCGCCAACGTGCCCGGCGTCGTCAGCCAGGGCGCCGACTGGTTCCGTTCGCTCGGCACCCCGGAATCGCCGGGCACCGTGGTGTGCACCGTGAGCGGTGACACGCGGCGGGCGGGTGTCGCTGAGTTCCCGATGGGCACGACGATCGCCGAGATCATCGACGAGATCGGCGGGGGTGCTCGCGACGACGGGCGGATCGTCGCCGCCATCTCCGGGGTCGCCAACGCGATCCTGCCGGTCGAACTGTTCGACACGCCTGCGTGCTACAACGCGTTGCAGGCGGTGGGGAGCGGCCTCGGGGCGGCGGGCTTCATCGTGTTCGACGAGCGTGCCGACCTCATCGCCGTCGCCCACGGCGTGTCGCGCTTCCTTGCCGTCGAGTCGTGCGGGCAATGCGAACCGTGCAAGCGCGACGGGATGGCGGTCGCGACCGCGCTCGACGATCTCCGCCGCTCCGAGGGTGACGGGGACGTGGAACCCAGCATGCGCGACTGGCTCGGCACGATCACCGACGGCGCGCGTTGCTACCTGGCGCGCCAGCACCAAGCCGTCGTGACGAGCATCCTCGACCACGTGCCAGGGTCGATCGCCGGACATCTCGACGGATCGCTGCCGCCCGCCGAGCCGGTGCTGATCGCACCGATCGTCGACATCGACGACGGGCAGGTGGTGCTCGACACGTCGCAAGCCGACAAGCAGCCGGACTGGTCGTACGAGGCGGAGGACTCCGGTCGGTGGCCGGCCGCCTATCTGGGCGACACCCCCGTCGACGTGGGCCCGCGCCAGCGACGGCCCGCTGCGGCGGCGGGGGTGCCGTCGGAGTCGGTGAACGCACACGGCGCCGACGACGCTGTCGACGCGATCGACGCCGACGACCGGCCGGTTCTCATCGATGTCGGCGACCAACTCGACCTCGTCCACCACGAACTGGTCGGCGCGCTGCTGGCGACGGTGAACGGCGACGACAGCGCCCGCGAGGCCGCCATCGCCGAGTTCGCCGACCAACTTCGACACCACGTCAAGGTCACCACCGAGGTGCTGCTGCCGTGGGTCCGCCGGGTGGGCGGCGATGATGGTGAGCGCATCGCCGAACGGGCCGAGACCATCCAAGCTGCTGCCGAGGCGCTCGTCGACGCACTCCAGCAGGCCTCCCCCGACGCCTCGTCGAAGCGGCCCCTGCACGCGCTCGCCGACGAGCTCCACCGCATGATCCTCGACGAGGAACGACGCGTGCTGCCGCTCCTCGAGCAACACCTCGGCGAGTCCGAGCTCGACGACATCGGCCGCGCCATGCACGAGGTCTGACCGCTCCGCTCCGACGACGGGCTCAGGTGATCGATTCGAGCGTGAACGTCGGGATCAGCTGGCCCGCCTTTCCTTTGCAGGTGAGCGGCTCGGCAGCCGACACCAGCCGTCGCCGAACACGTACGTGCAGCAGGCGCTCCCCGAGCCGCACCGGGAACGAGCCGTCTGCTGCCTGCCGGTCGATCACCACACCGTCGACGGCGTCGATGCCGAGCTCGCGCCGCACGAAGTGTTCGACCGCCTGCTCGGCCAGCGCCAGTGACGTGCGGCCACGGAACAGGGAGAGATCGATTCGCCCCTCGTCGAGCGCACTCAAGAGCGCGGGAGCCGATTGCGGATCGACTCGACCGAAGTAGAGGCTGTCGGGGAGCACGACGACGTTGGCCGCGAAGCGATCGCCACCGATGTGTGAGCACTCCCACACGCGGTCGGCCCAGGGCGATTCACGCAACGCGCGGACGAGCGGGCGTCCCAGGTTGGCGCAGCATTGGTCGTGGCGTCCGTTGGTGCACACGAGGATCAGCGACTCCTGCACGCGCTCCCAGCTGGTCTCGGGCGGCCGGTCGACATGGAGGTTCTCGACGGCGGCCGCGACATCGGCCAACGAGTCGAGCTGGCGAACCCACAATGTCGCCGGTCCGGTGCCCGGCCGGCGAGCCGCGCACGCGAAGAGCCGCACGCCGGGCCACTCGACGCTCGAGCCCGAGCGAATGCACACGGCGCGGATTTGACGCCGCTTCAACTCGTCCTTCCAATGAGGGGGCACGTGTTCGGCGAGCGCACTGGCGTGGATGGCGTCCTCACCCCACGCGCCACGTACCTCGACCAGGAGCCAGCCGCGCACCTGCGAGCCGGTGGCGAACATCGGCTCGTCACGTCGCGAGGACGCGTCCGCGCACGCCGAACTAGTCGACATGGGCGAGGACCCCTTCGGCGAGCAGGCGCCGAAGCACCACAGCACGCGACTCCTCGTCCAGTCCCTTCAAGCTGACGACGTCGACCGGGCATTCGGCGTCGAGCAGCGCGGACAGGAAGACGTGCGCCTCGACCGGCATGTCGAGGAGTCGATCGCCGAGACCGAGCACGGCGCGGTCGTCGATCATCGTGAGCCACAGCAAGGGACCAGGGGTGATCACCAAGGGACGTGACTCCAGCGCCGGGGCGACCCGCGGCCGCAGGCGCGTCGCGGGTTGCCGGCGCCAGATCTCGCGCGCCATCCAATGCCGGAGGGTCTCCGCCGTGACCCGTTGGCGCACGCCCTCGACACCGCCGGCTTCGGTGGGCACCGCAACGCCCGGTTCGAGCAGCCCGACGGGGAGTGCGCCGGTCAGCCGGCCGGCAGCAACCTCGGCGTCGATCGCCTTGCGGAACACCCGCTGCCA
Source organism: Ilumatobacteraceae bacterium (assembly GCA_035557475.1). Lineage (GTDB taxonomy): Bacteria > Actinomycetota > Acidimicrobiia > Acidimicrobiales > Ilumatobacteraceae > JALOLG01. The sequence goes on from DATMDV010000462.1 coordinate 16,494, forward strand.
TGTCACCGCCACCAACCCGATCGTCAGGTGGTCCGAATGCCGATCGACCGTCTCGGCCGCATGCGGAAAGCCCCGCGGCAGATACAGGCAGTCACCAGCGCCCATCGTGATGTCGAGCAGCGGATCGCCGAGCTCCTCCGGACGTGGCGCGGCGATCGCATGCGGACCCTTCACCGGGTTGGTCGTGCGTTCGAGCGGTGTCCAGACCCGCCAGCGTTTGGATCCGCCGAGCTGCACGACGAACACATCGTGGAAGTCGAAGTGCAGGTCGAGCCCACGCGCGTTCGACGGCGAGAGGTACGCGTTGACCTGGACCGGGTGGTCGAGGTCGAGGGCCAGGTTGTTGGCAAGCCTGGCGAGGTGAGGGTTCGTGTGGTGCAGTCCTTGGAGCACGACCGTGTCGCCCCGCCGATATCGGTCGACGACCTGGTTGGCCGACACCAGGTCGTCGAGGTCGCGGTTGCCGATCCCGGCTCGACGGGTGACGTCGCGCCCGGCCACCGTGGTGCCGGCGCGCACGACGCGGAACGCCGGCCGGCGGGTGCCGCGGCGCAACAAGTCGTCCCACAACACCTCGACGTCACCGAACCGTGCGAGTGTCGGCACGCGCGACACCAGCGGCCGTCGAAACACGAAGTCACTCCGGAACGCCGGAACTTCGCCGACGAGCTCAGCGAGGTCAGGGGCGTCGGGATGATGGACGCGCCGGACTTGCCAGTAGGCGTCGGCGTTCAGGAGTCAGTGCCGTCCGAATCGCCGCCGTCGGTGCCGTCGGAGTCGCCGCCGTCGGTGCCGTCGGCGTCACCGCCGCCACCGAGGCCGCCGTCTCCGGCGGGTGCGGTGCTCATGTCGTCGTCGCTCAGAGGCTCTTCGG
>DATMDV010000463.1:0-7253 GCA_035557475.1 Ilumatobacteraceae bacterium
GCACCGGGCGCTGACATTGCACCCGGCGGTGGTGCAGGTGTTCCGGTTCATCAGCTGGATCACCACCGGCATCCGGGCGCGCCAGTGGGTCGCCGTGCACCGCAAGCACCACGCCTTCACGGACGTCGCCGGCGATCCGCACTCGCCCGTGCTGCACGGCTGGGTCAAGGTGCAGATGATGAACGTGGCGATGTACCGCCGGGAGGCGCGCAACGCTCAGACGCTCTCCAAGTACGCCAAGGACCTCCGGCAGACGTGGGCCGATCGGTGGTTCTACGACCACGCGCTGCTGGGGCTGGCCATCGGCGTCGGGCTGCTCGTCGTCACGTGCGGGTGGCAGATCGGGCTGGTGGCCGCGTTCGTGCACGTCAACCTGTACCTCGGCGGTTCGGCGGCGGTGAACGCGATCGGCCATCATTTCGGCCGTCGCCGCTACGACAACTCGGCGACCAACCTGCAGTGGCTGGCGTTACTGACAGCCGGCGAGGGACTCCACAACAACCACCACGCCGCGCCGACGTCGGCCAAGCTCGCTCACCGCTGGTACGAGATCGATCCGGGCTGGCTGGTGATCAAGCCCATGACGTGGCTGCACCTTGCCAAGGTGCGCCTCGGCGAGTTGCGCCTGACGCACCAGGCGAAGTCGGCCCGCGCGGCGTAGCGGCGCCTCAGGAGAGACCGGCCGAGACGGCGTCCCAGTTGACGAGGTGCTCAAGGAACGTGTCGACGTAGTCGGGACGCTTGTTGCGGTAATCGATGTAGTAGGCGTGCTCCCACACGTCGCACGTGATCAACGCCGTCTTGCCGTGCTTCATCGGCAGGTCGGCGTTGGCAGTCGCCATCACGGCCAGCTTCCCGCCGTCGAGCACCAGCCACGCCCAGCCCGAACCGAACTGACCGACGGCGGCCTTCTTGAATTCCTCCCTGAACGCATCCGCGCTCCCGAACGCCTCGTTGATCGCGTCACCGGCTGCACCGGTCGGATCACCGCCACCACCCGGCGCCATCGAGTTCCAGTAGCAGGTGTGGTTCCACACCTGGGCGGCGTTGTTGAACTTGCCACCTTCGGCCCCCATGATGATGTCCTCGAGCGGCTTCGATTCCTCGTCCGTCCCCTCGATCAGTTTGTTGAGGTTGTCGACGTACGTCTTGTGGTGCTTGCCGTAGTGGTACTCGAACGTCTCCGCCGACAGGTACGGCTCGAGGGCGGTCGTGTCGTACGGGAGAGGGGGAAGCTCGATGGGCATGTGGTCCTCCATGGACGGGACGGGTTGCTGGTCGGTGAATCTTTTCCACTGTCATAGTCGCTCGAAACCGTGCTAGCCAGTCCGTGATGGCGATCTACCTCTGTCACCAGGAGCCCGGACTGCTCGTGCACGACGCCGAGGTCGTCGCGTCCCGACCCGGTGCGGTCGCCTTGTCGCGCTCGGCCTTCCATCCGGGCGGGGGCGGCCAGGTCAGCGATCGCGGCCACATCACATGGTCGGGTGCGTCGGACGCGTCGGGTGGCGAAGCCGACGTCACCGGCATCGAGATCGACGGCGACACGTGGTGGCACCTGCTCGACCGCGACGTCGAGCCGAGCGGCACCGTCCCGAGTGGTGTCGTGGAGGTGCGCGTCGACGGTGACCACCGACACCGTGTGGCCTCGCTGCACACGATGAGCCACGTGCTCAACGCGTTCGTGTTCGACGAGTTCGCCGGGGCACTCGTCACCGGCGCCCAGATCAACGGCGATGGCACGGGCCGCATGGACTTCGATCTGCCGGAGGTCGACAACGAACGTGTGCGTGCCCTCGAAGCTCCCGTGAACGACGTCATCGCCCGTGGTCTCGCCGTCCGGTCGGTCTACGTCGACGCCGGAGACGCCGAGGCCGTCGCCGGACTCGTGCGCAGCATGTCGGTCGCCCCGCCGCCGACGCCCGACGGGCTGTTGCGCATCATCGACATCGACGGTCTCGACCGCCAGGCGTGCGGCGGTACTCACCTGTCGAACACCGCCGAGTCACCGTTGATCAGGATCACGAAGGTCGAGAACAAGGGCCGTCACAACCGGCGCGTCAGGTTCGTCTTCGCCGAGTAGACGTGGCGCCTGTTGGTGCCGCCGAACCATGTCGAATCGGTACGGGTCGAACCGGTAAGGATCGCGTCATGCACATCGTTTCGGCCCTCTTCGTCGAGAACTTCGAGATGCGCCAGGCGCCAGGACCATCGACGCGGATCGACCTCACCGGGGCGATGTTCTCGATGGCGGCGCCGTCACCGGCACCCGTGACGCTCACCCCGCATCTGGTCGCACTGATCTACTGCCCGCCGGAGGAATCCGGCCAAGGCGTGTTCGAGGTCATCTTCCGCTCCGATCGTGACCCCGAGTCGGAAACCGAGCCCGTCGCCCGCAACGTCAGCCCGTTCAACGTGGATCCCGGCAAGTTCACCTACCGTCTCGTGCGCGGCGAGCTCGAGTTCCCCGACTACGGAACGATCTTCGCCCACTGCCGGATCGACCGCGGCGACTGGCATCTCGTGCCGTTCACGCTGCTCCCACCGGTCGCCTGACACACCCGGGTGTCGCCGCCCGGAGGCCGGGTACAGTCGATCCGATGCCCACCTCGCTGTCGCCCGAACAGACCCAGCAGGCCATCTCGCTCATCCGCGGCATGGCGATGGACGCTCCGCTCAAGGCGAACAGCGGTCATCAGGGCACCGCGATGGCCCTCGCCCCACTCGGTCATGTCCTCTACACGCGGATCATGAAACACGATCCGGCCGATCCGGAGTGGCCCGACCGCGACCGCTTCGTGCTGTCGAACGGCCACGCGTCGATCCTGCAGTACTCGTTGCTGTACCTGTGCGGCTACGGGCTCGAGCTCGACGACCTGAAGCAGTTCCGCCAGTTCGAGTCGGCGACGCCCGGCCATCCGGAGGCGCGCCACACCGCTGGCGTCGAGGTGACCACCGGTCCGCTCGGGCAGGGCTTCGGCGACGCCGTCGGGATGGCCATCGCCGAACGCTTCCTGCGGGCCCGGTTCGGCAAGGAAGCGATCGACCACCACACGTACGTGATCGCCGGCGACGGTTGCATGATGGAAGGCATCAGCCACGAGGCGGCATCGCTCGCCGGTCACCTCGCGCTCGGGCGCCTGATCTGCATCTACGACGACAACCGGATCACGATCGACGGTCCGACATCGCTGGCGTTCAGCGACGACACCGCCGGGCGGTTCGCGTCGTACGGCTGGGACGTGCAGTACCTCGGTGAGATGGCCGACGATCTCGACGGGCTCACCGAGGCGCTCCAGGCGGCCAAGGCCGACGACAGCCGGCCGCACCTGTTGGTCCTCCGCAGCCACATCGGCTACCCGTCACCCGACCACACCGACGACTTCGAAGCGCACGGTCTGGCGTTCGACGCCGCCGATGTGAGCCGCACCAAGGCCGTGATGGGGATCCCCGACGAGCCGTTCTGGTCACCACCCGAGCTCGTCGACGCGTACCGGAACCATGTCGGCACGGTCGGCGCGGCCGCGCGCAAGGCGTGGATGGAGCGCAGCGCCGAGGTCGTCGCCACGCCCGAGTGGCAGGCGGCGTGGGACGGCACCGGCGTTCCCGGCTGGACCGACGACCTCCCGACGTTCGAGCTCGGCACGTCGAAGGCGACCCGCCAGGCGATCCAGGCCGCCTTCGACGCGACCATCGATTCGCTCCCTGGCCTCGTTGCCGGTGCCGCCGATCTCACCGGCAACACCGGCACCAAGCTCGCCGGACAGACCCAGCAGACGGCCGAGGACCCGGGTGGGCGCCAGATCCGCTACGGCGTGCGCGAGCACGGGATGGGGGCGGCGCTGGTCGGCATGGCGATGCACGGCGGCATCCTCCCCGTCGGGGGCACGTTCTTCGTGTTCGCCGATTACATGCGCCCCCCGATCCGGCTGGCCGCGGTGTCGAAGGCGAAGGCGGTGTTCGTGTTCTCGCACGACTCGGTCGGCGTCGGCGAGGACGGGCCGACCCACCAACCCGTCGAACAGATCGCGACGATCAGGGCGATCCCCGGTCTGCAGGTGATCCGCCCCGCCGACGCCAACGAGACCGTCGCCGCGTGGAAGGCCACCGTCGAGCACGACGGCCCGACGGCGCTCGTCCTCAGCCGCCAGAACATCACCGTTGTGACCGACGGTTCCGCCGTCGAGCGCGGCGCGGGCATCGTCCACGAGCCCGATGGCGCACCGGCGGTCGTCCTCCTGGCCACCGGCAGCGAGGTCGCGCTGTGCGTCGACGCCGCGGCGCGGCTCGCCGGTCACGGTGTCGCGGCGCGCGTCGTGAGCTTCCCGAGCTGGGACCGGTTCGAACGGCAGGACGAATCGTTCCAGCGTTCGCTGTTGCCCGTTGACGTCCCCGTGCTGTCGGTCGAGGCGGCCACGACGTTCGGATGGGCCCGCTACGCCGACGACTCGATCGGCATCGAACGCTTCGGTGCGAGCGCACCCGGCGCCGAAGTGCTCGACCGGCTCGGCATCAACGTCGAGCACGTGGTCGGACGCGCGATCGCGCTCGTATCGTGACAGTGTCAGTGGATGGAGCAAGAAAGGAACCGGCATGAACCCTCTCCGGCGACTGAGCGAAGAACACGGACAGAGCCCGTGGCTCGACAACCTGAAGCGGGGTTACCTCACATCGGGGCAACTCGCGGCGCTGCGTGACCGGGGGATACGCGGCCTCACCTCGAACCCGACGATCTTCCAGAAGGCGATCCAGGGATCGTCCGACTACGACGAGCAGTTCAAGACGCTCGCGGTCGACCAACATCCCATCGTCGACGACTACTGGCAACTCGTGATCGCCGACATCCACGGCGCGTGCGACGTCTTCTCGAGGACCTACGACCTCACCGACGGCCTCGACGGCTATGCCAGCGTCGAGGTGGCTCCCGAGCTGGCCAACGACTCGGCGGGCACCGAAGCCGCGGCGCGTGGGCTCCACGAGCAGATCAAGCGGCGCAACCTGATGGTGAAGATCCCGGCCACCGCGGCAGGCGTCGAGCCGATCCGGCAGATGATCGCCGAGGGTCGCAACATCAACGTCACACTCATCTTCAGCCTCGAGCGGCACCAGGAAGTGATGGACGCGTACCTCGCCGGACTCGAGGAGTACGGCGTGAACCTGGGTGCCGACCTCAGCCGCGTGGCGAGCGTCGCCAGCTTCTTCATCAGCCGTGTCGACACCGAGGTCGACCGACGGCTGGAAGCGATCGGCTCCCCCGAGGCGCTCGCGCTGCGCGGTAAGGCCGCCATCGCGCAGGGCAAGCTCGCCTACAAGCAGTTCCGAGCGACGTTCTCGGGCGAGCGATGGGATGCCCTGGCGGCTCGCGGGGCTCGCGTCCAGCGCCCCCTGTGGGCAAGCACGTCGACCAAGAATCCGGCCTACCCCGACACCATCTACGTCGACGAGTTGATCGGACCCGACACGGTGGACACGCTGCCCGACGCCACCATCGAGGCGTTCGAGGACCACGGCACGTTGGCCAGGCGCGTCGATGCCGACGTCGACGAGGCCGAGGCCACGTGGGCGGCGCTCGCCGACGTGGGCGTCGACATGGACGCTGTCGCCGACCAGCTCGAGCGCGAGGGCGTCGACAGCTTCCAGAAGAGCTTCGACGAACTCCTCACCGCCCTCGACGCCAAGGCCCACGAGCTCGCGCAGACCAAATAAGCCCGGTTTGTGTCACCGACATCGGCGAAGGTCGCCGGCAGCGGTGACACAAACCTGGGCTATCCGACCTCGACGCGGATTTGGTGGTATCCCTGGGCGCCGTTGGGGGCCGGGCTCATCTCCTCTTCCTCCTGCAGCACGCCGGCGCCGTCGGCCGCACGGGCTTCGATGACGTGCTCGCCCGGAGTGGCGTCCCACGTGTAGCGCCACTGCCGCCATGTGTCGTCGCTCGGCACGCCCGCCAGCTCGCCGTCGACCCACTCGCCGCCGTCGACGCGAACCTGCACGGCCGAGATCCCGCGGTGCACCGCCCAGGCGACGCCGCCGATCTCGAGCGGACCGGCCGTCGACTTGCTGTTGTGTCGCGGGAGATCGATGCGCGTCAGCGTCTTGACGGGCGCCTCCTTGGCCCACCCTCTCGGCACCCAGTAGGCGTCGAACGCATCCCACGTGGTGAGCTCGATCTCGGTGACCCACTTGGTGGCCGACACGTAGCCGTAGAGGCCGGGGACGACCATCCGCACCGGGTACCCGTGCTCGGCCCGCAACGGTTGCCCGTTCTGCCCGATGGCCAGCATCGCGTCGCGGCCGTCCATGACCGCAGCGACCGGTGTACCGCACGTCCAGCCATCGATCGACCGGCTGACGAGCTGTTCGGCGCCCGCCTGGATCCCGGCCTCACGCAACACGTCGGCGAGCATCACGCCCTGCCAGATGCCGTTGCCGACGAGGTCGCCGCCGACCGGGTTCGACACGCACGACAACGTCACATATCGCTCGACCTGCTCGCGGGCGAGGAGGTCGTCGAACGTCAGCTCGATCTCCTGATCGACCATGCCGCCGATCTTGAGGCTCCACGAGTCCTTCGAGACCTGGGGCACCACGATCGCGGTGTCGATCCGGTAGAACTCGTCGACGGATGTGACGAACGGGCTGATCCCGTCGATCCCGAAGTCGAACTCGCCGGCGTTCGAGCCCGACGATGACGGCTCGGGAAGCGAGATCTCGGACCGCTCGTCGTCGATCTCGAAGCGGCGTTGCAAGAGCCGCCCCATGCCGCCCGTGATGACCGACGCCGAGCCCACGACCACAGAGCCGTACAGGAAGCCGCGTCTGTTGAGCCCCATCGTCTCGGCGTGGGTCGCGTCGGATCGTGCCGGCGCGGTGACGAACCGTTCGCTCAACCACCACAGCACAGCAATCGAGACGACGGTGCCGATCACGGCGGGTGCCATCTTGCCGATCGATGGCGCCGGGCGCTGCAGGACGGCGAGCACACCGATCAGGCCGGTGAACAGCGCCACGGTGAAGGCCTGGCTGCGGTGGCCACGCACCGTCAGGATCCCGACGATCGACCCGACCACCGCCAGCACGATCAACGAGCCCAGGACGAGCACCGCCTTGTCGGCAGTGCCGAACGTCTCGATCGCCCACTCCCGCACCGACGACGGGATGCGATCGATGACCTCCTGGCCGACCGGAACGACCGGTGACGCGCTGCCACGTACGAGTCCGACCACGAGCTCGGCCGCGGCGAGACCGGCTGC
>DATMDV010000464.1:0-8818 GCA_035557475.1 Ilumatobacteraceae bacterium
CCCATGACGGATCACCAGGCAGCAACTCCGGCATCCCGCGCCAGCCTCCACCGACGAACGTCGTTCGGTCCGGCCGGGACCAAGATCACGGCGCGCCAGCGTCAGGTGCTCGACTTCATCGAGCTCCAGATGCGCGAGCGGGGCTACCCGCCGTCCGTGCGCGAGATCGGCGAGGCGATCGGCCTCACGTCACCCTCGACGGTCCACAGCCACCTCAACACCCTCGAACGGCTCGGCTTCCTGCGCCGTGATCCGACGAAGCCTCGCGCCATCGAGGTGCGTTGGGACCCGAACTCCGGCGCGGCGATGGAACGACGCCCCGTGCGCCACGTCCCACTGGTCGGCGACGTCGCCGCGGGCACCGATGTGCTCGCCGAGGAGAACGTCGAGGAGCTCCTTCCCGTCCCCGCCGACTTCACCGGTGAGGGCGAGCTGTTCATGCTCCGGGTGCGCGGCGACTCGATGGTCGATCTCGGGATCCTCGACGGCGACTTCGTGATCGCCGTGCAGCAACCGACCGCGAACAACGGCGACGTCGTCGTCGCCGGAATCCCCGACGGGGAGGCGACGGTGAAGACGTATCAGCGCAAGGGATCGAAGGTCACGCTCGTGCCCGCCAACGCGTCGATGGTGCCGCTCGAGTTCGAAGCGACCGACACGACCATCTACGGCCGGGTCGTCACCGTGATGCGTCGCCTCTGACGTCCCCACCCTCGTGGCGGCGATCACCGGCCGCGCCATCGGTATCGGCGTCGGGCCGTTCGAACGGGTTCCGACCGGTGGGTGGGGGCGGCGGCGGTGGCACGACGGGGCTCTGAGTCGGCGGCGACGCCGGCTGGTTCGGCATCCCCGGCGGCGCGAAGACGTGTGGTGGCGCCATCGGACCAGGGACCGGGTCGACCGGCGCGTGCGGACCGGTCGGCTGGGTGTGGGCCGGTGACCAGACGGGTGGCCCGACGGGATGGACCGGCGCCCACTCTCCGGGATGCTGTGGCGTTGGCAGCGGTTGGGCCGGCGGTGGTTGCATCATCGGAGGAGACGTCGCCAGCGACGTTCCGGCCTGCCATTCGGGTCGTGCCGTGTACGCAGTCGCGAGACGACGCGCGCGCCGACCGCGGCGCACACCGATCAGCACGAGGATCAGTCCGAGCACGACGCCGGCGAGGCCCGACGCGATCGCGCCAAAGCGCATCGTGTTGCCCGCCTCGGCCGGATTCCGCCCGACGGCGACCACGAAGTCGTCGCCATCTTGCGAGGCGACCGACACGACGTAGTTGCCGGTGGTTTCGATCTCGACCTGCCGCGTCGCGGTGCCCGCGAACGAACTGTCGAGGGAATAGGTGAACTCCTCGTCGAGACGATCGAGGTCGAGCTCGGTTTCATCCTCGGCGCGCACCACGATCTCGACCGCCGGGGTCTCGTCGGCGTCTCGCGAGTAGTTGTCGGGTGTCTCACAGTTGCCGTCGATCGTCTCGAGGGTCCCGAGATGTTCGATGTAGAGGAAGAACGTCCCGGTGTCCTTGAACGACATGACCGTCTCACAGCCCACCGGTGCCCTGGCGAGATCACGGATCGCATCGTCGTCGCGTCGCTGCGCCAACACGAGCAACACGACCGCGCCGACGAGCCCGGCGAGCAGCACGAACAGACCGAACAGGACCGTTCCGCGTCCTGTTCGCTTGTTCGCCATCGGTGCGCTCTCCTTGCCGCGATCGTGTCAGCCGAGCCCGAGCCGTGCGGCGACCAACTCGATCCGTTCGTCAGGTTGTACCACGGCGACGCGCACGAACTGCGCTCCCCCTGCTCCGTAGAAATCGCCAGGGCTCACGAGTGCGCCCCCAACGGTTGCGAGGCGTTCGGTGAACTCCCACCCGTCACCGGCGTCGAACCACAGGTAGAACCCGCCGGCCGGCAGTGCGATGTCGCAGCCCGACCAACGCCGGAGCACGCCGGCCAGGCGCTCGAGACGGCGCAGATAGCGCTCGCGCTGGATTCCGACGTGGGTGTCGTCGTCGAGGGCCGCGACACCGGCCGCCTGCGCCGGGCCCGGCACCATCAGCCCGACGTGCTTGCGGACCTCCTGGAGATAGTGCACGAGGTCGGCGTCTCCGGCGTAGAAGCCGATCCTGACGCCTGCCAGGTTCGAGCGTTTCGAGAGCGAGTGGACGGCGACGACGCCGTCGAGGCCGTGCTCGAGGATCGTGCGGCCCTCACCGGACCACGTGAACTCGACGTAGCACTCGTCGGAGAACACCGGCACACCGTGGGATCGTCCCCATGCAGCTGCCTCGCCCAGGTCGTCGAGCGCACCCGTGGGGTTGCTGGGGCTGTTGACCCACAGCGCCAACGCGCGATCGGCGTCGCCGGGGGCGATCGCGGCGAGGTCGAGCGAGCCGTCGGGCGTCGGAGGCACCGGAACGGCGCGGCAACCGGCCAGGATCGCTCCCATCTCGTAGGTCGGGTACGACACCGCCGGATAGAGCACGGTGTCACGATCGGGACGTCGCAGCCGCAGCCACTGCGGCAACGTCCCGACGAACTCCTTGGTGCCGACGCACGCGCCGATCTGGGCGACCGGGACGTCGACGCCGAAGCGCCGATCGATCCACCGCCGGACGGCGCTACGGAACTCGAGCGAGCCGATGCTCGGCGGGTAGCCGCGTTCGGCGCCCGACGAGCCGAGGGCGGTGATGACCGCGTCGGGCGGCGCATCGATCGGGGTGCCGATCGAGAGATCGACCAGCCCGCCGTCGAGCCGTTCGGCGAGCGGCTTGAACCGATCGAGGCGGTCGTACGGGTACGGGGGCGGCACGAAGCCGGGTCGGTCGGTGATGGACGCCATGCGGGCTCCAGCCTGGCCGGATCAACCGGCCGGCGCCACCACGAACTCCGCCAAACGCCCGGTCGACGCGTCCGAGAGTCGGGCGCGGATGCGCATCACATCGACCTCCTCGGTCGTGGAGACCACCTCGCCCTCGCGGTGCACCGCAGCGAGCACGTCGCCGCGGTCGTATGGGACGGCCAGCTCGACGATCGCCGTGCGCTCGCGCAGCCGATCGCCGAGGATCAGCAGGAACTCCTCGATGCCCTCACCCGTCACGGCGCTCACCGCGACCGACCCGGTGTGCTCGGTCGAGAGCTCCTTGGCGGGACCCGGGGCGAGATCTGCCTTGTTGAACACGAGCAGTTCCGGCACCTGATCGGCACCGATCTCACGCAGCACCTCGCGCACAGCGGCGATCTGACCGTGTGGGTCGGCTGCGCTGGAGTCGACCACGTGCACCAGATAGTCGGCGCGTGTCGCGACCTCGAGCGTGCTCTTGAACGCCTCGACGAGCCCGTGTGGCAGACGGCGCACGAACCCGACCGTGTCGGTGAGCAGGATCGGCTCGCCGCCGGGCAGTGCGAGCCGCCGCGTCGTCGGGTCGAGCGTGGCGAACAAGCGATCCTCGACCAGCACGCCGGCCTGGGTCAGGTGGTTGAGGAGGGTCGACTTGCCGGCGTTCGTGTAGCCGACGATGCTGACCGACGCGAGGCCGCTCGCACTGCGACTCTTGCGCTGCAGTGAGCGGGTCGCCTCGAGGTCCTTCATGTCGGACTCGAGCTTGGTGATGCGCCGCATGATCCGCCGGCGATCGACCTCGAGCTTGGTCTCACCGCTGCCGAAGCGGGCGCCGACGCCGCCCCGTTGCTGGGAGAGCTTGGCGGTCGCACCGCGCCGCAGTCGCGGCAGGCGGTACCGAAGGAGGGCCAGTTCGACCTGCGCCTTGCCCTCGAGCGTGTGGGCGTTCTGACCGAAGATGTCGAGGATCACCGCGGTTCGGTCGATCGCGGTACGACCCAACAGCTTCTCGAGGTTGTACTGCTGGGCGGGCGCCAGCTCGTTGTCGAACACGACAGTGTCGGCGTCGACACCGACACAGATCTGGCGCAGCTCCTCGACCTTGCCCTTGCCGATGAACCACGTGTGATCGGGTGCGTCGCGGCGCTGCACGAGGCGGGCGACCTCGTCGGCGCCGGCGGTGTCGACGAGCAGCGCCAGCTCGTCGAGGCTCGCCTCGGTCTGTGCGTCGGTCGTCCCGGGGAGCGTGACCCCGACGATCACGATGCGTTCCCTGACCGAGCGGTCGATGAGGGAGCTGCCGAGGGCTTCGTTGTACGGGGTGCTCACTTGATGTCGATCTCGATCGCGATCTCGATTCGTGCGACGTAGGTCGCCGGACCGGTCAGTTCCGTCCGACCCGTTGCCCGGTCGACCGCCACTCTGGCACTCCCGCCGTCCATGTGCACCACGATTTCCGGGAGGCTCGCCGGAACGAGTCCCCACTGCAGGGCCGCGAACGCCGAAGCGACGGCGCCCGTGCCGCACGCCTCGGTCACGCCGGCACCTCGTTCGTGGACGCGCATCGTGATCGCGTTCGGCTCGGGGCCGGGTTCGACGATCTCGAGATTGATGTGCGGCACGAGTGATCCGAGGTGGACCAGGTCGACCGCGCCGACTTCGTCGACGCCGACCACGCTGTGCGGGTTGCCGACGCTGAGATGCGCCACGGGTCGATCGGGATGGCAGCCGAGCTCGTCCCATCCGATCGGCTCGTCGAGCGGCTCGACCGCGCCCATCGCGACCGACGCCTCGATCGTGTCGGGATCGTCGGTGGCGAACAGCGTCACCAGCCGCTCGCCGGCGTCGGTGAGGATGCGTTGCGGTTTGAGGTCGCCGCGACGGGTGGCGAGCGCCTGTGCGAAGCAGCGGATGCCGTTGCCGCTCATCTCCGCTCGACCACCGTCGGCGTTGAACAGGATCATCTGGGCCGCGTACCCCTCGGCCGACTCGCCGATGATCAAGCCGTCGGCGCCGATGCCGCGGCGGCGGTCACAGACCTGCCGGGCGAGCGCGGCCAGGTCGGACACCGATGGGTGGAACGTCACCAAGAAGTCGTTGCCGAGCCCATGGTGCTTGGTGAACGTGAGCGTCGTCGAGATGTTGGGTGTCGTCTGCGGTGTCGTGTGTTGAGTCATCGTGCGAGTGCGTCGACTACGGCCGGCAACGCCTCGGCCACCGGATCCGCTTCGATGTCGATCCAGCGTACGCGAGGGTCGCGACGGAACCACCGTTCCTGGCGAACGGCGAGCTGGCGGGTGCCCGTGACGATCGCCGCGACCGCGGCATCGAGCGTGCAGCGCCCCTCGAGGTGCTCGATGATCTCCTTGTAGCCGAGCGCCTGGCGAGCCGTGCGCGAGATCGGGTCCGCCATCAATGCCGCGACCTCGCCGACAAGGCCGGCGTCGATCATCGTCTGCACCCGATGTTCGATCCGTTGCGCCACGACGGTTCGGGGCCAACGCAGCCCGAGCTGGGCGACCGAGGTCGGCGGGTACACGTCGAGCCCCGGCCCGAACGAGCTGAACGCCCGCCCGCTGCCGACGCACACCTCGAGTGCTCGCACGACCCGCCGCGTGTTCGTCGGTTCCATGCGCGCCGCGGCTACCGGGTCGAGTGCGGCCAGCCGGGCGTGGAGGGAGGGCGCCCCGAGGCGTTCAGCGTCCTGATCGAGCTCGGCCCGGACGTCGGGCCATTGGCCCGGGAGCTCGATGTCGTCGATCACGACGCGGTGGTAGAGCCCGGTGCCTGCGACCAGCAGTGGGCGAGCGTCGCGCCGGGCGATGTCGTCGAGCGCGGTTTGTGCCGCGGCCCGGAACTCGGCAACCGTGAACTCCACGCCGGGGTCGACGATGTCGATGAGGTGGTGTCGCACCTCGGCCCGTTCGACCGGCGTCGGTTTGGCGGTGCCGATGTCCATCCGGCGGTAGACCTGCATTGCGTCGACGCTGACGAGTTCGACGCCGCTCACCTGACGGGCCGCGGCCATCGCCACCGCCGACTTGCCGGACGCCGTCGGCCCGAGCACCGCGACGCGCGGGGGCGTCGGGCGCAACGTCACAGCGCGGCGACCGGGATCCGCAGCTTGTGACTCGGCTCGGCGACGACGTCGACGAACGAGCCGTGCAAGTGGTGTGGCGCCGCGCGGGTGATCTCGACCGTCGCGTAACTGCCCGTGCGCAACGGCAGGTCGGGACGGAAGTGGACGAGCTTGTTCTGACGCGTCCGGCCCGAAGTGACGGTCGGGTCCTTCTTGCTCGGGCCTTCCACGAGCACTTCCTCGACGCGTCCGACCCGTGCCTCGTGCCTCGCCAGCGCCGAGCGCTCGACGACGACGCGGAGGCGCGCGAAGCGCTCTCCCGCCACCGCTGGATCGATGAAGGCGTCGGTCATCGTCGCCCCCTCGGTGCCTGGGCGTGGCGAGAAGATGAACGTGTACGCATAGTCGAACCCGGCCGCCGCAACGACCTCGAGCGTGCGCTCGAAGTCGTCGTCGGTCTCGCCCGGGAAGCCGACGATGATGTCGGTCGACACGGCCAGGTCGGGCACCACGCGGCGGGCGTCGGCGAGCCGGTCGAGGTAGCGAGACGCCGTGTACCCACGGTGCATGGCCGCCAACACGCGATCGCTCCCGGACTGCAGTGGGTAGTGCAGGTGCTCGCACACCGAGGCGGTGTCGGCCATCGCCGTGAATGTCTCCGGGCGCATGTCCTTGGGGTGCGGGCTCGTGAAGCGCACGCGCCGGATCCCTTCGACCGCCCCGACGACGCGCAGCAGATCGGCGAACAGCGGTCGGACCCGAGCTGAGTCATCGCCCGCCTGCCGAGCGGCGAGTTGCAGATCGCGGCCGTAACTGTTGACGTTCTGCCCGAGCAAGGTGACCTCGGTGACACCGTCGGCGGCCAGTGACTCGACCTCGGCGACGACGTCGTCGAAGGGGCGGCTGATCTCGGCGCCGCGCACGGCCGGGACGATGCAGAACGCGCAGTTGTTGTCGCAGCCGATCTGAATCGTGACCCACGCGTTGTACGACGTCTCGCGGCGCGCCGGCAACGCCGACGGGAACATGGCGTGGTCGTCGATCACGGCCGCGTCGAAGATCTCGGTGAGTGGTCCCCGGGTGCGCGCCTCGACGACGAGCTCAGCCGTGCGATGGACGTTGTGCGTGCCGAGCACGACGTCGACGTAGGGCGCCCGGTCCCGGACGATCTCGCGATCCTTCTGCGCCAGGCACCCCGACACCACGATCTGGCGCCCGTCGCGCTCGCCCTTCCACGCCTTGAGGTGGCCGAGGTTGCCGTAGAACTTGTTGTCGGCGTTCTCGCGAATGCAGCACGTGTTGAGCACGACGAGGTCGGCGTCGTCCTCCGAGGTCGCCGCTACGAACCCGTCGGCCTCGAGCAGTCCCGCGATGCGCTCAGAGTCGTGCTCGTTCATCTGGCACCCGTAGGTGCGCACGAGGTAGCGCCGCGTCACCCGCCCGAGGCTAGTGGCACGCCGTGACGATCGATTTGGACGACCGATCTGTCAGCATGTCGCGGGTGGAGAGCTGTGAGGGGTGTGGTTTCGTCTGGGACGACGTGCCGGACACCGAAGTCGCGCCCCGCATCCGGGCCGGCACCGAGTTACTCGGCCGGCTCTTGCGCAACACCCCCGACGTCGCCAACGCCCGCCCCACTCCTGACCGATGGTCGATGCTCGAGTACGGCGCCCACGTGCGCGACGTGCTGCTCGTGCTTCGCGACCGCTTCGTGGTCGGTGTCGTCGTGGACAATCCCGGGTTCACGCCGATGTACCGCGACGAGCGGGTCGACCTCGGAATGTACGGCCGCGACGACCCGCAGGCCGTGGCCGCCGAGATCGAAGTCGCGGCGGGTCTGCTGGTGCGCATGATCGAATCGTTGTCGCCCGCACAGCTCGACCGGACCTGCCAGTACGGCTTTCCCGGCCCGAGCACGCGGACCCTTCGATGGATGGCGGCGCAGGCGGTCCACGAGGTCGAGCACCATCTCGACGACGTCGAGGAGAACCTCAAGCTCGTCGCGGACTGACCCGATCCGGCGGCGGGTACCGGAGCTAGCGTTCGCGCCCGATGATCGCGATCCTGGACATATCGACCGGTTACCGCATCGTGGCGATGCTGCACATCCTCAGCGCCGTCGTGGCGTTCGGGCCGGTGTTCCTGTACCCCGCGCTGCACCGTGCCGGTCAGACGGCGACGATCGCCAAACTGCACATGCGGATGGTGCTGCCGGCACTCGTGATCATCTGGGTGCTCGGGATGGGCCTGGCGGGGATGTCGGAGGACGCCTACAAGGTGTCGCAGACGTGGCTCGTGCTGTCGATCATCAACTGGGTGATCCTGATGGTGGCGAGCTGGTTCCTCATCCGCCCGTCGCTCACCGATGCGAGCGACGCCGCCCGCTCGAAGCTGGCGATGGGGAGCGGAATCACCCACCTGCTGCTGGTCGTCGGGCTCTACCTGATGGTGTTCAAGCCGGGGCTCTGACCTGGCACGCCGCGGGTCATTGCTGACCCGCGGCGTTACCGGCTGGTTCGGCTCAGGTTCGGCTCAGTCGATCTGGATCGGCTCGTCGTCGGCTGGCGAGAACCCGATCGGCTCGTCGAGGCCAGCGACATCGGCGACGACGGGCTCCTCCCCCGGCTTCAGCCCGGCGGCGGTGAGCACCTTGTCACTGATCTCCATCATGACTTCGGGGTTCTCGATCAGGAACGTCTTGGCGTTCTCGCGACCCTGTCCGAGCTGCTCGCCCTCGTACGTGAACCAGGCACCCGACTTCTTCACGATGCCGAGGTCGACCGACATGTCGATCAGCGACCCCTCACGGCTGATGCCCTTGCCATACATGATGTCGAACTCGGCCTGGCGGAAGGGGCTGGCGCAGTTCGAGATGACGACGTCGTTGGCCACGAACG
>DATMDV010000465.1:0-15711 GCA_035557475.1 Ilumatobacteraceae bacterium
TCGAGCTCGGCCTGTACAGCGGCAAGTACTGCGTGTCGTGCGAGGAGTACTACACCGACGACGAGCTGATCGACGGCGAGCTGTGCCCGATCCACAAACGGCCGGTCGATCACTTCGAGGAGGAGAACTACTTCTTCCGCCTGTCGAGGTTCCAGGACCGCCTGCTCGAGTGGTACGCGGCGCATCCGGGCGCGATCGTTCCGGACTTCCGCGGCAACGAGGCGCTCGGGCTCATCCGCGGTGGCCTCCGCGACTTCTCGGTGAGCCGCACGAGCCTCAAGTGGGGCATCCCGTTGCCGTGGGATCCCGCCCACGTCGCGTATGTGTGGTTCGACGCACTCACGAACTACCTCGCGGCGGTCGGCTTCGGCGACGACAGTGTCGACTACACCCAGTGGTGGCCGGTCGACTACCACCTGATCGGCAAGGACATCATCCGCCACCACTGCGTCTACTGGCCGGCAATGCTGATGTCGGGCGGCGTCGAACTGCCGAAGGGTTGGGCGGTCGGCGGCTTCCTGCTCACGGACGGCGAGAAGATGAGCAAGACCACCGGCAACGTGATGAGCCCGCTCGATCTCATCGACACCGTCGGCGTCGACGGGTTCCGGTACTTCGTCCTCGCCGACACGGCGTACGGGCAGGACGGCGACTTCACGGTCGACGGGCTGATCGGGCGTTACAACTCCGATCTCGCCAACAACCTCGGCAACCTCGTGTCGCGGGTCGCCACCGTCGTGGACAAGAAGTGCGGCGGCGTCGGCCCTGCTCCGAACCCGAACAGCGCGCTGGCGGAGGCCGCCCAGGTCGCATACGGCGGTGCTCACGCGGCGTGGGACGTCGTCGCGCCCAGCCGGGCACTCGAGGCGACCTGGCAGCTGATCCGGGCGACGAACGCCCACCTCGAGGCGAACGAACCGTGGCGCGCCGACCCCGGGCCGGTGGTCGACGCCGTGATGGGCGACGCGCTCGAGGCGCTGCGGATCGTCTCGATCCTCGGCTTCCCGGCGATCCCGGCCACCGCCCAGGTGGTGTGGGAACGGATCGGGTTCGACGGTGACATCTCGGCCCAACGGCTGCCGGCGGCGGCCGAGTGGGGTCAGTACCCCGGGGGACTACGCGTCACCAAGGGCGAGCCGCTCTTCCCGCGTATCGCGACCTGATCCCGTGACCTGGGTCGACTCGCACTGCCACGTCCACGACGAGCGGATTCCCGACGGGACCGCGGGTGCGGTCGCCTCCGCCCGCGAGGCCGGCGTGACGACCTTGATCACGGTCGGCTGCGACCGGCCGACGTCGCTCGCCGCGATCGCCACCGCCTCCGCCCACGAAGGCGTGTTCGCCACGGTCGGGCTCCATCCCCACGAAGCTGCGGCCGGCGTCGAATCGATCGTCGATCTGCTCGACACGCCGGGGATCGTCGCCGTTGGCGAGGCCGGGCTCGACTACTACTACGACCACGCTCCGCGCGCAGCGCAGCGTGACGCGTTCGCGGCCCAGATCCAACTCGCCAGCAGTCGTCGGCTCCCACTCGTGATCCACAGTCGCGACGCCTGGGACGACACGTTCGACATCCTGGCGGCCGAAGGTGTCCCCGACCGGACGATCTTCCACTGCTTCACCGGCGGGCCCGACGAGGTCCGGCGGTGCCTCGAACTCGAAGCATTCGTCAGTTTCTCGGGCATCGTCACGTTCAAGGGCGCCACCGACGTCCAGGCCGCGGCGAAGCTGTGTCCACTCGAACGACTGCTCGTCGAGACCGACAGCCCGTACCTCGCGCCGGTCCCCCACCGCGGCGCGATCAATCGCCCCGCCTGGGTGCCCCACGTCGGGCGGTTCATCGCCGAGCTGCGCGGTCTGACCACGGAGCGTGTCGAGGCGTCCAGCGCCGCGGCCTCCGGTATTGCGTTCCCGTTGATCGATTCCTAGCCTGGATAGCCCACCGCGCTCCGGCCAATCCGGGTTCGGGCGCGTGCGGGCGGAACCGTGTTCAAATTCGACCTGACCGACCAGCGGCGACTGGCGGTGGCTGCCGCCATCACCGTGATCGCGCTCCCGTCGCTGTGGCTGATGAGCCGCAGCGAGGAGGCCGGCGCGCCGAACGTCGCGACCGCGGGCGTGGCGATCGCCCCCGAGTCGGAATCACCCACCACCGCCGACCCGGGCGCCGTCGATCCGATGGGCTCGCCCGGCGCGGCGTATCTCGACGGGCCGCCCGCAGCCACCGCGACCGGCGTCGTGGTCATCGCCGTCGCGGGCGATCGACCCGGGACTTCGGTGTCGGGCACCGCCTCGTACCGCAGCACGCTCCCCTCCGAATCGGTGTGTCAGGTCAGAGATGCGCCGTTCGGGTCGAGGGTCACGGTGACGAACCTCGACAACAGCCGCTCGATGACGTGCATCGCGTCGGTGTCGCCGGCCGGCATCTTCGACGCGGCCGTCGTGCACACCGACGCGTTCTTGTCGATCGCCGACCTCTCCGACGCGCCGGTGCCCGTCGAGATCAACTGGTGACCCACTCGCGTCAGGCGATCCGTGCCCTGCTCGACGGCATCGGCACGGCGCCGCGGCGCGGTCTCGGCCAGAACTTCGTGGCCGACCCCAACACCGTGCGCCGGATCGCCCGCCTCGCCGGCGTCGGACCGGGAGACCGCGTCGTCGAGATCGGCGCCGGTCTGGGCTCGCTCACCCTGGCACTCGCCGAGACCGGCGCCCAGGTCACCGCCGTCGAGGTCGATCCGCGGATCGCCGACGTGTTGCGGGACGTCATGTCCGGCACTCCCGTGACGGTCATCGAAGCGGACGCGATGACGCTCGACTGGTCGACCGTGCTCGGCGGCGACGACCACTGGACGCTCGTCGCCAACCTTCCGTACAACATCGCCACTCCGCTCGTGTGCGACCTGCTCGATGCCGTGCCCGCCATCGATCGGTTGCTCGTCATGGTGCAGCGCGAAGTCGCCGAGCGTTTCGTCGCCGATCCCGGTTCGAAGCAGTACGGCGCGGTCAGCGTCAAGATCGCCTACTGGGCCACGGCCCGGCTGGTCGGCATCGTGCCGCCCTCGGTCTTCGTCCCGCGGCCCAATGTCGAATCGGCGCTCGTCGAGATCGTCCGACGCAAACCACCCGCGACCGACCCCACCGCATTGTTCTCACTCGTGCGGACGGCGTTCGGTCAGCGCCGCAAGATGCTGCGCCGTTCGCTCGCCGAACGCGTCTCGTCCGAACAGTTCGCGGCCGCCGCGATCGCGCCCGAGGCGCGACCCGAGCAGCTCGACGTCGGCGCCTGGTGCCGGCTCACCGAGGTGGTGTCGAGTTGACGATCGAGTTGGTCGCCCCGGCCAAGCTGACGCTCGGCCTGCGGATCACCGGCCGGCGCGACGACGGCTACCACCTCATCGACGCCGAGATGGTGAGCCTCGACCTTCACGACATCCTGACGATCGATCGCGCACGGGAGGGCCTATCGGTCCATGGCCCGTTCGCGGCCGGTGTGCCGGTCGATGCGTCCAACCTCGTCGCCCGCGCGCTCGCGCTCATCGGCTGCCGCGCTCATCTAGCGATCGACAAGCGGATCCCGCCCGGCGGTGGCCTGGGTGGCGGCTCGACCGACGCCGCCGCGGTGCTCCGGTGGGGCGGTGTCACCGACCCGGCGGAGGCAGCCGGCGTCGGCGCCGACGTCGGGTTCTGCCTCGTCGGTGGCCGCGCCCGCGTCCGCGGGATCGGTGACGTGGTCGATCCGCTGCCGCACGTCGAACGCACCGTCACCCTGGTGGTGCCGCCGCTCACCGTCAGCACACCCGAGGTGTACCGGGCGTGGGACGACCTCGGCGGGCCGACCGCGCCCGGCCCGAACGATCTCGAGCCGGCGGCGATCACGGTGGCACCCGAACTGGCCCGGTGGCGCGACCGGATCGGTGAGCTCAGCGGCGAGCAGCCGGTCCTCGCAGGAAGCGGCGCCACGTGGTTCGTTCACGGCGAGCACAGCAACGCCCTCGCCGTACTGAGCGACGAGGGCGCAATGGTGGTGACCGCACGCACGGTGCCGGCGGCCGGAATCCCGGCGTGACTACTTGCGGCGCTGATGGCGCGTGCGACGGAGCATCTTCTTGTGCTTCTTCTTCCGCATGCGCTTGCGACGCTTCTTGACGAGCGAACCCATAAGGCTGGACACGTTACCGGCCGGCCGCTTGTTCTGGAACGCCCGGCGCGAAACACTTCGGCGCTACCGTGGCCGCAGCGGCACACACCCGCACCAGGTCGAGAACCACCGTCCGGGGTCGTTCAATGGTAGGACAGCGGGTTTTGGTCCCGTTTATAGGGGTTCGAATCCTCTCCCCGGAGCCGTGAGGCGCCATCCCCTACACCGTCGGAGGTCAGCATGACAATCTCCGCCATCATCCTCGCCGCCGGCGAGGGCACCCGCATGCGTTCGAGCCGGCCCAAGCCCTTGCACCGCATCTGTGGGCGACCGATGGTGGTCCACGTCGTCCACGCCCTCGAGAAGCTCCATCCGGCGCGCACCGCGGTGGTCGTCGGCCACGGCGCCGAGCTCGTCACGAAGAAGGTGCTCGAGCTGGCGCCGCCGTGGTCGAACATCGTGTTCGTCGAGCAGCCGGAGCAACGTGGCACCGGCGACGCGGCCGCGATCGGGATGGGCGCCCTGCCCGGCGACGACTACGACGACTCGATCGTCGTCGTGTTGCCCGGCGACACACCCCTACTGCGTCCCGAGACGCTCGACGAGCTGGTGGCCACCCACAGCGCCAACGGCAACGCGGCGACGCTGCTCACCAGCGTGATGGACGACCCGACCGGTTACGGCCGCGTGATCCGGGCATCCGACGGTCGTGTGCTGCGCATCATCGAGCAACGCGACGCCACCCCTGACGAGCTCGACGTGCACGAGGTGTGCACCAGCATCTACGTGTTCCGGCGCGACCTGGTCGGGCCGGCGTTGCGCAACCTCACGACCAACAACTCCCAGCACGAGTTCTACCTGACCGATGTGATCGGTGGGCTCGCCGTGATGGGCCACCGGATCGGCTGCGTACAGGCGCCCGCCGGCGAGACCCAGGGCGTCAACGACCGCTGGCAGCTGGCGCTTGCCGAGCGCGAGCTGCGGGCCCGCACCAACCGCCGCTGGCTGCTCAACGGCGTCACGATGCTCGATCCCCGCCAGACGTTCATCGACGTCACCGTGCGTCTCGGGCGCGATGTGACGATCTACCCCGGCACCATCCTGCAGGGCCAGACCGTGGTCGGTGAGGGATGCGAGATCGGACCCGACACCCGCCTCGACGACTGCGCGATCGGCGCCGGTAGCCGGGTCGAGCACACCGTCGGACGCGACGCCGAGGTCGGCGAAGGCGCCATCGTGGGACCGTACGCATACCTCGCACCGGGATCTTCGGTTGCAGGGGGAGTCACGACCGGAGCGTTCTACAATGGGAGCACGGAAGATCCGTGACAACGGCCGTGGGGAGAGGCAGTCGATGGAGAAGGTGACCACCAAGCGCCTCGCGCTCTACTCGGGTCGTACGCACCCCGAGCTGGCCGAGGAAGTGGCCACCCACCTGGGGATCGAGCTCGGTCATCCCAACATCGTCGAGTTCGCCAACGGCGAGATGCGCCCACGGTTCGGCGAGAGCGTTCGCGGCACCGACGTGTTCGTGATCCAGAGCCACTACGGCGTCGACGGTCACTCGATCAACGACTCGATCATGGAGCAGCTGATCATGATCGACGCCGCGTCACGTGCGTCGGCGAAACGCATCACCGCCGTGTGCCCCTTCTACGGCTACGCCCGCCAGGATCGCAAGGCCGAGGGTCGCGAGCCGATCACTGCCCGCCTCGTCGCCGACATGTTCAAGGCCGCCGGCGCCAAGCGGATGATCTCGATCGACCTCCACTCCGGCCAGATCCAGGGGTTCTTCGACGGGCCCGTCGACCACCTCACCGCGATGCCGGTGCTCGAGAAGTACATCCGCGAGCAGGCTCCGAACCAGCCGGTCATCGTCTCGCCCGACTCCGGACGCATCAAGGTCGCCGAGCGGCTCGCCCAGCACCTCGGCGACTGCGGCGCCGACCTGGCGTTCATCTACAAGCGCCGGCCGAAGGGCACCGCCAACATCGCCGAGGCGAAAGAGGTCATCGGCGATGTCGAAGGCCGGCTGTGCATCCTCACCGACGACATGATCGACACCGGTGGCACCATCGTGTCGGCGGCCGAGATCCTGCTCGCCCGCGGCGCCACCGAGGTCTGGGCGATGGCCACCCACGGCGTGCTGTCGGGTGGCGCGATCGACCGGCTCAAGAACTCGGCGGTGTCGCGCATCGTGCTCACCAACACCCTGCCGCTGCCCCCCGAGAAGCAGATCCCCCAGATCGAGGTCCTCTCCGTCGCCGAGATCCTCGCCGAAGCCTTGTCGGCCGTGTTCGACGACACCAGCGTGAGCGAGATCTTCCACGGCGAAAATCTCGCCTAGCTTTATTGAGCCGGCTCACCGCTAGTCGGAGCACCGCACGTTTGGTCGCCGGCTCGTCCGCCTACATCGTGCGCTTCCGTGTGCGAGCGTGTCGCCTCCAGCCGCGACCGGTAGCATTTCGCGGCGCTGCCGCGCACGTTCCATCTGACTCATTGAGGCCTGATCACCATGTCTGACACCGTTCTTGTCGCCGAAACCGGACGCGTCACTGGCAGCGCCGCCTCGCGGCGGCTGCGGGCCGAGGATCGGATCCCCGGCGTCGTCTACGGGCTGGGCATGGAGCCGCTGGTGGTGTCGGTGAAGCGGCGCGAGCTGCGTACCGCGCTCTCGGGCACCGCCGCGCTCAACACCGTCCTCGACCTCCATGTCGACGGCAAGACCTACTCGGCCATCGTCAAGGACCTCCAGCGTCACCCGGTACGACGTCACGTCAGCCACGTCGACTTCATCCAGGTCAACCTCAGCGCCGAGATCACCGTCTCCGTGCCGTTGCGGCTCGAGGGCACGGCGACCGAGGTGCTCGCCAACGATGGTCTCGTCGACCCTGCCGTCGACTCGATCGAGGTCGTGTGCACGCCGCGCAACATCCCCGACGAGTTCGTCGTCGACATCAGCAAGATGAAGATGGACACCGTCATCCGCCTCGAGGACGTCGCCATGCCCGAGGGCGTCACCCCAACCGGCGATCCCGAGATGGCCGTCGTGACCGTGCTCGTGATGCGCGCCAGCGAGCTCGAGACCGACGCCGTGCCTGAGGAAGAGGCCGTCGAGGGCGAGGCGGTCGAGGGCGAGGGTGCCGAAGGCGAAGGCGAAGCTGCCGGAGGGTCCACCGAGACCACCGGCGAATCCAGCGGCGACGCCGGCAACTGATCGCACGAGCGGTCGGCGATGGGGTTGTTCGGCCGGCGCGCCGGTAGGGGCACCCCGTTCGACTGGCTCGTCGTCGGGCTCGGCAACCCCGGCAAGGAGTACGCCCGCACCCGCCACAACGTCGGTGAGGACGTGGTACGTCTGCTCGCCGAGCGCCGGGGCGATGCGCTCAAGGCGGGCCGCGACAACGCCCTGGTGGCCGAGTCGCGCATCGGCGAACATCGGGTGGTCCTCGCCTTCCCGCTCACCTACGTCAACGAATCCGGTCAGGCCGTTTCGTCGCTGATCCGTCGCTACCGCATCGAGGAGCCCGACCACGTCATCGTCGTCCACGACGAGCTCGACCTCGAACCGGGGGTGCTGCGCGTCAAGGCCGGCGGTGGGTTGGCCGGCCACAACGGGCTGCGCAGCGTGGTCGCCCACCTCAAGTCGCAGGACTTCCTGCGCGTCCGGATCGGGGTCGGCAAGCCGCCGAGCAAGGAGCGCGGCGCCGGGCACGTTCTGTCGAAGCTTCCCAAGCGCGAGCGCGAGCTGCTCGACGTGAAGGTCGTCGAAGCGGCCGACGCGGTCGAGACGATCGTGACGGAAGGCATCGACGCCGCCATGCGCAACTTCAACGGCCGCTAGATAGGTTCAGATTTCCCTCGGAACTGTCTGCTTCAGACGGCGCCTCGCTTCATCTGACGCAGACAGAACGCATTACTTCCATGTCGTTGACTGAACTCCCCTCATTGTTGCGCGACGAGCCGGGGCTCACCCGCGCCCTCGGTGATCCGTCGGCCCGCATCGCCGTCGTCGAGGTGGCGCGACCGATCGCGATCGCGGCGCTGGCACAGCTGTCCGGTCGGCGTCCACTCGTCGTCGCCTGCCCGACCGGAGCCAGCGCGGGCCAGCTCTACGACGACCTCACCCAGTTCATGCCCGACGGCGAGGTCGTCCACTTCCCGGCGTGGGAGACGCTGCCGTTCGAGCGCGTGAGCCCCAGCGTCGAGACGATGGGGCAGCGGCTCGAGGTGCTGTGGCGGCTGCGCAACCCCGACCAGACACCGGCGATCGTCGTCGCCGGGGTGCGCGCCCTGCTCCAGAAGTTGGGGCCTGGCGCCACGTCGACCGAACCGATCGTCGTGCGGCCGAACGCGATCGTCGATCCCGACGAGCTCACCGAGACCCTCGTCGGCTTCGGCTACCGGCGCGAGGGGCTGGTCGAGCACCGCGGTGAGTTCGCCCGGCGAGGGGCGATCGTCGACGTCTACCCGTCGACCGCCAACGCCCCGGTCCGCATCGATCTGTGGGGTGACGAGGTCGACCGCCTGACGCGGTTCGGCGTCAACGACCAGCGTTCGACCGTCGACCTCGACGAGGTGGTGATCTTCCCGGCCCGCGAACTGACGCCGACAGAGGACGTCAGTCGCCGGGCCGACGAGCTCATCGCCGCCGAGCCGTGGGGACGCGAGCAGTGGGAGCGTCTCGCCGAGGGCCTCCACTTCGACGGCATGGAGTCGTGGCTGCCGTGGCTCGTCGACGAGGACCAGCTGCTCACCGACGTGCTGCCCGAGCACGCCAAGGTCGTGCTGGTCGAGCCACGCCGGATGCGCGACCGGGCGACCGAACTGCTCGCCGAGGAGGACGACCTCGCCAAAGCCCTCGCCTCGACCTGGGCCCGCGACCCCGACAAGACGTTCCCCCGCCTGCACGCATCGCCGGACGCGCTGCTTGCTTCGAGCGGGTCGTTCTGGACGATCGACTCGACACCTGACTCGCCGGACACGCCAGTCGTCGAGGCCTCCGGCTGGGGTCCGGTCGGCGGCGACGCGAGCGGCCTCACGAAACGGCTGAGCGAGTTGCTCGCCCAGCAGTACCGCGTCGTCGTGGCGGCCGACGGAGAGGGCTCGGCGCAGCGCCTGCATGAGTTGGTGCTCGACCACGGGCTCGACCTCCCGGTCGCCGACGGCGACGCAACGACCACCGGGGGAACCACTCGTCCCGGTGGCCGCGTCGTTGTCGCGCCACTCCATCGCGGCTGCACGTTGCCCAACGCCAGGTTGGCGATCATCGCCGAGTCCGACCTCACCGGCCGTCGCCGCTCGCACCGGACTGCCCGCCCACCACGACGCGAGAGTGCCCGCTTCTTCGAGGATCTCAAGGCGGGCAACTACGTGGTGCACCATCAGCACGGCGTCGGCAAGTACGAGGGGATGGTCAAGCGCACGATCGGCGGCATCGAGCGCGACTACCTGCTCATCGCCTACAAGGGCGGCGACCGGCTGTACGTGCCGTCCGACCAGATCGACACGCTGCGCCAGTACGTCGGCGGCGAGGCTCCGACCCTCCACCGCCTCGGCGGCAGCGACTTCGCCAAGGCGAAGAGCAAGGTCCGATCGGCGGTGCGGGCGATCGCCCAGGAGCTCGTCGTGTTGTACCAGAAGCGGGTCCACAGCGTCGGCCATTCGTTCGGGCCCGACACGCCGTGGCAGCACGAGATGGAGGACGCGTTCCCGTACGTCGAGACACCCGACCAGCGCGTGGCGATCGACGACGTGAAGAGCGACATGGAACGGCCCTACCCGATGGACCGCCTGGTGTGTGGCGACGTCGGGTTCGGCAAGACGGAGGTCGCGATCAGGGCCGCCTTCAAGGCGATCCAGGAGGGCAAGCAGGTCGCCGTGCTGGCGCCGACGACGTTGCTCGCCAACCAGCACGGCAATGTGTTCGCCGATCGGTTCGCCGGTTACCCGGTCCGCGTCGAAGTGCTGTCGCGGTTCCTCACCAACGCCCAGGCCAGGGCCGTGATCGACGGCTTGCGCACGGGCGACGTCGACTGCGTGATCGGCACCCACCGCCTGCTCACCAACGACGTCACGTTCAAGGATCTCGGCTTGCTCGTCGTCGACGAGGAGCAGCGCTTCGGCGTGCAACACAAGGAGGCGATGAAGAAGCTCAAGGTCAACGTCGACATCATCACGCTCACCGCCACGCCGATCCCGCGCACGCTCGAGATGTCGCTGGTCGGGATCCGTGACCTGTCGTTGCTGCAGACCCCACCCGCCGACCGCCAGCCGATCCTCACCTACGTCGGCGAGTACGACGAGCGGGTCGCGATCGAAGCGATCCGGCGCGAGCTGCTCCGCGAGGGTCAGGTGTTCTGGGTCCACAACCGGGTGCGGTCGATCGAGACCGCTGCCGCCCGGCTGCGCCAACTCGTGCCGGAGGCCCGCATCGCGGTGGCCCACGGTCAGATCGACGAGGGCACCTTGGAGCAGGTCGTGGTCGACTTCTCCGAAGGTCGTTACGACGTGCTCGTGTGCACGACGATCATCGAGTCCGGCATCGACATGCCGACGGTCAACACGCTCGTCGTCGAGCGCTCCGACCTGCTCGGGCTCGGTCAGATGCACCAGCTGCGCGGCCGGGTCGGACGCAGTGGCCAGCGGGCCTACGCGTATCTGTTCCACCCGCGCGACCGACCGCTGTCCGAGGATGCGTACGAGCGGCTGCGCACGATCGGCGAGTCGACCGAGCTCGGTTCGGGATTCAAGATCGCGATGCGCGACCTCGAGATCCGCGGCGCCGGCAACCTGCTCGGCGAGGCGCAGTCGGGGCACATCGCGGCGGTCGGCTACGACCTGTACTGCCAGATGGTCACCGAGGCGGTCGCCGAGATGAAGGGCGAACCGATCGCGCCACCCTCGGAGATCAAGCTCGATGTGCCGACCGACGCGTTCCTCCCGGCCGACTACGTGACCAAGGAGGAGCTGCGCCTCGAGGCGTACCGGCGTCTCGCGGCGGTGACCAGCGAGTCAGAGGTCGCCGACATCCGAACCGAGTGGGAGGATCGGTACGGTCCGCTCCCCGAGCCGGCCGAAGCGTTGCTGATGGTGGGTTCGCTGCGGGCCGAGTGCAACCGGCTCGGCATCACCGACATGCAGATCACCACCACTCAGGCGCGCCTGTCACCGATCGAGCTCAAGCTCAGCGAGTCGATGCGCCTCAAACGGCTCGCGCGCGACGCGATCCTCAAAGAGGACCAACGCCAGCTCGTGGTCCCGATCCCTCCCCCAACAGTTTCAGGGAGCAAGGACCCGGCGACCTTCCTCGTCGGCTTCCTCCGCGAGCTGATCGTGCCGTAACAACGAGTGGCCCCGACCGATAGGTTCTGCGGTCGTGAATCGCCGAGCGGTTGTCATCCCGGTCGTCCTGCTCGCCGGCGCCGTGACCGGCTGCGCGACGTTCTCCGACAACGACGCGGCGGCGCGCGTCGGCGATTTCGAGCTGTCGCAGGACGAGCTCGGCGATCTCGTGATCGGGGCGACGCCGACCACCACCACCCAGCCCGGCACACCGGCGGTCGACGAGTCAGGGGCCAGCGCCGACACCGCCCGCAACGTGCTCAACATCTGGATCCTCACCAAGATCGTCGAGGCCGATCTCACCGCCCGAGGCGAGAGCGTCACCTCCCAGAAAATCGCCGACGTGACCGGAGCCCTCGCCGCTCAGGATCCGCAGGGCTGGGCGGCTGTCCCGATCGACCTGCAGAACCTCCAGGTCATGCAACGGGCCGCGGTCGAGACGTGGTCGGCGCTCGAGTTCCCGCCGCCGTCCGACGACGAGCTGCGCACGTTGTACGACTCGGGCACCGCAAAGTCCGGGATCGTGTGCACCGCCCACATCCTCGTCGCGGCCGAGGCCGATGCGAAGGAGATCCTCGACCGGCTCGAAGGCGGTGCCGACTTCGCCGAGCTGGCGACGAGCGAATCGACCGACACGGCGTCGGCTGCGAACGGCGGGAACCTACCGTGCGCGCTGACCAACACGTTCGAGGACACGTACGTCCCCGAGTTCGTCGAAGGTGTCCTCGCCGCCCAGATCGGTGAGCCGTTCGGACCGGTGCAGAGCGAGTTCGGTTACCACGTCATCGTCCTGCGTCCGTCGGAGCGCATCGACCCGGCCGAGCTGGCGACGCTGTACACCGACACGTCGGCTCGATTCCAGCGCGCGGCAGCCGAGTTCGACGTCTACGTCGACCCCCGATATGGATCGTTCAACCCGGTCACCGGCGTCGAAGCGTTGGGATGAGCGCCAGCGGCGAGCGTCCCCGCGTCGTCGTCATCGGCCTCGGTCCGGGGAGCCCGGCCCACGTCACCGTCGAGACGCTCGACGAGATCGAGCGCGTCCCACTCAGGTTCGTCCGCACGCGCCGGCACCCGTCAGCACATCTCGTGCCCGACGCGGTGTCGTTCGACGAGCTGTACGAGTCCGCCGACACCTACGCCGACGTGTACACCGAGCTCGCCGACCGGATCGTGCGCGCTGCCATCGACGGCGGCGAGGTGCTGTACGCGGTCCCCGGCAGCCCGCTGGTGCTCGAGCGCAGCGTGCGTCAGCTCGTCGCCGACGACCGCGTCGAGTGCACCGTCCTGCCCGCCCTGTCGTTCCTCGACGTCGCCTACGCGCGACTCGGCATCGATCCGGTCGAGGTGGGTCTGCGGCTCGTCGACGGGCACGACTTCGCCGTCGCCGCGGCCGGCGAACGGGGTCCGCTGCTGGTCGCCCACGCGCATGCCGACTGGGTCCTGTCCGACATCAAGCTCGCCGTCGAGGATGCGTCCGGCGACGAGGAGGTCGTGATCCTCCAGCGCCTCGGCACGCCCGACGAGGCGATCACGCGCACCACGTGGGCCGAGCTCGACCGCACGGTCGAGCCCGATCACCTGACCGCCCTGTACATCCCGCGGTTGGCCACGCCGGTCGGCGCCGAGTACGTGCGATTCCACCAGCTCGCCCGAATCCTGCGCGAGCAGTGCCCGTGGGACATCGAGCAGACCCACCGCACGCTCATCCCGTACGTCATCGAGGAGACCTACGAGCTGGTCGACGCGCTCGAGTCGTTGACCGCCGACGACCCGACCAGCGACGAGCACGTCATCGAAGAGCTCGGCGACCTGCTGTACCAGATCGAGTTCCACGCGACGATCGCCGAACAGGAGGGCCGCTTCACGATCGCCGACGTGGCCCGCGGCGTGCACGACAAGCTCGTGCGCCGTCATCCGCACGTGTTCGGCGACACGGTGGTCGACGGCACCGAGACCGTGCTGCGCAACTGGGACGCCATCAAGCGCGCCGAGAAGGGCCATGGCCCGACGTTCGACGGCAGGTCCGAGGGCGTGTTCGACGGCATCCCCGGCTCCTTCCCGTCACTGTCGTACGCCCACGAGGTCCAGAAGAAGGCCGCCAAGTTGGGCTTCGACTGGCCCGACGTGGGTGGCGCGCTCGCCAAGATCGTCGAGGAGGCAGCGGAGCTGGGCGAGGCGGCCGTGGCGTCGGAGCCTGACGCTGTCCGCGACGAGCTCGGCGACCTGCTGTTCGCAGTCGTCAACGTCGCACGCCACCTCGCGGTCGATCCGGAGTCGGCGCTGCGGGCGGCCGCGCAGAAGTTCCGGGCCCGCTTCGAGGCCGTCGAGGCGCTCGCTCGGGCGCGCGACATCGAGCTCGCCAGCGTCGGACTCGATCAACTCGACGCGTTGTGGGAACAGGTCAAGCTCGACGAGTCACACTGAGGTCAGAGAGTCAGCGGCCGGCGGCCTGCAGCAGCACGTTCTCGCCGAACGCCTTGCGCAGCGCGAAGCGGTGCGCCGAGGCGCCCTCGATCGAGCGAAACGCCTCGTTGACCGCGATCGCGCCGAGGATCTGGACGAGCGCGGCGATGATGAGGTACGCGGCGAGTTGCGCCCACTCGTCCGGATCGTTGGTGGCGGCGATCGTCGAGAGCGCGCCGAGCCCCTGGAGGATGGCAAGGTAGGCGACTGCCGCGAGGTAGGTCATCCGCAGCGGCCGTCGAGGCCCTTCCGCAGCCATCGCGACACGTTCCAGCACGATCACTGGAACGGCCATGACGAGGGCCTGGAGGAGCAGCACGCCGGTCGCCGTCGCCCAGTCGTCGGCGGGTGCTGCGATCGCAGCACCGAGCGCCCAGACACCTGCGACCGCGGCCGGGATCGACAGCGCGGCGATGACGGGGTTGCAGTGCCGGGCGGTCGCCCGTCGAACGTTGAGCGTCGCCAGGGCGGCCCACGCGGTAGCGAGCGGCACGACGGCGAAGGCGACGATCATTTCGACCCGACGCAACGTTTCGAACAGATCCCACGCCCGATCGATCTGGTTCAACAGCACCCCGGACTCGCGCTCCTCCTGCCACAGCAACAGGATCACGACGCCGCCACCGAGCGTGAACATCGCGAGCGCTCCGAGCAAGAACGACACCGCGAACCGCAGGAAGTGCGAACCCGCGATCGGCGGCCGAGCGGGGATCAAGTCGGTGTTCACGTGGGTGTGGCGCGGGAACAGACGCTCACGCAGTAACGCCTTCGGGGGCTTTTCGACGTCGGTCCGGGGCGGCAAGGTGGGCGGTGCGACATCGACCATCGGCGAGCCAGCGGGCGGCGCGAATGGTCGGGCGAGCGTGACAGGATCTACTCCCACGTCGGTTCATCGGCCGGTCACCCACGGATCTTGAGGAGTTCTTCCCAGGCTGGGCCAGACTGAACGGGTGCGACTGCAGATCGCCAATCCCTCGTTGCACCCCGAGATCGCCGCGTTCCCGTTCATCGAGCGTCTGGCCGACTGGGATCTTCCGCAGATGCACGGTGTTCTCGGTCTCCATCGTCACGTTGTGCGACTCGTCGAGACCGACGCCGTGTCGTACGTGGTGAAGGAGCTCCCCGACGAGCTGGCGCTGCGCGAGTACCGGCTGCTGAGAGAGCTCGACGAAGAGCATCTCCCGACCGCCGAAGTGGTCGCGGTGCTCACCGAGAAGCCCGAGGGCGTCGACGGGCTGCTGATCACCCGTCACCTCGACTACTCGCTCCCGTATCGCACGCTGTTGTCGGGCCGTGGTCTCACGATCCCGTACCTCGGCGAGCGCATGCTCGATGCGATGGTCGGGCTGCTGGTGCGTCTCCACCTCGCCGGGTTCTGGTGGGGTGACTGCTCGCTCTCGAACACCTTGTTCAGGCGCGACGCCGGCGCGCTCTCGGCGTACGCGATCGACCTCGAGACGGCCGAACGCCATCCGCAGTTGTCCGACGGCCAACGCCTCCTCGACATCGACATCGCCGCCGAGAACGTGGCGGGTGGACTGCTCGACCTCCAAGCCGGCGGCCGCCTGCAGGTCGACATCGACCCGTGGGAGGTGTCAGGCGCGATCGAGGAGCGCTACCGACAACTGTGGGCAGAGGTCACCCACACCGAGGAGTTCGACTCCGATGAGCTGTGGATCGTCGAGCGCCGCCTCGAACGGCTGCACGAGCTCGGCTTCGACGTCGGCGAGATGGAGCTGGTGACCACCGACGACGCCGTC
>DATMDV010000466.1:0-18387 GCA_035557475.1 Ilumatobacteraceae bacterium
CTCCTGCGGGCCGAGGTCGACGAGGCCACGACGGCGTGTGACCGTCTCGAGGCGTGGTCGACTGGTCCGCTGGCGGCTGGGGCGGTGGTGTACCAGCCCTTGTTCTTCGCGGCCCTGATCGCGTTCGAGTGCCAGGAGGACGACCAGTTCGAACGGCTCGTGCGGATGGGGCGCCGAGTCGCGGAGGAGACCGGGACGGTCTGGGCGATCCCGCTCTTCGACGCGCTCGGCGCGTTCGACGCCCTCCGCGGCTGCCGGCTCGACGAAGTTGCGGCGGTCGCCGCGGGCGGGGTCGAGATCTCGGCCCGGGCGAAGGCATTCGCCGCCAACGGCTGGTGCATGGGCTTGTGGGCCCAGGCCGCGCTGCTCGGCGGCTCGTTCGACGAGGCTGTCGAGCTGACGGCGCGTGCCGAGGCTGAGTACGGCGGCCCGCAGAGCCAGTTCGGCCCCGAGCAGACCGCGCTCGCGCGAGCCAAGGTGCTCGAGGTGGAGGGCGATCGCGTCGCGGCGTGCGAGCATCTCCGCGCGACGTGGGATTTCATGCGGGCGATCGACTTCGCGATGCCTCGCCACTGGGTGGTCGCCGAGCTCGCCAGGCTGGCGGCGCTCACGGGCGAAGCGGCACTGGCCACCGAGGTCGCCGCCGACGCCGACGCGATTGCGGCACAGTCGGGCCTCGACGGGCTTCGTGCCACCGCAGCCCGGGCGGGAGCCTGGGCGAGGCGTGATCCGGTCGCGATGGGCGTCGCCGCCGAGCTCCTCGATCGGAGCGGGATGATCCTCGCCGGGGCGCTGGCCCGTCGCGACGTCGCGGAACTGGCCGGGATGGCCGGGGACGCGGGAGCGGCACGTGCCGCCGCCGAGACGGCGGTGCGCCGGCTGTCCGAGCTCGGCGCCGAAGCCGAGAGCGACCGGGTCAGCGCCCAGTTCCTGGCACCGAGGCGCGGACGGCGGGCGAACGTCGGTTGGGACGCGCTCACGGCTGCCCAGCAGCGCGTTGCCCGGCTCATCGCCGATGGCCGCTCGAACCCGGAGATCGCCGACGTGCTGTTCGTTTCGCGCCGCACCGTCGAGTCCCATGTCGCCGCGATCCTGCGCACGATGGCGGTGCGGACGCGTGCCGAGTTGATCGCCGCGCTCCACCGCCTCGCGCTCGCGTAGCGACCCGCACAGCCGGCCCCGACGGGCTGCCCCAGCGGCAAGATCAGTGCACACACGGATGATCCGACGCGACTGAATCCGCACCATCGGAGCATGTTCGCCACCCTTCGATACAGGTTGTCCGCTCGGCGGGTCGTCGCCGGTGGCATCGCCGCACTCGTCCTCGCCGCAGGTGCCACGGCCTTCACCTTGAACGTCACCGGATCGGGCGCACCGACCGCCTCCGCCGCCCCCGTCGGGGCGATCGACTTCGCCCGTCCGCTCACCGACGACTCGCGCCGCGGGACGTACCTCGGTGCCTTCGACGCGGCGCCCGACGTGTTCGTGGCGATCACGACCGACGAGGGCTTGGTGCGCGTCTACGTGTGTGACGGGGCGTCCTTCGGACACTGGTTCGGCGGCGAGCTCTACGGCAACTCGTTCGACCTCGTGCACGACAACGGTGCGCGTGTGACGGGAGCGATCTCGAACGGGCGCGCCGTCGGCCGGTACGTGGCGCCCGATGGCTCCGTGTCGGCGTTCACGGCGTCGCTCCCGCTCGACGACGGCGGGCTGTTCCGCGCCGACGAGACGGTCGGCGACCAGCGGGTGGTCGCCGGTTGGATCGTGCACGACGACGGCGAGGTGCGCGGCGTCTCGACGGTGCAGGGAGCCGAGGGCAGCGAGACGGTGGCGGCACCTCCCATCGACGCCACCCAGATCCGCGACGTCCCGACCGAGACGTTGCCCGTCGCCGAAGCGGTGCCGGTCGTCGAGGTGACGCCGGCGAGCCTCACGGCGCCCGAGCCGACCGTCGCCTCGGCGGATCAACAGCAGCGTCCGGAGGGTGTGGCGGTGGATGCCGAGCCGGCTTCCGACTCGACCGCTCCGCCCCCGGCCGAGCTCAGCGATGTTCCGCCCACGTTGACGGCGACGTTCACGCCGCCTGCGGTTCGCGTGGGCGAGTCGTCGACCTGGAGTGGGACGCTCACCAACTCGGGCAAGGTCGCGCTCGTCGACGTCGGCTTCGGCTTGGCGTTCCCGGACCCGGTCGTGCCCACGCTCGAGACGGTGACGACCGACTGCGACGGCTCCGCACTGGCGGTCGATCCCAAGGTCCGGTTGAAAGGCGATCCGCAGGTCGTGGCAACGGGCATCACGCTCGGCGCCGGCGCCACGTGCACGGTCAGCGTCGATGTCGTGCCGGCGATCGGCGCGTTCAAGGTGGTGACGAGCCCGCCGACAGCGACGAACGCACCAACCGCCGGCCCGGTCGCGGCGGCGGTGATCGAATCGGTGGCGGGCGCGGTCGCGCCGGCCGTGGCGTCGTCACCCGCCTCCCAGACAACGCAGGCCGCGGCCCCGGCGGCGGCACCGGCCGGCCCCAAGGTGCCCGACTCGAAGACGACCGCGATCGCGGTGGCCCCTGACTCGAAGGCGGGCGCGCCGCTGGAGTGGACGGCCTCGGCGGACTTCGGAAGCTCGCCGTTCCCAGTGACGCTCACGCCCGGCGAGCAGACGGCCAAGACCAACCTCAGCGAGTGGTCGATCGTGTTCAGCGACGGCACCGGCCAGGCCCAAGGGACCGGACCGCTGATCCCCATCCCGCACACGTTCGTGAACGACGGCAGAGAGCCGGTGGTGTTCCACGCCGACCTCACGGCGAAGTTCCCCGACGGCTCGGTGACCCGCAGCCGTCTGTCGTTCACCGTCACACCGGCCGGTTTGGTCACTCCAGCCCTCGTCGCCGACGTCACCACGGCAGCGCAGCGCGGCAAGCCCGTCACCGTGCCGGTCCGCATCGTCAACCCCGGCAACGCGCCGATCGCGGGCGCGACCGTGAAGCTGGCCACCGCACCGGCGACGAGCGCTCGCGCCGCTGCCACCGGCTGGACCTGCACCGGCGTGGACTGCAAGGCGACCGCCAACATCGCGCCGTTCTCCGCCAGCCCGCCGCTCCAGCTGACGATCGACCTGGTGCCGCTCGACGCCCCCACCACGATCACGGTGTCGTTCGACGGCACGGCGAAGGGCTCGTTCGCGATCGCCGTCGAGGGGTTCCAAGCCGAGGCGGGTCCCGATCAGACCGTCGACGCCGTGCAGCCGATCAGCGGCGGGGGCACGGCGCCGGCGGTCGTGATCCTCGACGGCAGCAACTCGACGTCGTCGATCGGGCGGCCGCGCACATTCACGTGGCGGCAGGTCGCCGGGCCGGCCGTCACGCTCGATCCGGGCGCCGACCCGAGCGGGCAACGGACGACGTTCGCCGCGCCCCAGTTGACACGCAACGAGACGTTGGAGTTCGAGCTGACCGTCGCCGACGGCGTGGTGACCGACACCGATCGCGTGCGCGTCACCGTGCTGCGCGCCAACGCCGCGCCAACGGTCACGATCGACACCGGCGCGATCCAACCCGACAGGACGAGCGGTGCGATCGTGCCGGCCGCCTCGGCCAAGTCGGTCGAGCTCACGGCCAAGGCGAGCGATCCGGACGGCGACGCCGTCACCGTCGCCTGGACGGTCGTCGACGTCCCGGCTGCGAAGATCACGACGTCCGGACAGAAGGCCACGCTCACGTGGCCGATCGCCGGCCGCCCGATCGTCGTCGTCGAGGTCAAGGCGACGGACGCCCTCGGACGGACGGCCGTCGACACCATCGCCGTCGGCACCGCACCGGCGCCGTTGACACTCGCCGCGACTTCCACACCGTCGTCGGCGCCGGGCGGGTCGGTGGTCCAACTGACCGCGACACCCAGCCGCACATCCGGCGTGCAGGTGGCCTGGAGCCAGGTCGCCGGCCCGCCCGTCACGTTCTCGAAGACCACCGGCGCGGCGACCACGATGACGTTGCCGGCCACCGTGCTCGGCCCTGAGACGGTGGTGGTTCGCGCGACCGCGACCGCCAGCGACGGTGCCACGCCCGTCACCCAGGACGTCACCGTCCTGGCCACGGAAGCGCCGCCGTTGTCGGTGGTGCTCGCTCCCAGCCAGACCGTGGCCAAGGGCGCGACCGTGCGCCTCACCGCAACGATCGGCGGACCGACCGGGGCGACGGTGCAGTGGACGCGGCTGGCCGGGCCCGACGTCACGTTCGCCAGCCCGACGAAGCCGGCGACCACGTTCGCGGCGCCCAGGGCCGACACCGTCGTGGTGGTGCGGGTGACCGTGACGGCCGGCAACCGGACCGTGACCGCCGACCAGGTCGTCAACGTCGGCACGATCCCCCCGGCCGCTCCGGTGTCGGGCTGCACCAACGGTTCGGTGCTCGACCGCGTGTTCAAGGGCGAACGCGTTCTGCTGCTCGGCTCGAGCTCGACAGTGCTCCTCGGCGACGTCACCGGCGCCGTCGGAACCTGCAGCGACACCGTCGTCAACCACTCCGCAACCGGCATCAACCTGTTCGGCTTCATCATCGGCGACGATCTGGCGGGCACGATCGACGGCACCAAGATCTGCTTCACGTCGGGCACGATCGAGCTGCGGTCCGAGTTCGACCTGCCCCCGATCGAGCTCGGCTCGATCCCGCTGTGCGTCGTGTTCGCATCGCTCGGCTCCGGCACCGCCGGCCCCAGCGGGTTCGCCGCGCCGCTTGCGATGCGGCGCCAGGACGCCGGGTGCGACTTCCCGCTGACCGGCGAGCTGCGGTGGCCGGGCGAGGTGCCGTTCGTCGATCTCCCGGCCGGGTTCACACCCGGCGACACGGTGCTCGCCGTCGGGTGTGACGAGCTGACACTGACCGGGAGCGCGACTGTCGACAGTGGCGGCACGCTGCAGTTCGACGGCGCGATCGGTGCCAACGGGTCCGGCACGACATCGATCACGGCCGACGGGCTCGAACTGTTCGGTGGCACTGTCGGCGGATCGATCACCGTCCAGTACGGCTCGTCGCCGTCGATCTCGGGATCGCTCGACCTCGTCCAGCCGGACTTCGGCATCGACGGTCTGACGGTGGAACGGATCGGGCTCGGCCTGGCGAACGGAACGCTGCGGGTGACGGGCCGGGCGCTGGTCGGCGATGCCGAGCCACGCCTGGCGATCAACCTGGACGGATCGTTCACATCCCCTGACGACTTCGCCGTCACCGTCGCCGCCGCAGCGACGTCGGCGTGGCAGCCGGCACCCGGCCTGAACATCGCGGCCGCGTCGTTCACCGGCCGCTTCGCTCGGTCGGGTAGCGACATCGACATCACGATCACCGGCGCGATGTCGGGGGCGTGGAGCGTTGCACCCGGCGTGACGGTCCGCCAGGTATCGGTCCAGCTCACCAACGCCGCGGTGCCCGAGGGCTGCGCCGGCCTGCCCGCCGGCTCGCTGTTCATCGCCGTCGGCGGCGCCGCCGACATCGCGATCCCGAACCGCAACGCGCTCCAGACCCAGATCCAGGCCTGTCTCGGCCTGCCGGGCACGTCGGGCGCGGGCGCCGGCCAGCCGGCGTTCACGTTGCGCTCGGTCACCACACTGCCGGCGTTGACACCCGACCCGGCCGTCGACATGTCGATCGATCGGCTCGAGCTCCGCGTCGAGTACATCGGGGGCGAGCTGGCGGCCAGCCTGCGCGGCGATGCCCGCGTGCTCGGGCTGTCGATCTCGGCTCGGCTGCTGTTCACGACCAGCCCGAGCGGCGACGTGCTCGTCGCCATCGCCACCGGCGATCTCGCCGGGCTCGGGTTGCCGATCGCGACCGGCAGCATCGTGTTCGCGACCGCGTCGGTCGACGATGTCGAGATCGACGACGGCGTCGTGGTCGACGTCGACGCCGGGCTCTCGGTGATCGCCACGATCGACCTCGGTCAGGCGCAGCGCAAGCTCCTGAACGACGTCCTCAAGCCGCCCACGCCCATCCAGGCCACGCTCATCGTCAGCGCCACACTCGGCGGTCCGACGATCACGTTCACGGCCGCGATCGACTTCGGTCCGAACGGCATCGAGCTGTTCAAGACCTGCCCGACGGGAAACAACTGCAACCCGAATGATGTCAACACCACCCGGTTCCAGCTCAACAGCGGCTTTCTCAAACTGATGGTGGGCGCCGCCGGGTTCCAGCTCGGCGTCGGGGGAGAGGGCACGCTGTTCCTGCCACCGGCCGAGACCAAGCCCGGCGCCGTGCGAAGCGAGATCGACCTCGCCCTCGAGGCGTTCTTCCGGCCACCGGCCGAGGTCGGCATCTCGTTCTCGCTGCTCTCCGAAGAAGGCTGGGTGGATGCCGTCGGCATCGACGGTCTCACCGTCAACGCGCTCGTCGTGCAGGGATCGATCGACTTCACCGTCCCGATCTCGCCGGTGCCCTCGATCGGAATCCTCGCCGAGGTCAGCAGTCTCCCCGACGACCTCGCCGACCTGATCGGCTACACGAACAACGGTGAGCCCCTTCGCATGGCGCTCAACATCGCCCCGAAGAACCCGATCATCGACATCACGATCGGTGAGCCCGACGGCGAAGCGGTCCTGCGTCCCCTCGCACCCCTCGACGGGAGTGAGACCGACCTCGACGACGCCTTCACCGTCGACCATGCCTCGCTGGTGTTCGCTCCGCTCGGCGGCGCGATCGGCCCGATCACGTACTCGCCTGGCGTGTCGCTGCGCTTCGGTGCGACCGTGCTCGGCACCTCTGTCGAGATCAACGCCACGATTGACATCGCCGGGCTGCGCCTGATCGCCAACGTCGACGTCGGGCCGTTCGCGATCGGCGGGGTCACGGTGAGCAACACCCAACTGCTCCTCGACATCCAGCCGCTCGGGATGCGGCTGCGGATCGCCGGTGGCGTGAGCATCCCCAACGGGCCGCAACTGGCGGCGGTGTACGACGTGCAGGCCGGGGTGCTGGCGGCCATCGCGCCAGGCGGGGCGCCGCTGCCGAGCACGTCACTACCGCGGCCGACGGCGGG
Source organism: Ilumatobacteraceae bacterium (assembly GCA_035557475.1). Lineage (GTDB taxonomy): Bacteria > Actinomycetota > Acidimicrobiia > Acidimicrobiales > Ilumatobacteraceae > JALOLG01. The sequence continues at coordinate 7,026 of DATMDV010000466.1, forward strand.
GCTCTCCGTGGTCGCCGACCTGAGTGCCACCACGTGGAACATCGCGCCCGGCACGTCGGTGACCAACCTGAAGCTGCACGCCGAGGCCGCCCTGGACGCAGTGTCCGCGACGTTCGACGCCACGTTCTCGGCCAAGGCGGACGCCACGATCATGGGTCACCAGATGATCCTCGCCGGCGACGCCAAGTTCGCCGGGGGCGAGTTCCAGGAAGTCCACATGCGGTTCAACCCCGGCACGATCTCGGTGGCCGGGGTCAGCTTCGGAGGCGACGGGCGCTGTCAGGCGTCCCTCGTCGCAGCTCCGACGACGGTCGGGATCAGTGGCTCGGGTTCGAGGGGATCCGGCGGCCCGTTCCCCGGCGGTGGACTCGGCCAGTCGTCGCCCACGACGACCGTGCCGCGGCTGGGGACGTCGGGGCCGTGCTTCCAGCTCGACTACGTCGCCGCTGCCACCCCACCGGTCGCGATCGGATTCAACGCGTCGATCTCGGCGGGCTCGGTCAAGGCCACCGTGAAGGGTGTCGTCGATGCGGCCAAGGCCGACATCCAGGGCACCGTCGCGCTCGGCGAGCTCGGATCACTCGACATCGCCGGCGTGCTGTACCACGGCAGCAACTCCAGCATCCAGAACTTCCGGATCAAGATCCGTGATGAGGCGACCGGCGTCCAGCCGCAGCAGGGTTCGTGGCGCATCGACGGCGAGTTCGCCCAGGGCAAGGCTCTGAAGGGGATCAACGCGCCGTGGTCGTTCTCGATGGGATCGGTCGACCCGGCTGGCTCGCCTCCACGCGTGACGTGGGCCCAGCTGTCGGGCGAGATCTCGCGGCCCGGCTTCTTCGTGAAGATCAAGGGTGAGATCACGTTCGTCGGCACCCAAATGCGGTACACGCTGATCGGTGAGTCGGCGCTGAAGGTCAACGAGTCGTCGACGAAGATCAACCCGAACCCGGACGCCCTGGCAGCGCCGGCGGAGAACACGTTGCACGCCGCGGTTCGAACCGTCGTGTTCACGCTCGATCCTTCGCCGGCGTCACATCAGCAAGGGCTCGAGCAGACCCTCGGGCGGCTCTACGGCAGCGCCAGCTACACACTCGAGATCGAACTGCGGCACGACCAGGCACCCTCGTTCGAGTTCGCGGGGACCGCCCAGGTGCTGTACTCGGAGGCGTTCAAGCGCGGCAGCGCCACCTCGTTCGTCGAGGAGAGCCCCCGTTCGAAGTGGAACGTCCCGCTGTTCATCGACCTCGAGATCAACTCGAACACCGGCACCGCCTGCTTCCGGTGGGGCGAGCCGGGCGAGTTCGGCACGATCAAGTGGGGGAGCTGCCCATGAGCTGGTTCTGCGTTCCCGATCCGGCGCCGGCCGGCTGGTCGGCGTCACGTCGGGCGTTCCTCGCCGGTGCGGGTACGGGGCTGGCGGCGACGATGGCGGGATGCCGCGGTGGGTCCTCGCCCGCCGGTGCTGCACCGTCGCCGACCAGCGTCGGTGCCAGTGCCGCCGCCGTTGCGCCCGCCGTGCTGGCGACGCCGGCGCTGCCCTTCGCCCGGTCGCAGCACGCGACCGCGTTGCTCGACGGTGGACTCGTGTTGCTGATCGGCGGCCTCAGCCCGTCGGGCATGCTCGCCAGCTGCCAGGTGCTCGACCCGAACGACGGCTCGTGGTACGACGCGGCGCCGCTCGGCCGCGCCCGCGGTCTGCTCACCGCGAGCACGCTCGCCGACGGCAGGGTGCTGTGCCTCGGCGGATACACCGGCGCCGATGCGGTCGCGATCGGCTCGGTGTTCGACCCGGTCGCTGACAGCTGGGAACCCGTTGCGCCACTCGTGACGGCGCGCTACCAGCACTCGACGCAGGCCCTGCCGGATGGGCGCTTCGTCGTCACCGGCGGCATCGCGGTGGGTCCGATGGTGTCCCACGAGGTCTACGAGCTGTCCTGACGTTACGTCCGTCGACGAGGAGGATCCTGATGCCCTTCCAATCCACGAGCACCTATGAGTTGCGGTTCGCAGGCGCGCCCGCACCGCCCGCCGGCAAGAAGGGGGTGTCGCCGGCTCGGCTGCTCACCGTCAACTGGGAGTTCTTGTCGAGCGGCTCACGCCAGCTCACGTTGCATCGCGACACCGACGTCGTGATCACGCCCATGCTGCTCGGTGCGTTGGCCAGGGGCCAGCGCCTCGCGTCGGTGGCAGTCGATGTGTTCACCCAAAGCGAGCTGCAGGTCACGATCGAGCTCGTCGACGTGGCCGTGCAAACGTACGAGGCGACCGCTCAGGCCGACATGCCGATCGACACCGAGGTGTTCACGCTCGTGGGGTCGTCGATGACGTTTCTCGATCCCCGGGTCGGGAAAGCGGTGGCGCTGTGAGCTTCGGCAACGTACAGGTCGACGGCGCCGCCGTCGGACAGGCGCGGGCGATGAAGTTCCGCGCCGCCGGTGCTGGCGCGGCGCTGAACGGCGCGCCGGCCGTCGCGCTGCATTTCGTCGCCGACGCAGTGTCCGCCTGGGCACCGTTGGCGAGCGGTGGCAAGGTGCTCAACTCAGTGACGATCACGACCTCTGATGTCGCCGGCCAACCATTCGTCATCTACGAACTGAAGGGCGCGACGGTGACAGCGCTGGACAACCGCTGGACCAGCGGCGGCTCCCCTTCGGTCGAGGTGAGACTGGCGTACTCCGCGCTGCGGATCAGGTACAAAGACGCCGCAACCCTGGACATGCCGCCCAGCGGCTGATCCACGCCGAGAACCCGGAACTGTCTGCTTCAGACGGCCCTGGGCTGGGTTTGAAGCAGACAGAACGGGTGGTGGTGGGCGTCAGATCGCCTGGAGGCGAGCAGCGCTGCCGGCCTCGAACTCGCGTGACCGCGAGACCGCCATCTGGATCAGCGAGGCTGCGATCGGCGCGACGAGCGCAACCACGAGCGTGGCGATCGGGTTCGACCGCTCGTTCGCCGAACGCAACGCCTGGCGACGGCGACGATCAACCCGCCCAAGCCGGCGAGGAGGACACCTGTTTTCATCGTGTTCTTGAACATCTCGACCGCATTTTGTCGATGGCCCGTTCGCTAACGTCGTCGGCATGGCTGCCGACGCCGTTCCGCAATGGGAGGAGCGCGACGGGGGACTCCACCGGGTCTTCGAGTTCGCGGATTTCTCCGAAGCGTTCGCGTTCATGACCCGGGTGGCGCTGGTGGCCGAGAAGGCCGATCACCATCCCGACTGGTCGAACTCGTGGAACCGCGTCGACATCACGTTGTCGTCGCACTCGGCTGGCAACGTCGTCACCGACGCCGATCGCGACCTGGCAGCGAGGATCGACCGGATCGTCGCGTGAGCTCGGACCGGTTCCCCGGTTGGCGAGTCGTCACCGGATGCTTCATCGTCCTGAGCACGTCGTCGGGCCTCGGCTTCTATGGGCTCGCCGTGTACCTCAATGCGTTCAGCCGCGAGCGCGGGTGGGCGGTCGCTTCGGTCTCGTTGGCGACGACGCTGTTCTTCTTCGTCGGCGGGATCGTGGGGGTCTGGACGGCGCGGTTGGTCGCCCGCTATGACGTGCGCTTCGTCATCGTGGGCGGCAGTCTGCTCGGCGGTGGCGCGCTGGCGATCCTCGGACAGGTGCAGGAGAAGTGGCAGCTGTTCGTCGTCTACGGCGTGTTCGCGATCGGCTGGTCGGGCGCCGGGATGGTGCCGACGACCACGGTGATCACGCGGTGGTTCCACCGCCGCCGGTCGGTCGCCTTGTCGGTGGCGTCGACGGGGCTGTCGGTCGGCGGCATCCTGCTGACCCCGGCGGCCAAGTGGCTGCTCGACGAGCGTGGGCTCGAGTCCGGCACACCGTGGCTGGGGCTGGTCTTCGTGCTCGGCACCGCGCCGTTCGCGTTGTGGCTCGTGCGGCCCGATCCGACGACTGTCGGTTGGCTGCCCGACGGTGAGCGCTCGTCACACGACGTGCCTCGCCCGGCGGTGACCGGTTCGACCTACGCCGATGCCGTGCGGACCCGCTTTTTCGCGGCGATCACGCTCGGGTACCTGTTCGTGCTCGGCTCGCAGGTCGGCGCGATCCAGCAGCTCGTGCGGCTGGCCGAGGAACGCACCGACAAGAGCACGGCGTCGTTCGCGACGCTGTTCCTCGCCGGCACATCGGTCGTCGCACGACTGGTCGGGGGACGCGTCGTGGCCCGCTTGCCGATGGCCGGGTTCACGGTCGCGCTCGCTGGAGTGCAGAGCGTGGCGATGGTCGCGATCGCGTTCTCGGAGTCGCGGGTTGCGCTGTTCGCGGCGATCGTGGTGTTCGGCGCGACGGTCGGCAACATCCTGATGCTCCAGCCGCTGCTCATCGCCGAGCGGTTCGGGGTGTTCGACTACCCACGGATCTTCAGTCGGTCGCAGTTCATCATGATGCTCGGCACCGCGCTCGGGCCGCTCGTGCTGGGCTGGCTGCACGACAACGCCGGCGGCTACCGGACGTCGTATCTCGTCGCCGCCGGGTGCTCGATCGCGGGCGCCGCCGTGCTCGCATCCGGTGGTGCGGCGACGATGGTCGACGACCGTCAGGTACAAATGGCGACATGAGCGACGTCGACGACCTGGTGCTGCGTCCGGCGGTCGAGCAGGCGCGCCTCGTCCGACTCGGTGAGGTCTCGGCGCGCGAGTTGCTGGCCGCCCATCTCGACCGCATCGAGCGGATCAATCCGGCGCTGAACGCGATCGTCACACTCGTGCCCGAGATGGCGAACGACTGGGCGTCGGCGGCGGACGAACGCTTCACGGCCGGGGCCGAGGTCGGACCACTCCACGGGCTGCCGATCGCCCACAAGGACCTCGAGCTGACGGCGGGCATCCGCACCACGATGGGCTCGCCGCTGTTCGCCGACCACGTGCCGACCGAGGATGCGCTCATCGTCCAACGCATGCGGGCAGCCGGCGCGATCACGATCGGCAAGACCAACACGCCCGAGTTCGGCGCCGGCTCGCAGACGTTCAACCGGGTCTTCGGCGCGACCCGCAACCCGTACGACCCGTCGAAGACCTGTGGGGGATCGAGCGGTGGCGCGGCCGTGGCGCTCGCCACGTGCATGGTGCCGATCGCCGATGGCAGCGACACGGGCGGATCGTTGCGCAACCCGGCGTCGTTCTGCAACGTCGTCGGCATGCGACCGTCACCTGGTCGGGTGCCGGCGTGGCCGACGGTCACGCCATGGACGGTGCTCTCGTCCCACGGACCGATGGGACGCACGGTGACCGACGTGGCGCTCCTCCTGAGCGTGCTCGCGGGTCCCGATCCTCGATCGCCGATCTCGCTGTCGGAGCCCGGCGCGGTGTTCGACGTCGATCTGCGAACCGACGTCAACGGGTGGCGCGTCGCCTGGTCGGAGGACCTCGGGTTGCCGGTCGACCGAGCGGTGCGGTCGGCTCTCGCGAACGTCCCAGAGGTGCTGATCTCGCTCGGATGCGAGGTCGAGGCGGCCGCGCCCGATCTCACTGATGTACGCGAGATCTTCCAGGTCCTCCGGGCGTGGGGGATGGAGATCCGGCTCGGTGACCTCTACGACCGGCACGGCACCGAGCTCAAGGACACGATCCGTTGGAACATCGAGGAGGCCCGCCGGCGGTCGCTGCAGGATCACGCCCGCGCGAGCGTCGCCCATGCCAAGCTCGCCGATCGTGTCCGGCTGTTCTTCGAGCGCTACGACGTGCTCGCGCTGCCGGTGTCGCAGGTCCCACCGTTCGATATCGAGTGTGAATGGGTGACCGAGGTCGACGGGGTCACGATGGACACGTACATCGACTGGATGCGCTCGTGCTCCGACGTCACGGTGATGGGCTGCCCGGCGTTGGCGGTGCCCGCCGGCTTCACGGACGACGGTCTGCCGGTGGGCGTCCAGTTCGTCGGGCGACCGCGCGGCGACCTCGATCTGCTGCGGTTCGCGCATGCCTTCGAGCAGGCGACACGAGTCGGAGACGTGCGTCCCGCCGACGTGCTGAATCCCTGAACGTGCTGATTGCCGGAGGTGGCGGCGCTACCGTCGAGGGATCGTGAGCGACCTGCATCCGAACGTCGTCAGGGTCGTCGAGGCGGCGCGCCGCCTCGGGCTCGAGATCGATTCGCGCCGGTTCCCCGACGGCACCAAGACGGCTGCCGACGCGGCGGCCGCGATCGGCGTCGACGTCGGCCAGATCGTGAAGAGCCTGATCTTCGCCGTCGATGGTGAGGTCGTGCTGGCCTACGTGAGCGGGGCGAACCGGCTCGACGAGACCAAGCTCGCCGTGGCTGCCGGCGGGCTGACCTGCTCGCGCGTCGACGCCGACGTGGTGCGTACGGTCACCGGCTACCCGATCGGTGGTGTTCCGCCGTTCGGCCACGCCACCGAGCTCCGCGTGTTCGTCGACCCCGATCTGCTCCGCTACGACGAGGTGTGGGCGGCTGCCGGCACGTGGCACGACGTGTTCCCCTTGTCCCCGGACGAGTTGGTCCGTGCGAGCGGTGCCGTCGTCGTCGAGCTCGCCCGGCGATGAGCGTCGACATCACCGCGATTCGCAAACGGGCGGAGCCCGTGGTCAGGCGTTTCGAGCTGACGCTCGCGGAAGCGCGCGATCGAGCGCGTTCGTTGCGTCCGTCGTCGTTCACCACCTCGATGTCGCAGGTGGCCTCCGGCGCCCACGCCGGCGATGCCGCCTACCTCCGCTGGCTCGAGCTGCTCGACGAGCGCAACACCTACCACCGCAAGACGTGGGAGTGGTGCTTCATCATGGAGGCCTTGGATCGTGATCACGTGCTGCGGCCCGGTCAACGGGTGCTCGGGTTCGGCGTCGGTCGCGAGCCGATCGTGCCGGCGCTGGCGGCACTCGGCGTCACCGTCGTCGCCACCGACCAGCCGAGTGCCCAGGCAGGAGCGTGGAGCACCAGCGGCCAACACGCGTCCGAGCTCGACGCCATCCGCCGACCGTCGGTGTGCCCCGACGATCGCTTCACGCAGTTGGTGTCGTTCGAGCCAGTCGACATGAACGCCATCCCGCACTATCTGCACGGCTTCGACGGCCTCTGGTCGTCGTGCTGCTTCGAGCACCTCGGCTCGCCCGATGCCGGGTTCGATTTCGTCATGGCCGCGATGGATTGCCTGCGTCCCGGCGGCGTCGCCGTGCACACGACCGAGTTCGACTGTGTCGACCACGTCGACCTCGCCGTCCACGGATCGGTCGCCGCCGGTGACTACGTGTGCTTCTACCGCTCCCGCGATCTGCGCCGCCTCGTCCGGCGTCTGCGCGGCGCCGGACACGACGTGCAGTGCAACTACTACGTCAGCTCGTCACACCCGTCGGAGCGCAAGATCGACGTCCAGCCGTACACGCACGACCCGCACATGCGGCTGCGGGTCGGCGATCGGGTGATGACATCGTTCGGGCTGCAGATCACGAAAGCCAAGTGATCGACCGATGCCCGGACTCGGCGACGACGAGGTGGTGGCGTTCCTCGACGAACCGGGTCACCTGGCCCGCATCGCCACCACCGACGCCGACGGGATGCCACGCGTCCTTCCGTTGTGGTTCGTCCATGTCGACCGCCGGATCCTGTTCACACCCCGCGCGCCGGCGGTGATCTGGCACAACCTGCAGCGCGACCCGCGGGTCGGGATCTCGATCGACGAAGGCACGACCCCGCACCGCAAGGTCACGATCCAGGGTGTCGCCGAGGTCGTGCACCCACCGGGCGAGGACGACGAGTGGCGCGACCTCTACCGCCGGATCGCCCGGCGCTACACGCGGCAGGAGTGGGCGGACGCCTACGTCGACGGCACTGACGACCAACCGCGAGCGCTGTGCGCTGTGGACCTCACCGCGGCGACGACACGCGTCACGACGTGGCGGATGCCCATCCACGGCGAGGACCCCCGCGGCGTCTGGCACCGCCGCTACATCCTCCCCGGCACCAAATGGGCCGACTGACCACTCGACCTACCTCGATCGGGGATTGCCGCGGCTACTGGTCTTCGTCGGGTGGGGCGGGGCGTTCGGCGGTGGCTTGGTCGAAGGCGGAGGGGTCGACGGCGATGAACGTCGCGTTCGCCCTGACGAGCAACTGTTCGTCGGGGCCCTCGATGTCGACCAGCTCGCCCGTCATGAGCAGCTTGCGGCCGACCCGCTCGGCCAGGCGCACCCGGCACGACAGCCGCCGGTGCAGAGGAGTCGGGGCGACGTAGCGGATCGTCAGCTCACCCGTGAACGCGGGTTGCTCGACGACCCCGAGCACGAACCCGAAGACGTCGTCGAACAGGGCGGCGACGATGCCGCCGTGGCTGCGGCCAGGGGCGCCCTCGTGGGCGGCGCGCAGGACGACGATCGCCTCGATCTCGTCGCCGTGACGGTGCATCTCGGGGTCGAGGCTCCAGGGGCTGGAGCGGCCCGAGACGGGCCGGTCGTCGTAGCCGGTCAGTGGGAGTTCCCCGGGGGCCGCGAACCGCTCCTGCGAGAACGACGCCGCGTCGCGGCTGCGCGGCGCGCCTCGATCGAGCTCGGCGGCGAGCGGTTCGAGCACGTCGGAGATGCGCTCGAGGAGCTCGGGTGGTACCTGGTGGCCGACGAGCGCGTGGCCGATGTCGCGGATCGCCCTGCCGGCTCGTACGCGGTGCTCGAAGTCAGGCCACTGGTTCGGGGGGTCGGGCGGCACCAGCGATCAGGTGCGGTTGGGGGAGGGGTCGGCGGCTGCCTCGTGCAACGATTCCAGGAGCGTGTTCCAGGCCAACGTCGCGCACTTGATCCGGACCGGGAACTTGACGACACCCTGGAGCGCTTCGAGATCGCCGAGCTGGACATCGGCATCGGAAGGCCCGTCGTCGTCGGCGGACGCGTCCTCGATCGACATCATCGACTTGAACTTGCGGACCAGCGCCCGCACCTCCGGCACCGACTTACCCATGATCGCCTGGCTCATCATCGACGCCGACGATTGTGAGATCGAGCAGCCCTGACCGGCGACCTTGACGTCGCTGACGCGGTCGTCGTCGACCTGGAGGTAGACGGTGATCTCGTCGCCGCACAACGGGTTGTGGCCCTGGGCGACCACCGCCGGCGGCGTGGGCAGCTCGCCCCGGTTCCGCGGCGTGCGGTAATGGTCGAGGATGATCTCGCGGTAGAGATCTTCGAGGCCGGGCATGTTGCTCTCTCTTCGTCGATGATTTGGTGGCAGTGCGATTCGGGCGGGTGGAGTTCGGAGTGTTCAGAACCCGAAGATGTCGTGGGCGCCGTCGAGCGCGTCGGCGAGGGCGTCGACGTCGGCGGTCGTGTTGTACAGGTAGAAGCTTGCTCTGGCGGTGGCGTTGACGCCGAGTTCGCGCATCAGCGGCTTTGCGCAATGATGCCCGGCGCGCACGCAGACGTTGCGTTGGTCGAGCACCTGGCTGACGTCGTGGGGATGCACGTCGCCGAACTTGAAGCTGAGCACGCCGCCGCGGACCTCGACGTTGTCGGGTCCGTAGATCGTGATCTCGTCGCCGAAGCGCTCGCGCAACGTCGACAGCGCATACTGCGTGATCTCCATCTCGTGGCGGCGGACGTTGGCCATGCCGAGACCCTCGAGATACTTCACCGCCGCACCCAGACCGATCGCTTCGGTGATCGCCGGAGTGCCGGCCTCGAACTTGGCGGGAACCGGCGCGGCCGTGAACCCATCGAGGCGGACGTCGGCGATCATGTTGCCGCCGCCGAGGAACGGGGGAATCGCTTCGAGCAGCTCCATCTTCCCCCACAGCAGCCCGATGCCGGACGGCCCGCACATCTTGTGGCTCGAGAAGGCGACGAAGTCGGCGTCCCACGCCGTGAAGTCGGTGACGTTGTGGGGCACGTACTGGCAGGCGTCGACGATCGCGATCGCGCCGGCGTCGTGGGCGGCCTTGCACAGTGTGGCGACGGGCGGGAGCGTGCCGAGCACGTTGCTCATCGCCGTGAACGCGAACGCCTTGGCGCCGTGCAGCAACTCGTCGAGCTCGGTGAGGTCGAGCAGCCCGTCAGGCGTGAGCGGCACCCACCTCAGCTCGATGCCCAGCTCGGAGGCGAGCATGTGCCACGGCACGATGTTGGCGTGGTGCTCCATGTGCGTGAGCACCACCACATCGCCGGCGCGCAAGTTGGCGCGGCCCCATGCGGCGGCGACGAGGTTGAGCGACTCAGTGGCGTTCTTGGTGAAGATCACCTCGTCGGCCTGCGGCGCGTTGACGAACCGGGCGACGGCGGCGCGCGCCTCCTCGTATGCGTCGGTGGCCTCGGCCGCCATGCGGTACGCGCTGCGGTTGATCGGTGCGTACGAGCACTCCATGAACCGCGTCATGGCGTCGATCACCTGGCGTGGCTTCTGCGACGTGTTGGCCGAGTCGAGGTAGACGACCGGCTCGCCGTCGATCCGGCGACGCAGGAACGGGAAGTCGTGACGAACGGCGTCGGCGTCGAGGCTCATGTGAGCATCCTGAATGCCTCGTAGCCGTCGCGCTCGAGCTGCTGGGCGAGCTCCATGCCACCGTTGGCCACGATGCGCCCGTCGATGAGGATGTGGATCTGGTCGGGCGCGATCTCGTCGAGCAGCCGCTGGTAGTGGGTGATCAACACGACACCCATCTCGGGTCGGTCGGCGCGCACCTCGCTGATGCCTCTGGCGACGGTGCGCAGGGCGTCGATGTCGAGGCCCGAATCGGTCTCGTCGAGGATCGCCAGCTCGGGCTCGAGGATCGCCATCTGCATCACCTCGTTGCGCTTCTTCTCACCTCCGGAGAAGCCCTCGTTGAGGTAGCGGTCGACGAACGACGAGTCCATGCCGAGTCGCTTCATCCACTCCATCGTGGCGAGCCTCAGCTCGAGCACCGACAAGTCGATGCCCTTGCGCGCCGAGAGCGCCTGGCGGAGGAACTGGATCACCGAGACGCCGGGGATCTCCTGCGGGTACTGGAAGGCGAGGAACATCCCGGCCTTGGCCCGCTCGTCGGTCGGCCAGGCGGTGATGTCGTCACCCTTGTACGTGATCGTTCCGGCAGTGACCTCGTACTCGGGCGAACCCATCAGGGTCGTCCCGAGCGTGCTCTTGCCCGACCCGTTCGGGCCCATGATCGCATGGATCTCGCCGGCGTTGACGGTGAGGTCGAGACCACGCAGGATCTCGTGGTCAGACCCCCCGGCGGGCACGACGGCGGGCTTGGCGTGCAACCCCTCGACCAGGAACAGCTCGCTCACGGCAACGAGTCTACGTGGACGTCCCGGCAATTATCACTACGCCGGTAGGGGAAATGCGGGCGGCCCGGGCCGCCCGCATCTCGTCCCCTACAGGCACTGCGGCAGGACGGCGCCGGTCGTCTGACCGGAGTACTCCCGGGCGGCCTC
>DATMDV010000467.1:0-8691 GCA_035557475.1 Ilumatobacteraceae bacterium
CGAACGTCGCGACGACTGCCACGGCGAGCCAGATCCACGGTGTCTCTGCTGGAGCAGAGGCATCGAGCCCGCTGGCGTACCGCCGCCATACGGCCCGACCGAGCGCGATCCCGAGCGGGGCGCCGATCGCCAGCGCCGTCAGGGCGATCACCGACGCATGCCAGCCGACGGTCGCGTGCAGTTGCTGCAGTGGCGAGCGCGATGCCGCCGAGCACGGCGACGAGCAGGGCGAGGCCGAGCACGGCACGCCAGCGACGGCGGACATCGGACCTCAGCCGGTACAGGACAACACCGCTCACGCCCTGTCAGTGTGACCGGCGTTGGACTGATCGACCAGAAGGCAACCACCCATCTCGACGGTGGTGTCACCCCACCCGTCGAATCCGGCCCGACCGACAGCCCCGTTGTTCTGGAGCCCAGAGTGGGAATTGAACCCACGACCTACGCATTACGAGTGCGTTGCTCTACCGACTGAGCTATCTGGGCGAGACCGCCAGATCCTACCGGTCCCGCCTCGCCCCACCCCGCCCCGCGTTCTGTCTGCGTCATACGGCGCGCCGGTTCGTTTCAGGCAGACAGGACGGGGAGGGACCACAGGAGGGACTGGAGGAGAAGCGGCTCGTTGGGGTTGCGTTCGAGGGCCTCGATCGCCTCGTGGATGTGGGTGACGGCGGCGGCGACCCCGCCGGGACGGTCGATCGTGCCCGCGACCAAGGCGTCGCGGTAGGAACCGGCGAGCACCGACAGCCCGTGGCGCAGTTCGTCGGTGCGGTGGCGGCGCAGCTCGCGCTTGTGGCGCTCGTCGAGCGTCTTCTTGCCGCTGCCGCGCTCACCGAAGCGCTCGATGCGCTCGTCGAGCGCCGCCACCTCGGTTGCCTGGCGCTCGGCGAGGGGACGGGCGGCGCTGTCGATCAGGCCGAGCAGCTCCTCGACGAGACGCATGACGGTGGCGCCGTTGCCGTCGAGTTGCGACGGGACGGATGCGAACGCCCGTCGCCGTTCGACGAGATCGGGATCGGCGGCGAGGAGCCGCGCCCGGTCGAGGTCGCCAGTGGCCGAGCGGGCGGCATCGGCGGCCGACTCGGCGTCGACCCCCTCGCCGACGAGTCGCTCGACGATCACGTCGTCGTCGATCGAGCGGAACTCGATCCGCGCGCACCTCGACGAGATCGTCACCAGGTCAGCGGGCACGAAGTCGGCGAGCACGATGAAGATCGTCGACGGCGGGGGCTCCTCGATCGTCTTCAGTAGCAGTGCCGCGCCTTGCGGCAGCAGGAGGTGGAACTCGGCGAGGATCATCACCTTGCGATCGCTCTCGATCGGGGCCAGCGACGAGAGGCGCACGATCTCGCGAGACTGATCGACCGAGATCGCCGGGCCGGCCCGCTCGATCTCCCTGATGTCGGGATGCAGGCCGGCCAGCGCGAGTCGGGCGTCGCGGCTGTCCGGGTCGTCGACGCCACCGATCAGGAGCGCGGCGAACGCCCGCGCCGCCTGCTTCTTCGTCGAGCCCGACGGTCCGACGAAGAGGTAGGCGTGCACGGGCTGGGCGGCAGCCCGGATGAGCCGTTCGACTGCCCGCGGCTGCCCGACGACGGCGTCCCAGATGCTCGCCATCAGACCGCCAGCCGCTCCTGGACGATCGTCCGAATCGCTCTCCCGACAACGGCTTCCGACCGACTGGCGTCGACGATCGTCCAGTGCTCGGGATCAGCGGCCGCCATCGCTGCGAATCCGCCCGCGACCCTGGTGTGGAAGTCCGCGCCGGCACGCTCGAAGCGATCGAGATGGCGCGACCTCATGCGCTTGGCGATCACCTTGGTCGGGACGTCGAGCAGCACCACGAGATCGGGCCACGTGCCGCGGGTCGCCCAGTCGTTGATCGACCGCAATTCCTCGATCGGCAACTCGCGCCCGTAGCCCTGGTAGGCGAGCGATGAGTAGACGCTGCGATCGCTCACGACGTGCCGCCCCGCGTCGAGCGCCGGGCGAACGACCTCGGTCACGTGCTGGGCCCGATCGGCGGCGACGATCAGCGACTCGGCTCGGGCGTCGAGCTCGGTCACGGTCACGTCGTGGAGAATCGTCCGGAGGCGCTCGCCGATCGGGGTCCCGCCCGTCTCACGCGTCAGCACGGCACCGATCGCGGCGGCCAGCCGCTTGGCCTGGGTGCTCTTGCCGCAACCCTCCGGCCCTTCGAGGGCGATGTAGACGGGGGGCGACATCGGATGATCACCATAGGCCGACCGGCGCCGGCGCGGTCAGCTGTCGTTGGCGTCCGGCGTCAGTCCCGCAGCGGAGGAGGTGGCGGCGGAGGAGGCGGATCCGATCGCGGCGGGGGGTCGTTCGTGCTCGGCGGCTCGGCGACCGGCGCGTCGAAGGGCTCCGCCACGTCGGGCGGTGTCTCTGCCGGCACGTCGACGACGGGCACGTCGGAGGTGGCCACCTCGGCCCTCGCCGGCGAATCGATGTCGAGCGGTTCGACATCGAGCGGGCGGATGGTGAGCGGCTCGACGCCGGGCGGGGTGGATGGTGACGGGGGTACCGGCCCGGCATCCCAGTCGGGACGTTGTGTGACCTGTTCGGTCGGACGCCACGGCGGATCACCCTTGGGCTTCTTCGCCGGACCGAGCGTGCTCCACAGGATCCCGAGGAGGATGCCCGCGCCGAGCACGATCAGGGCCCACACGAGGTCGAAGGGGATGACCTTCAGCAGGATCGCGATGACCGCCGCACCGATCCCCATGAGGAGCCCCCACAGGATCCCGCGGATCGGATGGGGCTTGCGGTACGCCTCCGCCGTCCTGACGGTGGTGGTCGTCGTGGTGGGCGTCGCAGGTTGCATGCTGATCAGCCCTCCTTCCAGGTCATCGCCGGACGGGCGTTGAACAGCAGGCCGAGCAAACCGCCGGCGAACAGGGCGATCGCCGCGATCCCGACCGGGTCGGCGAGACCGTTGCCGATGAGCTCGACGTGCCCCTCCCCCACGCAGTCGCCGATGTTGGCCGACGTGAGCTCCCCCGTCACCTTGGCATTGGCGGAGAACTTCACGGGGAGGTCGTCGTTCAGGTCGACGAGGCCGGCGTTTCGGTTCTCGGCGGAGGGGTTGGGGTCGCCTCCGGAATCGAGGCTGATGCCGGACGTCTTGACCTCCCAATCGTGGTCGAGCGGGCCGTCACCCTCGTGCGGCATGAACCCGTAGTAGATCACGACACCGCGGGTGTCGACCTTGAAGCGGTTGCTGCTGGTGAAGGCCTGGCCGCCGTCGAGCAGGTCGACGGGAGGATTGTCATCGCCCCAATCGGCGGCCGCGTCGAGCAGCTGGCCGTCCTCGTCGTACGAGTATGCGAAGCCGCCGCACACACCGGTGAGCTCGCTCCCGGTACCGAAGTCCTCAACGGCCGTCGACGCGCCATATGCCGCGGCGAGTTGGCCGTAGAGCGCGTCGGCCTCGGTGAGGTCGTACTCGCCGGGCTCACCCTCGGGGATCAACGCCCTGAGCTCGTCGAGGGAGTCGTCACCGTCGTCCTGGGCACCAGCGTGCGCACCGCCCAGCAGACCCGCTCCGACGATCAGCGCAATGCCACCGATCAGACGCGTGCGTCGCATCATCGAAACCCCCCATCATCCGCGCTGGCAGGCAACGCTAACCGGTCAGATCGGTGCGTGTTCACCGTTGTGCGGCGCGGACTTCTTGGCCGCGGCCTTCTTCGCCTTCCGCTTCGCCGGCGCCTTCTTGCGGGCCGCCGGCTTCTTGGTCGACCCGCCCTTGGTCCCCACGGCCTCGCGACGGATCGCCAGCAACTCGTAGGCACGCTCGGGCAGCATCTCCTCGATCCGGTCGCCCTTGCCGATCGAGGCGTTCGTCTCGCCGTCGGTCACGTAGACCCCGAAGCGGCCGTCCTTGGCCACGACGGCTCGCTGGCTGACCGGGTCGGTGCCGAACTCTCGCAGCGGACCCGATGGGGCGACATTGCGTCCGCCGCGCTTGTACACCTTCGGCTGCTGGAAGATCGCGGCCGCCTGGTCGAGCGTGATCGTGAGCAGCTGCTCCTCGTTGTCGAGCGATCGGAAGTCCTTGCCCTTCACGACGTATGGCCCGTAGCGACCATTGCTGGCCACGATCTCCTGGCCATCCGAGGGATCGGCACCGAGCGATCGGGGCAGCTGCAGCAGCGTCTCGGCCTCGTCGACGGTGAGCCGCTCGAGCACCATCGTCTTGAACAAGCTCGCCATCTTCGGCTTGTCGAGCCCGGGCGGCAACTGATCGGGCGAACCCCATTGCACATACGGACCGAACCGGCCGTTCTTGGCGTACACCGGGTAGCCGTCGAGCTCGCCGATCGGCACGTCGCTCTTGGGCGCCGCCAGCAACTGCAGTGCCTTGTCGACGGTGAGCTCGTCGGGCGGGAGGTCGTCGGGCACGCCGGCGGTGTCGTCGCCGCGCTTGACGTACGGGCCGTACTTGCCGGGCTTCACCACGACGACGTTCCCGTCGGGATCGGTACCCAGTGGGAACGTGTTGATCGTGGCCGCGTCGATCTCGTCGAGGTTCTCCTCGACGAGCCGCTTGAGCCCGGGCAGCGTGTCGTCGTCACCGAAGTAGAACCGGGTGAGCCATTGATCCTTCTGGCCGGTGCCGGCCGCGATCGCGTCGAGGTCCTCTTCGATCTTGGCCGTGAACTCGTAGTCGACGAGGTCGTCGAAGTGTTGTTCGAGCAGGCTGACGACGGCGAACGCGGTCCAGGTCGGGATCAGCGCCTGGCCCTTCTTCCACACGTAGCCCCGGTCCTGGACGGTCTGGATGATCGACGCCCACGTCGAGGGTCGGCCGATGCCGAGCTCCTCGAGGCGCTTCACGAGCGACGCCTCGGTGTAGCGGGCGGGGGGTGTGGTGGCGTGACCGTTCGGCGTCAGCGAGCCGACCGGAACCTGATCGCCGTTGACGAGCGGCGGGAGCAGCGCTTCGGCCTCGCCGGGGTCGCCATCCTCGTCGGCCCTGGCCTCGACGTACACGGCCCGATGGCCGGGGAACGTGATGGTGGTGCCCGACGCGGCGAAGACGCACTCGGTCGATTCGAACCGCGACACCGCGCCGATGCGCACGCTGACGGTGATGCCGGTCGCGTCGGCCATCTGTGACGCCAAGGTGCGCTGCCACACCAATCGATACAGCGCCATCTCCTGGCTGTTGAGCTCGCCCTCGACCTGCTTGGGACTCCGCAACGGCGTGGTCGGGCGGATCGCCTCGTGGGCCTCCTGGGCGTTCTTGACCTTCGACGCGTAGTGCTTCGGCGTCGGCGACACGTACTGCTGGCCGTACTCCCTGGTGATCGCGTCGCGTACCTCCGTCACCGCCTCCGCCGACAGCGTGACGTTGTCGGTTCGCATGTACGTGATGAACCCGCGCTCGTACAGGCCCTGTGCCAACCGCATCACCTGCGACGCCGACAGACGCAGCCGGCGCCCACCCTCCTGCTGCAGGGTCGACGTCATGAACGGCGCCTTCGGCGACGACCGGAACGGCCGCTCCTCGACGCTGCGCACCGTGAACGGGGCATCGGCGAGGCCATCCGCGAGCGCCCTGGCGCGCTGCTCGTCGAGTGCAACGAGCTTGGCATCCGCAACCTTGCGCAGCAGTCCGCTGGAATCGAAATCCTTGCCGGTGGCGACCTTGGCGTCGTCGACGGCCACGAGGGCGGCGGTGAATGACGGCGATGTCGCGGTGACGAGCTCGATGTCCCAGTAGCCGGCCGAGACGAACGCGATGCGCTCGCGCTCGCGCTCGACGATCAGACGGATCGACGGGCTCTGGACGCGTCCTGCCGACAATCCCCGGTTCACCCGCCTCCACAGCACCGGTGACACCTCGTACCCGTAGAGGCGATCGAGGATCCGGCGCGTCTCCGCCGCGTCGACGAGCCCGTAGTCGATCCCGCGGGGGTTGTTGACGGCGTGATCGATGGCGGCCTTGGTGATCTCGTGGAACACCATCCGCTTCACCGGGACCTTCGGCTTCAGGTACTCGAGCAGGTGCCAGCTGATCGCCTCACCCTCGCGGTCCTCGTCGGTCGCGAGGTAGAGCTCGCTGGCGTCCTTCAACGCGACCTTGAGGTCCTTCACCACCTGCTTGCCACGCTCGGTGAGCTCGTAGGTGGGCTTGAAGCCGTTGTTCACGTCGACCGCGAGGCCCTTCGAGGGCAGATCGGCGACGTGCCCCACCGAGGCGCGCACGTCGAATCCGTCGCCCAGGAATTTGGCGATCGTCTTCGCCTTTGCCGGCGACTCGACGATCACGAGAGGTCTGGCCATGGGTGTCACTCGCTACGTGATGGCCGGCGGGCTTGTCAAGGCAGGCCGGTCGTGTCGGTCCGTTCGTGGTCGGTGGGTGTGGAGTGTGCCGTGACACCGCCGGGAAACAACGCGAGCGCCCCTCGTAGGATCGCGCGGCGTGGGGGACGAACCGGGCGCCGATCCCGACGCGATGTGGAAGCCGGGCTACTCCGCGCCTGCTCACGACGCCCGCGACGATGACCCCGAACCCGACGAAGAGCCTCGGCAGTGGTTCGCCGGCTACGGCCGGGCGAACGTATCCGTCGGCGACGAGGAGAGTCCGGCACCGGATCCGGCGTCGATGCTGGCGCCCTCCGACGCCGTGGCCGAGCCGCCGAACGACTCGAGCACCACCTCGGGCGATCGCACCGCCCGCCGGATGTTCGTGGCCACGCTGGTGCTGGCCGCCGTCGCCATGGGTGCGATCGCGTGGCAGCTCACCGGCGAGGATGCCGTCGGGGGCACCCGTCAGCTGGCGACGCTGCCGATCGGCGCCGTCCCGGCGTGGACCACGGAGCTCGACACCAGCCACGTCACCGGCATCATCGGGACGCGGTCGACGATCGTCGTGCTCGAGTTGGTCACGAACGACCTCGTCGGCCTGGCCGCCGAGTCGGGTGTCGAACGATGGCGGGTGAACGTCGCTCCGTCGCGCAGCATCGCCCGACTCGAGGAGGTCGACGGGGCGGCGATCGTGCTCGTCGAGGAGAGCGGCGGCGACCGGTCGATCGCCGGGTACGACCTCGACTCGGGCGAACGCTTGTGGCGCGAGGAAGGGCTCGACCGGTCGTTTTTCGTGGCGTTCCAGGGAATCGTCTACCGGCTTCCCGAAGGCATCACCGACGACGGCGCGCCAGCGGGGCTCGAGCGACTCGATCCCCGAACCGGTGAGCGACTCAACGCGCTCACCTCGGAGTTGTCGAGCGTTGGTTGGGCGCACGCCGCGACGGTCCGCGACGATCTCGTCGAGGTCTTCGACCTGCAGACCCTCGAACGGGTCGGTGGCCCGATCGCCATTGGCGACGTGGTCGCCGCCTCGGCATTCGACGGTCGGATCGTCGGTCTCGGACTTGACGCCACGATCCGGCTGTACGGCGTGGCCGGCGACGAGCTGTCGTCGCTGCAGATCGAGGTCGCGCGACCCGACCAGTTCGACGTCACCAACGGCTCGGAGCCGATGTTGCTCGTCATGGCCGACGACGAGATCACCGGGTATTCCCTGTCCGGCGACCGGATCGAGCAGGCGTGGCGAACCGGACCGGTGCAGGTCAACGAGATCACCGATGTCGGCGAGCACACGTATGCCGTCGTGCAGACCGTGGTGGCGGCCGGGCCGAACGGCGGTCCCGTGCGCGTCGTCGATACCGTGACGGGCGAATCGGTGGCCGAGCCGGACGGCGGCAACTGGGTCCGCCTCGGCCGTGACGGGTTCGTGGTGGAGATCACCGATGACACCGGCCTGCGCGAGGCGATCGAAGGCTACGGCTACGACGGCGTCCAACGTTGGCGATTCGACCTCGCCCGTGAGCAACAGGACGTGTTCCTCGTCGACGGTGCGATGGTGGTCGTCGCGTCGAGCCCGACCGCGCAGACCTCGACGCTCACCTACCTGAACTGACCCCTCCACCCCGGATCTGTCTGCTCCAGACTGCCCGTGGGCTCGTCTGGAGCAGACAGTTCGGGGATTCAGACGAACTCGGACTCGTCGTCGCGGACGCCGTCGCCGTTGCCGGCGCGGACCACACCGTCGCCCGTCGCCGTGCCGTCCGCCACCGCCACGATTGGCTCGTGGTGGGCGTGGCCCTCGACGTCGATGTTCGGCAACAGTCGGTCGAGCCACTTGGGGATCCACCAGTTGCGATCTCCGAGCAGTTCCATCGTCGCCGGGACGAGCAACATACGCACGATCGTCGCGTCGAGGAGCACGGCGATCGCCAGCCCGAGCCCGAACAGCTTGAGCTGACGGTCGTCGCCGAGGGCGAACGCGGCGAACACGCAGAACATGATCAGCGCCGCGGCCGTGATGACCCTGGCGGTGACCGCCAGACCGTCGGCGACGGCCGTCGCGTTGTCCTTCGTGCGGTCGTACTCCTCCTTGATCCGCGACAGGAGGAACACCTCGTAGTCCATCGACAGGCCGAACACGATGGCGAACAGGAACATCGGGACCCAGGCCTCGATCGGCCCCGCGCGGTCGACGCCGATCAGCTCCATGCCCCATCCCCACTGGAAGATGGCGACGAGGATGCCGTACGCGGCTCCGATTGACAGCAGGTTCATCACGACTGCCTTCAGCGGCACCAGGATGCTGCGGAACACCGCCATCAGCAGGATGAAGCTGAGGAACAGCACGACCCC
>DATMDV010000468.1:0-2774 GCA_035557475.1 Ilumatobacteraceae bacterium
TGCCCACCGAGCCGGTGAGCACGTTGAGGAAGAACAGGCAGCGCGCCACCTGCCATCCGCCGAGGTTGCCGGCCCCGGCGGCGCGCCACGTGTGCGATGCGAGCTTCGTCGGGTGGCGGCCGATGATCTCGGCGATCGTGCGCAGCGTGTCGCGGGCGACCCCGCAGACGCGCTCGGCCCGCTCGACCGTGTAGTCGGCGTAGTGGTCGAGCAGCGCCTGCTCGACCGAGTCGAACGTGGATGGCAGGTCGGGCCGCACCTCGGCGAGGAACGTCTCCCAGTTGACCCACCGCCGCACGAACTCGCGTTGCCACGTGCCGTGCTCGAGAAGCAGGCGAGCGATCGCCAGCAGCATCACCGGTTCCGTGCCCGGCCACGGCGCCAGCCAGAAGTCGGCCTTGGCACCGGTGTTCGACAGGCGCGGATCGACGCAGATCAGCGTGGCCCCGTTGGCCTTGGCCTCCATGATCCGCTGGGCGTGGGGGTTGAAGTAGTGCCCGGCCTCGAGATGCGACGAGATGAGGAAGATCACCTCGGCGTTGGCGAAGTCCGACGACGGGCGGTCGTGGCCCATCCACGACTGGTAGCCGATCCGGGCGTTCGACGAGCAGATGTTGGTGTGACTGTTGTGGCCGTCGACGTTCCACGCCTTCAGCACGCGGTCGGTGTAGCCGTCCTCGCCCGGGCGGCCGACGTGGTACATCACTTCGTTGCGGCGGCCCTCCTGGAACGCCCGCCGGATGCGGGCGCCGATCTCGTCGAGCGCCCGGTCCCACGAGATGCGCTCCCAGCCGCCGGCCCCGCGCTCGCTCGAGCGCTTCAGCGGATACAGCACCCGCTCCGGGTCGTGGACCTGGTTGAGCGTCGCCGGACCCTTGGCACAGTTGCGGCCGCGGCTCGCCGGGTGCTCGGGGTTGCCCTCGAACTTGGCGATCTCGCCGGTCTCGCGATCGACGAACGCGGTCAGGCCACATGCCGCTTCGCAGTTGAAGCACGTCGTCGGCACCAGCGTGTAGTGGCGCTCGACGCGATCGGGCCACGCCTTGGCGTCGAGCTCGGTCCAGTCGTGCCACTGGTCGTGCGGTGGATGGTTGGCGAGCGACATCCGGCGTCCTCAGCTCAGCGGCACCGATTGACCGGCGCCCACGAACGCATCCTCGTAGCAGTACAGCCCGCCGACGATGAGCAGCCCGGCGATCGCCGCCAGCGCGACGGCGCCGGTGTCCGTCGCCAGCGCGATCGCCAGCAACAGAGCGGGCGCCACGATGCCGGCACCGATCCCGCCACCCCAGAACCGCACGGCGTAGCGACCCCTCGTCAACTCGGCGATGGCCATCTCGGCGTTGCGGCTCGCCGTCGATCGACGGCCGGTCAGCCACAGCTCCGACGCCGTGAGCACGGCGAGGGCAGCGAGCGCGGCGAGCGTTGCGACCCGGATCGCTCGCACGTCAGGGACGTCCATCGCCACGTCGAGGACCGAGTACGTCGCGCCGCCGGCGATGGCGGCCTGGGCGAGCAGGATCGGCAGGAGCAGCGGCGTCTGCCACAGGTCGCGACCTTCGCACTGCCCGAACAGGAATGCGGTGTAGCCGGCCGTGCCGGCCGCCAGCAGCGCCGCCGGCAACGCCAGCACCTCGATGACGTCCGGCGTGTCGACGATGCCCGCCAGGCCCCACAGCGCCGTGACGAGCGCGAAGCCACCGAGGATCCACGCCCCACGCACGAGCCACGACGACGTGTTCGCCTTGGTGATGAGGAACCAGAAGCGCTTCGGCTGCTTGAGATCGGCGACGAGCAGCACGCCGGTGATCGCGGTGAACAGGCCGGCCACTGCGGCAGGGACGACCCCGACGGCGGCGCGCTCACCGGCATCGCCGCGCACGACGAGCAAGGCGGCGACGAGCATCGTGCCCGCCGCGATCGCTTTCGTCACGAGGTACGCCGACACCTTGGTGCCCCACGTCGCCGGGTGGGCCGTGGTGTACGTCGTCCGCGCCGCGATCTCGTCCGGCGAATGGTCGGCCATCGTCGCCGTGATCGTCGAGTGCCCGGGTGTGGTGTCGGCCCAGATCATCCCGTCCGGACGGATGATCGTCCGCGTCGGGTCGAGCGCAGCCTGGGACACGCCGCGGTAGAAGACCTTCGGCTTGGTGCCCTGCTCCGGCGCCCGCACCGCGACGCGGTCGCGCGCCACGATCTGGCTGATCTCCGACGTCGGATCGTCGAGGTCGCCGGTGATGATGGCGTGCGTCGGGCAGACCGTCACACATGCGGGTTCCAGCCCGACCTCGACGCGGTGGTTGCAGAAGTTGCACTTGTGCGCCGTGTTCGTCTCGGGGTTGATGTAGATCGCGTCGTAGGGGCAGGCGTTCATGCACGCCTTGCACCCGATGCACCGGCTGTCGTCGAAATCGACCACGCCGTTCGGTGCTCGGTACAGCGCCCGGGTCGGGCAGATCGAGATGCACGGCGCGTCGTCGCACTGGTTGCAGCGCATCACGGTGAACGTGCGGGCGGTGTCGGGGAACTCGCCGGTCTCGATGTACTTCACCCATGTCCGGTTGACGCCGAGCGGCACGTCGTGCTCGCTCTTGCAGGCGACCGTGCACGCGTGGCATCCGATGCAGCTGTCACTCGCGAGCACGAAGCCGAGCCGTGTCATGTCGTCGGATCCCGGCGGCGACCATAGCCTCGGCGTAAATGTACGAACGAACGGACGAAGCCGGGAGCAGTGCCCGCCAGGCGGCGCCCCGGTCGACCCTCCGGAAGACCTT
>DATMDV010000469.1:0-3405 GCA_035557475.1 Ilumatobacteraceae bacterium
ATACGAGTCGGCGGTGTCGGGTGGAACGTTCCCGACGTCGTACTCGGCCCGCCCTTGAGGTACTGGCAGACGTCGAACCCGAAGCAGATCGCGTCGAGGTCGATCGTCGGGACGGCGCCGAACCCGAGGTCCTGGAACACCTGGATCTCCCGGCCGGTCGCGTTGTCCTTGACGAAGAGGATGTAGCGCCCCGGCCATCCCACACCGGCAGTCCACCGGTTGCCACGGTTCGCGGCGGTCGAGAAGGAGCCCAGCAGCACGCTGCCGTTCGACGGCAGATCGCGAATCGGGTCCGGAGCGACCGTCGGGACCTGGAAGGAGTTGACCCCGACCCGGCCATCCGGCACAGGCGTCGACGACAGGACGTCGCCGTCGAGACGCACCGCCGGGTAACTCCCGCCGAAGCTCACTCCGACCCGCGGCAGAGTGACCGTCCCGAGGTTCAACACATTGCCGCCGGTCGAATCGATGTGGACGCTGCCGACTTCGCCGACCCACGGGTCGAAGTTGGGATTGCCAGCGGGGTCGAATCCGGTGTGCGGGTAGAACTCGTAGCGGGCACCGGGCCCACCGAACGAGCAGGGCGCGTTAGTGCAGCTGCTCGCCACCTGACCATTGGCGCCCCAGAGGAACACGGAGGCGTAATTGCCGGTGCCGTAGTCGACGCCGACGTGCCCGGGCAGTCCGCCGGCGTCGATGTGCGTCGGCGCGGCGGCGACGGACGGGGAACTGATCGTCCCGACGGCGAGGATCGACGAGGCGGCAAGTGCCCCGACAACAAGGTGGGCGGCACGGCGGGATCGATCGGGCATTCGCGGACTCCTTGCAAGCCGACGGGGAATGCGCCGGATTCGATGCTGGAACTACTCAGTCGCCCATCGGCACGTTACCGCTTCGCCTTGATTTCGGAGCGTCGGACGCGATCGACGACGACGAGACCGGCGAGCGCCAGAACCCCAATGCCCGCAAGGGCGAGCGACGGTGTCAACCATCGCGGTTCGTACGAGAAAACCACCGTGGCCGTGTCCGCTGGCACGTCGACGGCGAGGAAGAAGCCGTCGGCGTCGACGATGTCGGCGGCCTCCCCGTCGACGCGCACACTCCATCCGGGCGCAATCTGGTGGTGCACGATCACCCGCATGGGCGACGGATCGGTGACGTGCACCGCGAGCTCCGTCGGCGATCGCCGGTCGAGCTCGAGCGCGACCTCGCTGCCATCCGCGAGACGCCCCACGGCATCGCCCACCCAGGCCGGGTTCTCCCACACCTCGAAGCCGCCTCCGACCAGTTCGGTGCGACGCCAGCCGGGCAGTTGCGTCGCAACGTCGCGGGTCGGGTCGATGAGCGCCCATCGCACCCCGATCGCTGCAGCGTCGGCTGGTTGCCACGCCTGCGGCAGGTGGTTGCGCAGCGGCAGCGTCGGGTCGACGACCGGGCTCTGGCTGGCTTCGAGTGCTACGAATCGATCGGTGACCTGCACTCCGCCGTCGTAGCCGTCGAGCGAGCGGACCTCGGCCAGCGCGTTCGTGTTCGGCCGGAACCCGGCGACGAGGTAGGCGATGTCGGCGAACTCGTCGTTCGTGAACGCGATCGTGAGACCCGGTCGATCCCGCAGCTCGCCGGCGACGCCCGGTGGGCGGTCGTCGAAGGCCGTCGAGGTCGTCGTCTCGTCGATCACGGAATAGCGGGCCAGCGCCGCCAGCTCGAACGCGACCACGGCGACGACGAGCAACGCCATCACCGCCGAGCCGTCTGCCCGTCGGACGAAGTACAGCGCGGCGCCGACGGCTGCGGCCACCGCCAGCCACGACATGACCGTCCAGCGATCCGGCAGGTCGCTCGTGCCGATCGCCCCGAGCCCGAGGGCGAGCGCGAGGAGACCCGCGCCGGCCGCGATCGGCACGACCGACCGCGTCGTCCACGACCTCGTGAGGGCATCGACGCCCCACCCGACGCCGAGCGCGACCGCGAAGGCGGTGACATCCAGCCATCGGGCCGACGCGCGCGCGAGATCGAATCCGGGCAACCAGTCGTAGGCGAACGTGAACACGGGCGTGCGCGGGCCGAGCGCCCACACCACACCGATGACCGCGAGCGCCGCGAGGGCGATCGCCAGTGGACGCCGGAGCGGGTCGCGCAGGGCCACGCCGATGCCGATCACGGCGACGAAGGCGGCCGCCACGCCGACGTGGCCGATCGACTCGAACCCGCCCGCGAACGCAGCTTCGTTCACATGGCGGAACGAGCCGAGCAGGATCTGGACGATCCGGTGCGGCTGGGCCGAGAGGGTCGGCGACTCGAGCTCGGTCAGGGTCCGGCCGAAACCGAGCGAGCTGTCGCGCGTGGCGGCGATCGCGGCCAGTAGCTGGGGCGCGGCGACGAGTGCGCCGACCGCGACGGCGATCCCGACGTCGGCCAGGCGTCGCCACGAACGACGGCGGAACGTCATCGCCGCGGCCCAGATGATCGCGACGAACACGAGCTGGTAGACGATCTGGGGGTGACCGGCGAGGAGCACGAGCGTCGTGATCGCGGCGGTCCCCGCCATCGCCAGCCACGGCCGCGCGTCGGAAGCGAGGATCGCCGTGACCCCGAGGAGGAGCACCGGCAACCATGCGAGCACGAGGATCTGCTCGAACTGTGTCGTGCGGGTCAGCACCGCCCCGTTGGCGCTCATGACGAGGCCGGCCGCGAAGGCGGCGGGCGGGCGACAGCCGAGTCGTCGCGCGAGCAGGACCGTGCCGACCGCGAGCAACACGAGGTGAACGGCGACGAGCACGCCCATCGCCCGGTTGGTGTCGAGCAGCAGCCCGATCACCTTGGGTGGGTAGAGGGCGCCGGTCTGTGGGTTGCCGAGATGCGTGACGCCGCCGAAGATGTACTCGTTCCACAACGGGAACCGGCCCGCCCGCCACGAGTCCATCGTGACCTCGAAGTTCGGGCCGGAGTAGGTGACCGTGTCGAAGGCGACGACGTAGCCGCCGGGCCACCAGAACGAACGTGACAACCAGAGTGCGACCGCGGCGGCCGCGATCAGCTCGACGGAGGATGCTCGCCGATCGTCGTGTGTCAGCCGACCAGGCGGTCCTGTTTGTCCCTCTTCGCGGCCTTCTGCGCTTGCTTCCACTCGCGAACCTTCGCCAACGACTCGGGTCCGTCGATGTCGGCTACCGAACGCGGCACCTCGTCGCCGAACTTTCCGGCGGCATCCTGCCATCCTTCGGGGCGTACGCCCTGCGTCTTGGCGAGCAGGGCGATGAAGATCTTCGACTTCTCGTCACCGAAACCCGGTAACGCGTGCAGGCGCGAGTAGAGCGTGACGCCGTCGGGGACGTCGCGCCACAGGTTCTCGGCGGTGCCGTCGTACTCGTCGGCGAGCACGGTGCACACCTCGTGGATCCGGCG
>DATMDV010000470.1:0-5497 GCA_035557475.1 Ilumatobacteraceae bacterium
GATCGTGATGCTCGAACCGCGCCGGCTGGCCACGCGAGCGGCGGCCCGCCGGATGTCGCATTTGCTCGGCGAGGAGGTCGGTGCGACCGTCGGGTACCAGACGCGCGACGAGCGCCGGATCGGTCGCGAGACCCGCCTCGAGGTCGTGACCGAGGGCGTGCTCACGCGACGGCTCCAGAACGACGCATCACTGCCCGGCGTCGGGCTGATCGTGTTCGACGAGGTGCACGAGCGCAACCTGCCGACCGACCTCGGTCTGGCACTGACGCTCGACGTCGCCGCCAACCTGCGCCCCGACCTGCGCGTCCTTGCCATGTCGGCAACGCCCGACACGCAGCGTCTGGCCGCGGTGCTCGGTGGGGCTCCGGTGATCGCCAGCACGGGACGCCAGTTCGACGTCGACATCCGCTGGGTGCCGCGCGGCCGCGACGCTCGGCTCGAACCGGCGATGGTGAGCGTGGTGCAGCGGGCGCTGGTCGAGGAGTCGGGCGACGTGCTCGCGTTCCTGCCGGGAGTCGGCGAGATCAACCGCACCCTGTCGTCCCTACGCGGCGTCGTCGGGCCGGACGTCGACCTCTACCCGCTCGCCGGCGCGCTCACGCTCGCCGAGCAGGACGCCGCGCTCGCGGCGTCACCGACCGGACGCCGGCGTGTGGTCCTCACCACCGACATCGCCGAGACGTCACTCACCGTCGACGGCGTGCGCGTCGTGGTCGACAGCGGCCTCGCCCGGGCGCCGCGCTTCGACGCGAGGACAGGGATGACGCGACTCACGACCGTGTCGACGAGCCGGGCGTCGGCCGACCAACGGGCCGGGCGGGCCGGACGCACGGGTCCCGGCGCTTGCTACCGGCTCTGGAGCAAGCTCGAGCACGGCACCCGCCCGCCACACCGGCCGGCCGAGATCACCGAGGTCGACCTCGCCGGGCTCGCCCTCGAGCTCGCCGCGTGGCACGCCGAGCCCGACCAGCTGTCGTTCATCGACGCGCCCCCGTCCAAGGCCTTTGCGGCGGCCCGCGCCCTGCTCGGTGATCTCGGGGCTCTCGACCATCGCGGCCTGCTGACCGATCTCGGCCGCCAGATGATCGGCTTGCCGGTGCACCCCCGCCTGGCCCGGATGATCGCGGTGTCGCCCACTCCTCTCGCGTGTGTCCTGGCGGCGATCGTCGACGAACGCGACGTGCTGCGCGGGCGGGCTGACGACGTGCCGGCCGACATCGCGATTCGCGTGCGGGTGATCGTCGGTTCCGGATCGCACGATCAAGCCGACCGCTGGGCCGTCGACCGGTTGCGCGATCGGGCGGCCGACATCGCCAAGCGTTCCGGGATCGCGTTCGACCGCGGCGCGCTCGGCAGCGTCGACATCGACGCGTCGGGCTCGACGCTGCTGCTGGCGTTCCCCGACCGGTTGGCCGGGCGACGCCGCACCGGCCAGTTCCAACTTCGCACCGGATCCGGGGCATGGCTGCCCGACACCGATCCGCTGGCTGCCGAGGAGTTCGTGGTGGCCGCCGACCTCGACGGCAAACGCGACCGGGCCCGGATCCGGCTCGGCGCCGCGATCGACGCCGACGACGTGGTCGCGGTGTTTGCCGACGACCTCGACGAGACGCGCACGCTCGCGTGGGTGTCGAGTCGGGACGATCTCGTCGAGAACGTCGAGCGCCGACTCGGCTCGATCCGCCTCGGCGTGCAGAGCCGACCGCCGACACCAGGCGATGCCACCGTCGCCGCCCTCCTGCAACGCGTGCGCGCGACGCAGCTCGCCGTGCTCGGATGGACCGCGAACGCGATCCGGCTGCGTGAGCGCGTCGACTTCCTGCATCGCACCGTCGGCGAGCCGTGGCCCGACTGGAGCGTCGCCACGCTCGTGCGCACGCTCGACGCGTGGCTCGCGCCGTACCTCGTCGGTGCGACCGGACGCCGTGACCTCGAGGCTCTCGACGTCGCCACGGTGCTGCGGTCCCAGCTCCCGTGGCCGACGGGGGCCGACCTCGACGAGATCGCTCCACCGCGGCTCGAACTCCCAGGCGGTCGCGCGGTTCCGATCGACTACTCGGCCGACGCGCCCCGCGCGAGCGTGCGGGTCCAGGACCTGTTCGGCGTCACGGTGCACCCTGTCGCCGGCACCACCCCGATCGTCCTCACGCTCCTGTCGCCAGCTGACCGCCCGATCCAGATCACGTCCGATCTCCCGGGCTTCTGGGCCGGCTCGTGGGACGAGGTCCGCAAGGAGATGGCGGGCAGGTACCCGAAGCATCGCTGGCCGGCCGATCCCGCCACCGCCCCACCCAAGCGTCTCGGAGACTCTGGATGATCGTTCGGCCCGGATGATCGCTGGGTCGATGATCGCCGGACTCCCGATCTGGTTGGCCCTCGCGTGCGTGGGCCTGATGCTCATCGGCGCTGCCGTGCAGGGCGCGCTCGGGATCGGCATGGGGATGATCGCATCGCCGCTGCTGGCGATCGCCGACCACGGCTTCATCCCCGGTGCCATCGTGATCTCGGTGCTCCCGCTGAGCCTGGCGGTGGTGCTGCAGCAGCACCGCCACATCGATCGGCGGGGAGCGGCGCTGGCGCTGCTCGGGCGGGCACCGGGCGTGGTCCTCGGGGCGGTCGCCGCCGCCTGGGCCGGTCCGCGCGAGCTGGCCCTGCTCGTGTCGGGTTCGGTCCTGATCGCCGTCGCCGCCTCACTGACCGGCGTGCACTTCCGCCCCACACCGCGGGCGTTGGTGATCGCCGGCGTCACGTCGGGGTTCACCGGAACCGCCACCGGTGTCGGTGGGCCGCCGATGGCTATCACGTACCAGAACGCCGATCCGCTCGCCGCCCGGGCCACGCTCGCGCTGTTCTTCGGTGTGGGCGCCGTGATGTCGATCGTCGGACTCACGATCTCCGGCGACATGGGACGACGCCAATTGGAGCTCGCGCTCTTGCTCCTGCCGGGGGTGATCCTCGGCTTCGCGGGATCGAACTGGCTGGCCGGTCTTCTCCACGGTGACCGCGCGCGGCGGTTGATCCTGCTGCTGTGCGCCGCCTCGGCGATCGCGCTCATCCTCGAGGAGGTCGTCTGGTGACGACGCTGATGCCTCGTTTGGTGTCCGGACTGATGTCCGGCTGAGGGATCGCACCGCTACCCTCGCCGAGCACCAGGACGTTTCGATGAACCACCTCCGGTGCGCCGCTCGGATCACCGTCGCGGCGATGTGCGCCACGCTGGTCCCGACCTCACTCGAGCTCCCCCGCGTCTCGGCGGCCACGACGACGTCACGCTTCGAGTCGGCCGCCAGCCCCTGTCGCGTCGCCGACACTCGCAACGGCAACGGGATCCAGGCGATCGCCGCCGACCGCATACGCGTGTCGTTGATCGGACGCTGCGGCGTGCCGGCGGATGCGACGGCAGTTGCCGTGACCGTCACCGCGACGCAGGGCGAGGCAGCCGGATATCTGACGGTGTGGCCGGCCGGACAGCCACTGCCGAATGCCTCGACGGTGAACTACGGCCGCCTGGAGGACCGCGCCAACGGCGCAATCGTCAGGCTCGGCAACGACGGGGCAATCGACGTCATGGCGTCGGTCCCGACGCACATCATCGTCGACGTCACCGGGTGGTTCCGTCCCGCCGACGTCGCGGCGGCCGGCAGGTACGTGCCGATCGACGCCCGGCGGGTGTTCGACAGCCGCTCGCCGAGCTTCGCACGACCACTCGCCGCCGGTGAGTCGATCACCGTGGGCCTTCCGCCGGGCGTGCCGGCCGACGCCATCGCGGTGGCGATCAACGCGACCACGACCGCTCCCAACGCACCGGGGTTCTTCACCGCCCACCCGGCCGGTTCTCCATTGCCGTTGGCGTCACTGCTCAACACCGAACGGTCCGGCCAGACCCGGGCGGCGTCGAGCATCGTGCCCGTCTCGAAGGACGGGCTGAGCGTGTACTCGCACCGCGGCGGGAACCTGATCATCGACGTAACTGGGTGGTTCACGGGCCCCTCGGCACCCGAGTCGACGGACGGCCTGTTCATCCCCGCCCAGTCGCCGCAGCGTCTCGTCGACACGCGGGCGGGTGATCCGATCTGGCCGAACGGCGAGATCGAGTTCCCGGTGCCGGTGACGGGCGCTTCGTCGGCGGTCGTCAACGTGACGCTCGTCGGCGCCCACGCGTGGGGCTTCCTCACCGCCCACGCGGCGCGAACGCCGGTGCCGGAGTCGAGCACGGTGAACGCCGGGCTCAAGGGCGAGACCGCCGCCAACCTGGCAATCGTGCCCGTCTCACCGTCGGGGATCGCGGTCGAGTCGTTCGGTGGCGCCGACCTCGTCGTCGACCTCGCCGGGTGGTTCGTCGGGAGCCCGGTCGCACCGACCATCGGCGAGCCACCGACGAACGCGCGGCCGCCGGTGTGCATCGCCGACACGAGCGCGAATTCGCTGACCGCCTTGTTCGCCTCCGGCGACCCCATCATCGGCGCCGACTACCAGCGGGCCTACCCGCTCCCCGACGGCCGAACGTTGTGGATGTTCCAGGACGTCCTCGTGCGATCGCGGGCCGGCGCGACGTTCGTCCACAACGCCGGGTTGATCCAAACCGGGAACTGCTTCTCGCTCCTGCACAGCGGCACCTACGCCGCGCCTGGCAACTACGTGCTGCACGGCGCGACCAACATGATGCGGCACTGGTTCTGGGCGCTCGGGGGCGACATGGGCATCGACGGGAGATTCCACCTGCTCGTCGCCGAGATGATGGAGCGTGGTCCCGCGTACCTGTCGTGGACCGAGCCGATCGCGACGTGGAACGTCTCGATCAACCTGTCCGACATGTCGATCGCCGCGTTCGCGCCGGCGAGCGACAACTCCGCCGCCCTGTACGGGTTCTCGGTCACATCCGACGCGACCTACACCTATCTCTATTCGCACTGCTACCGACAGTTCGGCTGGGACCCACTGCCCTTCTCCGAGCCGCCGTTGTACACCCACGACTTCGACTGCACTCCGAACGTCAATGTCGCGCGCGTTCCTCGCGGCCGCTTCGAGGCGCCACTCGAGTACTGGAACGGCTCGGCGTGGGTCTCCGACGCCGCGGCCGCGGTGCCGGTCATACCGCGCCAGGAACGGCTCGTGAACCCGACCCAGGTGATGTTCGACGGCACGCAGTTCATCGCCGTCACGAAAGAGGGCGACTGGTGGGGCAAAGCCATCTACCTCGACGTCGCGCCATCTGCGGAGGGACCGTGGCGCACGTACTGGATGATCCCGGTTCCCACCGCATGCTCCATCTGCAACAGCTACTTCGCATCGTTCGTCCCATGGCGGGCAGCCGACGGATCGCTCGTCGTCGGGTTGTCGCGCAACACGTACGAAGGCGTCCTGACCGGGCTGTACTCCCCGCGCTTCTTCACCGCCCCGGCACCGTGACGGAGCCGGCCGGCGGCGCGCCGTATGGTCGCGCCATGGCCGAGTTCGCCTTCACCGAGCTGCTGCCCCTGGGACCGGACACCACGCC
>DATMDV010000471.1:0-2930 GCA_035557475.1 Ilumatobacteraceae bacterium
CGACGTCGGGCGCGCCGATCTGCAGCGGCATGACG
The DNA here is from genome assembly GCA_035557475.1 of Ilumatobacteraceae bacterium. Lineage (GTDB taxonomy): Bacteria > Actinomycetota > Acidimicrobiia > Acidimicrobiales > Ilumatobacteraceae > JALOLG01. Next base: position 36 of record DATMDV010000471.1, read on the forward strand.
GCGTTGCCGAAGCCGAAGAACAACGGCGTCGCGAACAGCAGCAGCATGATCGTGCCGTGCATCGTGAACAGCTGGTTGTAGGTGTCGTCGCTGACGATCTTGGAGCCCGGCTGGGCGAGGTTCGCGCGGATGAGCAGCGCGAGGATGCCGCCGAAGAGGAAGAACAGGAAGGACGTGACCAGGTAGAGGTTGCCGATGACCTTGTGATCGGTGGTCGTGATGACCATGACGATCTTCTGGCCGAGGCTGCGCTCCCGAACGGCCGCGCGGTCTGCGCCTTCGTCGAATGCAGCGGTGGTGGCCATCAGTTCCCTGCTCCCTCGTGGACGGCGTCGTCATTGTTCGTGCGTTCGTTGAGGCCAGCGATCGTGTCGGCCTCCTTGGCTCCCGCCGGTGCGCCGATGTCACCGGCCTCCTTGAGCTCGGACAGGTGCTGGTCGAACTCAGCGCGTGGCACGATGTGGACCTCGAAGAGCATGCGCGAGTGGTAGAGCCCGCACAGCTCGGCACAGCGCCCGGTGAACGTACCTTCACGGGTCGGGGTGAGGTCGAAGGCGTTCGTGCGGCCGGGGACGACGTCCATCTTGAAGTAGAACTCAGGGATCCAGAACGAGTGGATGACATCGGGTGACCTGAGCTCGAAGCGCACCGACTCGCCGACCGGGAGCCACAGCTCAGCCGGGTCGGCGGGGGTGCCGGTGTCGAAGACGTCGTCACCCTGGGTGGCGTTCTCGTCGAGATAGTTGAAGCCCCACTGCCACTTGCTGCCCACGACCGTCACCGTGTGGTCGGGATTCTCGACCTCCTCCAGCATCTCGTTCTGGGAGACGACGGTGTGGAAGAAGAAGACGGCGACCACGATGAGCGGCGCGATCGTGTACAGCGCCTCGATCGGAAGGTTGTAACGCACCTGCGTGGGCACTTCGTCGTCGCTGCGCCGGCGGTAACGGACCATGGCGTAGACCATGCCGCCGAACACGAGCACGAAGACGACCAGCGTCGCGATCCACGCGCCCAGCCAGAGGTCCCACATCGGGTCGGTGCGATCGCTCCCGGCGACGGGTAGGGCGAGTCGCTTCAGGTCGTTCTCGGCGTCAGGAGCGCAGCCGCTCAGCACGAGCCCTGCTGCGGCCAACGCCATCAGCTTCATCCGACCCACGGGACGCCTTTCTGATCCATGCCCATCTTCCGACGGCACAGCCTTCGTTGACACCAGAACCCTACTGCAGTGTTCACGCCAGTTTGAGCGCGGCGTCGACGTCGGAGGCGGCCGTGTCGCCGTAGGCAACACCGAGGCGCTTGAGGAATCCGTCACGCGTCAGCTCGTACTCCTGCGTGCCCTTGGTCTCGACGACGCTCGCGGCGATCGTGCAGCCGATCTGAGCCGACCGCTCGAGGTCGAGACCAGCCGCGACACCGGCCAGGAAGCCGGCGCGGAAGCTGTCTCCGACGCCCGTCGGGTCGATGGCCACGACGCCCTCGATGGCCTTCACCTCGACCGGTTCGCCATCGGCCGGGTAGACCGAGACGCCGTCCTTGCCGCGCGTGACCACGCGGGTGTCGACGTGGGACTGGACGTCGGCGGACGTCCATCCCGTCTTCTGCTCGATGAGTGCGGCCTCGTAGTCGTTGCTGAACAGGTAGGCGGCGCCGTCGATGAGGTCGCGGATGAGCTCACCGTCGGCCCAGGCGAGCTGCTGGGACGGGTCGGCGGCGAAGGCGATGCCGCGCTCGCGGAGGCTGCGGGTGTGACGCTGCATGCCCTCGGGGTCGTCGGGGCCGACGAGCACGAGGTCGAAGTCGTCGCCCAGGGCGGCGAGATCGATGTCGCGCGCCTCGGACATCGCGCCGGTGTAGAAGGTGGCGATCTGCGCCAGGGAGGCGTCAGTGGTGCACACGAAGCGCGCCGTGTGACGGGTGTCGGAGACGAGGACCCCGGACGTGTCGACGCCTGCGTCGTCGAGCCAGCCGCGGTACTCCACGTCGAAGTCGCGGCCCACGGCTCCGACCAGCAGCGGTTGGTGACCGAGCCGGGCGAGGGCGAACGCGATGTTGGCCGCGCACCCGCCGCGCCGAACGTCGAGGTCGTCCACGAGGAACGAAAGAGCGATCTTGTCGAGCTCCTCCGGCACCAGGGAGTCGGCGAACTTTCCGCCGAAGGTCATCAGGTGGTCGGTTGCGATGGATCCGCAAATGGCGAGGCGCACCCGCACAGGATAGACAACGACCCCCTGCGGTCGCAGGGGGTCGTCGAAGCCGTGGTCTAGGTCAGTGGAACGAGTCGCCGCAGGCGCAGGATCCGGTGGCCATCGGGTTGTCGATGGTGAAGCCCTGCTTCTCGATGGTGTCGACGAAGTCGATCGTCGCACCGTGGAGGTACGGGAGGCTCATGCGGTCGACGACGACGTTGACGCCGTTGAACTCGCGGATCTCGTCGCCGTCGAGCGTGCGCTCGTCGAAGAACAACTGGTAGCGAAGACCGGAGCAACCGCCGGGCTGGACGGCGATGCGCAGTGCGAGGTCGTCACGACCCTCTTGGTCGAGCAGGCTCCTGACCTTGTCGGCGGCGCCGTCGGTGACGGACACGCCTTCAGTCGTGGTCTCGGTGCTCGTGCTGTCGACAGTCATCTGGGTCTCCCTTGTGGGGGTCACGTCGTCAGTTCCAACGCGCGTGGTGCGGTCTTCATTCCATGGTACAGAGGTCTTCTCGTGATGAGCGATCCCGCACCTCAGACACGCGGCCTAGGCTGCCGGAATGGTCAATACGACGTTTGAACGAGCGGGAGCGGCTGCCGTCCTCACGATCACCCGTCGCGAGCGCCGGAACGCGGTGGACGCCGACACTGCGGCGGAGCTGCTCGATGCCTTTCACCGGTTCGAGTCGGACGACGAGGC
>DATMDV010000472.1:0-2970 GCA_035557475.1 Ilumatobacteraceae bacterium
GCATCCGGTCCAGTCGTCGTCTGGCGCGATCGAGCCGATCACGACGTGCCCGTCGGGGCGATGTTGGTGGTCAGTCACCTCGACCCACGTCTCGCCCCGGTCATCTCACGGTTGGGGGCACTCGTCGCCGAGACGGGCAGCGCGCTCAGCCACCTCGCCATTCTCGCTCGCGAGTACCGGGTCCCGACCGTCGTCGGGGTCGCCGGTGCGACGTCACGCTTCGATGATGGTCAGGTCGTCACCGTCGACGGCAGCGCCGGCACCGTTGCCGTCGTGACTGTCGATGACACAGAGGCGGTGCCCGACAGCGTCGACACCGACGCGACGCCGGATCAACTGTGCATCACAGCAGGAGCATCATCATGAACGCCCGCCGCCTCGGCCGACTCGCCGCCTTCGTCACTCTCGCCGCCTCGGGCGCCTACGTGTTCATCTACCTGTACCGGTGGGAATGGAACCGGGCCCAGATGTCCGCCGCGATCTTCGTCGCGGCCGAAGTCGGGCTCGTCGGCTGGCTGCTCGCCGATCGCATGCGTCGGCTCGAACGACGCCTCGACCAGACTGCCCTCGATTCCGAGCAGCGCCGGCTGCAGATCCTGCGGGCGACGGCACCGGCGCCACGCACGAACTTCAGGTGGCTCATGCGGCCCGAGCATTCGAACGTCTTCATTCCCGTTCTCCTCGGCGCCGGTGCGGTGCTGTCGGGGCTGGCGTGGGTCGTCGAGCGCCTCGCCAAGGCCACGGCCGGACGCGTCGGTGAACACGGGTTGGCCCGTCAGCTCGGCGAGCTCGACCTGCCGAGCGGCGGTCTGCTCGATGGCGGGGTCGACCCACTGGCACTGTTGCGAGGGCCGCGGCGATGAAGCGGCTCATCGCCCAAATGGCGATCGCCGTCATCGGGCTCGTCGGGGTCTTCGCACTGATGGAGGCGACGCAGAACCGGCCGGACAATCCGCCGCCCGGTTCGTCGAGCCTGCTCGCGTTCACGGTTTCGACCCGCGACTTCCCGGGCGGCGAGCAGACCGCCGCGCGAACGCTGATGGCCGTGTGCGCGATGACCGTCGACGACGCCACCATCACCGTGCCGGCTCCGGCACATGAGGCAGCGGACGACGCATGGCACGTGACCATCACCCCAGCGCTCGGAGAACATGGCCGCAAGCGGTTGGAAGGATGCCTCGAGGACGTCACACTCGACCGGGTGATCGGCCACGTGACCGACGTCCGGACGAGCGAATGACCACCCGCGAGTGAACACTGTCCATCAGCATCGACCCGTCACGCTGCCCGTCGCCACGACCGGCGGTGGGTGGCTGCTCGCCGTCGCCGCGTTCTGTTTCGGGATGCTCGCCGTCGGCGCCTCGGTCGACGCGCTGCCGTGGGATGGGCCGATCAGCCGGTCGGTGATCGACGCCAGGACACCGTTCTGGAACTCGGTCGCGCTGCGGGTGTCGTCGTTCGGCTCGACGCCCGTCATCCTCGCGACGAGTGCCATCGCGGCCCTCGTCGCGTGGCGCCGCTGCCCTCGCCTGGCGATCGCGATCGTCGTCCTCGCCATCGCCAGGCCACTTTCCGAGTTCGTCCTCAAGGAGCTCATCGGCCGTGAGCGACCGAGCGGCGACCGCATGGTCCGCGGTCGAGGCCCGGCCTTCCCGAGTGGGCATCCCTACGCCGTCGCGATGGCGTGGGGTCTCATCCCGATGGTGGTCGCGCTGTACAGCCGCCGGCCGTGGCTGCCCCGAACGATCGCCGTGTTCGCCTGGACCGCGGCCGTCGCCGTCGCCGCCAGCCGGGTCTGGCTCGGCGTCCACTGGACCTCCGACGCCGCCGCCGGCCTCCTCGTCGGCCTGCTCGCCGTCTGCCTCGCCGAACGCGCCGTCGCCGGTAACGGGTGCGGCTGTGCGGCGGACTCTGGCGGCGTACCGAACCCGTCGTTCAGAATCGAAGACCCGGTCCGGCGGCGGCGGCGTCAGCCGCTTCGCCGCCGCTCATGAAAACAGTGCCCGCTCATCAGCGGTCTGAGCTGCGAGAATGACGGCGTGGCTTCGTCGCGCACGTCCGTCCATCGTCCGGAAACGCCCCCGCGCGCTTCCGACGCGGGCCGGTCGAGGCTGGGCGATCTCACCCGGCCGATCGGCATCGATCGTCGGATCACGCGCCAGCGGCGCTCCAACCTCTTCCTCGGACTCGTCGCGCTCGTGATCGCCGGCGCCATCGCGGCGGCGCTGTTCGTGCTGCCCGTGCAGACCTACTTCGGACAGAACGAGGTCTTGGCCAGGCGTCAGGATCAACTCGACCAACTCGAGGCGGTCAACTTCGATCTGCAGCGTGAGGTCGACCGCCTCGCCACCGACGACGGCATCCGCGAGGCGGCGCGCGAGGAGATCGGCTACGTCGAGGCCGGCGAGCTCCGCCAGTCGGTGCTCGAGTTCCCTGATCTGCCGACCGACCTTCCCGACGGGTGGCCGTACGACCTCGTCACCGCCATCATCGCCGTGCGAACCGCCACCGCCGCCCCCTGACTCCCGTTGTCGGCAGAGGTCCCAACCGATGAGCTCCAACTCCAACCCATCCTCGCGACCCCCCATCGTGGCCGAGGCGCTCGTGCGCCACTTCGGCTCGGGCGACGGCGACGACGACGTCGTGCGTGCCGTCGACGGCGTCGACCTCCAAGTGGATGCCGGCGAGATCTTCGGGTTCCTCGGACCGAACGGTGCCGGGAAGAGCACGACGGTGCGGATGCTCACGACGCTGTTGCGGCCGACCTCCGGCCGGGCGACGGTCGCCGGCTACGACGTCGTCGCCGAAGCGGATCAGGTGCGGCGCTCGATCGGCGTCGCCCTGCAGGATGCCGCGATCGATCCGCTGATGACCGGCATCGAACTGCTGCGCCTGCAAGCGGTGCTGTACGGGCTGCCCAAGGCGGTCCAGGCATCGCGGTCGGGTGAGCTGCTCGAGCGGGTCGGGCTC
>DATMDV010000473.1:0-7248 GCA_035557475.1 Ilumatobacteraceae bacterium
GGTCGCCGCCGGGGCAGGGCGACCACCATCGGCCCGATCCGCACCCGATCGGTCGCCACGGCGATCGCCGCCATCGTCACGAATGGATCAGCGAAGGGGACGAAGGTCCGGTTCCACAGGTGGTCCCACACGAAGACGCCGTGCCAGCCCGCCGCCTCCGCCTCGGCGGCCAGACGCATGACCGCCAACGGGTCCGACAGCTCATCGAACAGCGGCAGCGAGAGACCCGAGCGGACGGTGGGACCCGGCTGTCTTGTGCCGGCATCCACGTTCAACGCACCCGTTTCCGTGGCCATTTCAATGCTCGCTCACGCGGTCGAGAGCGATGATCCTGGTTGGCTCAACACGGACGAGCGTCCCGAGCCCCTCGCGGGCGAACCGCACGAAGTCCTCCATGCCCTCGCTGGCGTCGTAGCGCTGGCTGATCCGTCGAGCGACCTGCTCGATGTCCTGGACCTCGCTGGACGCGAGGGCAGTGCCCTCGATCATCACGAAGGCGAAGGGCGGCGTCTCGTCGTCGACCACGAGGGTCACCCGAGGATCGCGCCGGAGATCACGGCCCTTCACCGTCTCGGCGTTGGTCAGGAACAGGATGTCGTCGTCGTCGAGGACGAAACACACTGGTACCGCGTGGGGGCGGCCGTCGGATCGGGTCGTGGCGAGGACAGCGGTGCGGGTGCCCTCGGTGAGGAAGGCACGACGCGCGTCGACGGTCATCTCTGCTGCTGCCACCTTCAGCTCCTTCCGGCGCGTGCTGCGTCAGCGCGAAGCTCGTGTCCGTGCTGGATCGCGGGTTCGAGGTTGGTCAGGTGATGCATCGGTCGCCTCCTGGACGGCGCGCCCACGTGGATCGGCGTCTATACTTGATGTTGGATCTATTTTTAGACTCAAGTCTAGGAGTTGTCAAGTGTCGACGCCTGACCACGTCGTGAGCCCTGCCGGGGCGGGCCGCCGTGAACGCAAGAAACTGGAGACCAGGGAACGCATCTTCGAGAGCGGCGTCGCCCTGTTCGCGACGCATGGATACGACTCGGCGACGATGGAGCAGATCGGCGAGCGCGCGGACGTGTCACGGGCGACGGTCTTCAACTACTTCGCCCGGAAGGAGGACATCGTCTTCGAGTGGTTCGGACGGTTACGAGCCGAGTTCGCGAAGGCCCTCGCCAGTGACGATCAGCACACGGTCGACCAGCACACGGTCGACTCGACGAGCCGGCTCCGCTTCGCGTTTCGCGTGCTCGCCGACCTCTACGAAGACGACCCCGCGACCGGACGTGCGATGGTGCGCGCCTGGCAGCGCGCTGGCGGCCCACTGCTCGCCGATGAATCGGACGCACCCCAGCTCGTGGCCGACAGCGTGCGCGCTGGACAACTCGCCGGCGACGTCCCCGGCGGCGTCGATCCCGATCGTGTTGCCCTCATCCTCTTCGACGCGTATCTCGGAGTCCTCTACCGGTGGGTTCTCGACGAAACCGATCAGCTCGCCCTCGGCGAGCAGCTCACGGCAACACTCGACCTGATTCTTCCCGCCATCATTCGCACATCCTCCGTCGACACCAACGGTCCGAACCGCCGGCGCACCGGCAAGACCCGCCGCACGGCCTCGTGACCCGGTGATGAACTCTTCCCCGAACGGTGGCAGGTCATGTCGCAGTCTCCAGCGCGCGTGTGATCGGGCAGCGGTCCTGCGGGCAGACGCGTAGGTCGCACATGCGGCACATGTGCTCCGACTCGTCGTAGCCGGGCGTGAGGACCGCCAACAAGTCCTCGACAGCCGACTCGAGTTGCGCTTGGTCGGTGGGGCCGAGCCGATCGATCACTGTGTCGAGCCAAGCAAGCCGTGCCTCGTTGAGGCGTAGCCACGCATGCTTCCCGGGAGGGGTCAACCACAGGCCGCGGGTCCGACCATCGACTCCCGCCTTGCGTTCGACGAGTCCTCTGACGGCGAGACGATCGATGAGACGGACGGTGCCTGGATGGCTGATCGCCAGTGTGGTCCGCACCGCGTCAATGCTGCAGCCAGGGGTCTGACCGACGAAGTTCAGGGCCGCAGCATCGGAGGACGCGAGCCCGGTGGCGGCGGTGACCACACGGTGCTGCCCGTCTGCGAGGGCCAGTCCGAGAGCACCAACGAGGTTGACCAGCCGCGGGTTGTCCATCCGTGAATCATATAACTCCTGCATATATGTGACCCAGAAGCATGCGTTAGTTATATAATTGACGCATGGGAATCGAATCGGTAGAACGAGCGGTTGTCTTTGCCGACCCATCCGGTGTCGTCCGCAACTGGAACGCCGGAGCAGAGGAACTCTTCGGCCACCGCGCCGCTGATGCGATCAGCCAGACGCTGGACCTCGTCGTCCCACCCGACTATCGCGAGCGACACTGGGCGGGCTACCGGGCCGCCATGGCCGCCAATGACGGCAACGTCGACCATGGATCGTTCAACGTGCCCGCGCTGCACCGGGACGGAACGGTCATGCGGATGGAGGTCAGGCTGCACGTCGTCCACGACAGCCGCAATCGCGTGATCGGCGCGATGGCCGTGTTCTCACCGGACGACAACAGCGCGCCACCGCTCGAGCGCCTGTGAGGTTGACCTGCACAACCAAACGGCGGGCGCGCGCCAGCCGCCCTCGCCGTCGATACGCCCATCAAACGAGAGGAGATGTTCATGACCACCTACGGACTGTTGATCTTCGACAAGGTAGAAGCACTGGACTTCGCCGGCCCGTGGCAGATCTTCGCGTCATCGGCCGCGGTCCGGGCGAGTGAGGGCGCGGGCGTGGACACGGTCGTGACCATCGCCGAACGGACCGGTCACATCCACTGCAACAAGGCACCGCTGCAAATCCTCCCCAACCACACCTTCGACGACCATCCACCCCTGGACGTATTGCTCGTGCCCGGTGGTGACGGGATACGGCGCGAGGAGAACAACCCCGCCATGATCGAGTGGATCCAGAAGACCGTCGCTCGCGTCGACTGGGTGACCAGCGTGTGCACGGGCGCAGGGCTCCTGCACGCCGCCGGTCCGGCACGAGGCCGCCGCGTCGCCACCGACTGGGAGTTCGAGGACGAGCTCGAAGCCCGCGGCGACATCACCGTCGTCCGCGACGCCCGCTACGTGGTCGACGGCAACCTTGTCACCAGCCAAGGCGTCTCCGCCGGGATCGACATGGCCCTCTGGCTCATCGGCCGCCTCCACGGCCGCCAGCACTCCCGCTTCGTCCGCCGCAAGATCCAATACGAACCCGCCCCGCCCTACATGGCCGACGAACCGCTCGCCGACGGCCGGTACACCGGCGCCAACCCGACCTGATCCTTCGGCTGCCTCAGCGCGAGAATGGCCGTCATGGTGTCGTACGTCGAGCGTTCGCCACTGCCGGGATTGGCGGGGGTGGTGCGGACCGTCTGGATCCAGCGCACGGGTGCGGCGGAGTACGTGCAACGGCACCTGCCCACCGGCGGGGTAGAGATTCACTTTCCGATCGGCGGCCATCCGCAGCTGGTTGGTCCGCTGACCGGTCCGGAGGTCGAGATCATTCCGGCGCACACCACCATCGTGGGTGTGCGGTTCCAACCGGGAACCGCGCCGCCCCTTCCGACCGCGCTCGATGACCTGGTCGACCAGCGCTTGGGCCTGTCGGAGCTGTGGGGGAGTTCGGTGGACCGCCTCGTCGACGCGATGGCCGGAGCCGCGAGGCCCGAGCAGGCGCTCATGTTCTTGCAGGCCCACCTCTTGCGAGAGTTTCGAAGTGCGGCCCGGGTGGACCCGCTGGTGGGCGAAGCCGTGAAGGTGCTGATGCCCTGGTACCCGGTCAACATCGACACGCTGGCCACGTACCTGGCACTCTCCTCGAGCCAGCTGCGTCGTCGCTGCCTGCATGCTGTTGGGACGAGTCCCAAGGTCCTCCAGCGGACGTTGCGGTTTCAGGGATTTCTCGCGCTGGCTCAGGCCGGCGTCACGGCTACCGGTCGGCGTGGCGCGGACGGCATGGCGGGTCTGGCGGTCGACGTCGGGTACGCCGACCAGGCTCATCTCAGCCGAGAATGCTTCCGCCTGACGGGCCTCACCCCGCGCCAGCTGCTCGGCGGCACCGTCGACCGGTGCGCCTGTGGCCACGACCACGCCGCGTCCTATCACCCCTTCCTTGCCACCCGGAGCAGGCCGCCGCTGCGAGCCTGAGCCTGCTCGATTCGTTCAAGACGGTTCGTCACGCCGCTCTTAGTGTCGAGGTGTGCCCGACCTCGTCGAGTTCCGCGACTCACTCGACGGCGAGTTGTTCAGCCCTGACTCGTCGGGCTACGAGGCGATCCGCCGCCCAGTCAACGCCGCCCACTGGGCGGTGCGCCCCCGACTCGTCGTGCTCTGCCGCTCGGTTTCGGACGTCGTTGCCGCCACGACGTACGCGACCGCCACCGGGGATCGCATCGCGATTCGTGGTGGGGGGCATTGCTTCGCGGGCCGATCGTCGACGGACGGGATCGTGCTCGACCTGTCCGGCCTCGACGACGTCTCCGTGGCAGGCGACGGCGTGGCAACGATCGGAGCCGGCGCCCGGCTCGGAAAGGTGTACGCCGCGCTCCACGCCGACGGCCGAACCCTGCCAGCCGGGTGCGGTTCAACCGTCGGCATCGCAGGTCTGACGCTCGGCGGCGGCATCGGTCTGCTCGGGCGCAAGCACGGGCTCACCTGCGATCGCCTCGTCGGCGCTCAGGTCGTGCTCCCCGACGGTCGCGTCGTGGAGTGCGACGATGACCACGAACCGGACTTGTTCTGGGGTCTGCGCGGCGCAGGCGGCGGCCAGTTCGGCGTCGTGACATCACTGCGGTTCGACACGGTTCCTGAGCCGATGACCATCCGTCTCGAGGCCAACTGGTCGGACATCGCACTCGATGACCTGGTCGCTGCCTGGCAAGCTTGGGCACCGGATGCCCCGGACGAGCTCACCGTCAACCTGGCCCTCGTGTCCGAGGTCGGCAGCACACCTGTCCAGGCCAACCTCATGGGGGCCTCTACCCTCGACGAGGGATCGACCCGGGAGCTGCTGCGGGAGTTCATCGATCGGGCGGGCGTGGACGCCACGATCGACGTGCGGTCCGGGGTGCCGTTCCACCACCTGAAGACCACCTTCGCCGACCCGTGGGATGCGCCCGAACGCGCGCTGCGGATCAGGTCGGAGTTCTTCTCCCACTCGATGGCCCACTCGACCGTCGCCGCGCTCCTGACCCAGCTCGGCGAACCGAGGACAACGGGCCGCCGGCAGATCACGTTCACCGCGATGGGCGGGGCATACAACAGGGTCGCCGAGGACGCCACGGCGTTCGCCCATCGCAGCGAACGCTTCCTGCTCGAGCACATCGCCGAGGCAGACGATCTGTGGGTTGACGCTTCATGGGCGATTGCCCATGCCGACGGATCGGGACGTGTCTACCCCAACTTCCCCGACCCTGCGCTCGATGACTGGGCCATGGCGTACCACGCAAGCAACTACCGCCGGCTGGCTGCGGTCAAGGACGCCTACGACCCGAACCGGTTCTTCGATTTCCCCCAAGCCATCCAGACAACGCCATGCCAACAAACAAGGAGAACGATCCGATGATCCTCGTCACCGGCGGGCTGGGAATGATTGGCGCTCACACCGCCCGCGCGCTCGTCGACCTCGGACACGACGTCGTCGTCACCGCGCACCGTCAGACGGCCGTCCCGTCGTTCCTGGCTGGCAGGGTTGACGTAGAACCGCTCGACGTCGCCGACCGGGACGCCTTCCTCGCCCTCGCCGGGCGCCACGACATCAGCGACATCGTCCACCTCGCCGGCACCATCCCCGACGACGACCCGGTTCGCTTCTTCCGCGCGGATACGACCGGCCTGCTCAACGCTCTGGACGCCGCCCGCACCTGGGGTGTTCGCAGGTTCGCCGTCGCCAGCAGCCTCGGGGTGTACATCGGTCGGCCAGAGACTCCCTGGCACGAGGACCTCGAGCTGCCGACCGCGGCGCTGCCGCACCTGATCCTCGCCTTCAAGAAGGCCGTCGAACCACTCACCACGCACAGCCTCCAGGGCAGCGGCGTCGAGCCGGTCGTGCTCCGCATCGGGAGCACCTGGGGACCGCTCATGGACCCGGAATCGCCGTTCAACTACATCCCGCCCTACATCAGCGCCGTGCTCCGTGGCGAGCAGCCGCGGCCGCTGTACGCCGACGACGGCGGTGACTTCTGCTACGCACCCGACGCCGGGCGCGCAGTCGCGCTCTTGATGACCGCGGAGACCCTGCGCCACGACACGTACAACGTCTCGAGCGGCCAGCCGTTCACCAATCGCATGCTCGCAGACGCAGTGCGGACGGTTGCGACCGGCCCGCAGCTCGACCTCCTGCCCGGACGGCAGGCCGGCCCCGGTGACAACTCCTACCTCGACATCACTCGGCTGACGAACGACACCGGCTTCGCGCCGACCTTCGACGTCGCGACTGCGGTCGCCGCCTACGTCGCGTGGCGATCCGCCAACCCCCGCTGAGTTCCCACACCAAACACGATGGAGACAACCTCATGTCATACAAGCAAGGTTCGATCGAACTGATCGACGACCCGATCGCACAGGATCTGCTGTCATCGACCGTTCCGGCTCGCGTCGCCTACGTCGCGCCCGACGGCACACCACGAGTACTGGCCACATGGTTCCACTGGACCGGCTCCGAACTCGCGATGGGCACGTTCATCGCTGCACCACATGTCCACCACCCGACGGCGCGGATCGCCGCGCTCAGGCAGCGCCCAGACGTCGCGATCACCATCGACACCGAGACGTTCCCGCCCCACATCCTGCAGCTGAGAGGGCGGGCAAAGGTCGCCGAAGTCGACGGCATCGATCCCGACTATGCCCGAGCCGCCCACCGGTTCATCGGCGATGACGCAGCCGACTCGTACCTGGCCTCGATCGACCAGCCCGGCACACGCATGGCACGCATCACCGTTCGACCGACCTGGGTCGGCCTGCTCGACTTCGAGTCCCGGCTCCCCGACGCACTCGGCGGTGTCCAGGGAGGCGGCAATGACTGACCACAGCCCTCGACGAGCAACCAACTGCGTCCGCCAATACGCCGACGACCAGTTTCAGCTCACCGACCCGAACGACGTTCTGCCCTGGGCAGTGGCCGTCGAACGTCTCGCCGCCGCCAATCTCTACTGGCTGACCGCGATCCGACCCGACGGGCACCCGCACGTTCGACCCGTGTTCGCCGT
>DATMDV010000474.1:0-23575 GCA_035557475.1 Ilumatobacteraceae bacterium
GTGGCGACGACCGACAACGGAAGGATCGACGCGACCGGCGTCCGCTCGACAACGGTGTCGGCCGACAGCGACAACGGATCGGTCGAGATCGTGATGGTCTCGCCACCACGAGAGCTGCAGGCGACGACCGACAACGGCAGCGTCGACATCGTGCTCCCCGACACTCCCGATGCCTACGCCGTGGACATCGGCACCGACAACGGCAGTGAGCGCAACGACGTCCGCACCGACCCCACCAGCTCCCGCACGATCACCCTCTCCTCCGACAACGGCGACGTCACCGTCCGCTACCCCGATTGACCACTCCCCCGACCTGTCTGCTTCAGTTTGCCCGTGGCTTCCTTTGAAGCAGACAGAACGGGGGGTTCGGGGAGATGAGGACGCGCGCGGCGGTGCTGTGGGAGCGCAATGCCGACTGGGTGGTCGAGGACATCGAGCTCGACCCGCCGCGGAAGCACGAGGTCGTGATCGACTTGGCGGCGTCGGGGCTCTGCCACTCCGACGAGCACCTCCGCACCGGCGACACCACCTGGGAACTTCCGATGGTCGGTGGGCACGAGGGCGCCGGCGTCGTCGTGGAGGTGGGACCGGAAGTCGAGCGGATCGCGGTCGGCGACCACGTCGTGCTCAGCTTCGTGCCGTCGTGCGGTCACTGCCCGTCGTGCAGCAGCGGTCATCAGAACCTGTGCGACCTCGGTGCGTTCGTCGTGGCGGGGCGCCAGATCGGCGACCACACGGCCCGTCACCACGCCCGCGGGCAGGACCTCGGCATCATGTGCCTGCTCGGCACGTTCGCCGAGCGGACCGTGGTCAACGAGGCGAGCTGCGTCAAAATCCATCCCGAGATCCCGCTCCAGACGGCGTGCCTGCTCGGCTGCGGGGTCGTCACTGGGTGGGGCTCTGCTGTGTACGCGGCTGAGGTGCGTCCCGGCGACACCGTCGTCGTGGTCGGTGTCGGCGGCGTCGGTTCGAACGCCGTGCAAGGCGCTGCACTGGCCGGTGCCGAGCGCATCGTCGCCGTCGACCCGGTCGAGTTCAAACGCGAGATGGCACACGTCTTCGGTGCCACCCACACCGCGGCGTCGATCGACGAAGCGAAAGAACTCGTCGCCGAGATCACGTGGGGCCGGATGGCCGACAAGGTGATCATGACGATGGGGCTCGGCAAGGGCGAGCTGATCGCCGACGCGATGGCGATGACGGCCAAGCGCGGCCGGGTCGTGCTCACGAACGTCTACAACGACGACGAAACAGTCATCCACATGAGCCCCGGCGACCTGATCCGCATGGAGAAGCAACTCGTCGGCGCCCTGTTCGGATCGGGCAACCCGCGCAAGGACATCCCCCGCCTGCTCGAGCTATGGCAGTCAGGCAAGCTCAAGCTCGACGAGCTCGTGACGCGCACCTACCCGCTCGACGACATCAACGTCGGCTACCAGGACATGCGCGACGGCAAGAACATCCGCGGCGTCCTGACGTTCGGCTGAATCCCCGTTCTGTCTGCTTCAGACTGCCCGTGGCGCAATCTGAAGCAGACAGAACGGGGGTTTAGAGGACGTCCGCGGCGGCGGCTTCGGCGGCGAGGGCTTGCCAGCGGAGGGTGTCGTTGAAGGCGCTGCCGAGGTCGGGGAGCTCGGCGAGATCGGCCGGCGCGACCACCGGCGGCGAGGCACCGAGCTCGGCGAGGCGGACCGTGATGGTGCACAGCTCGTCGAGGTCGACGGCGGTGACAGTGGCCCGCTCGACCGACTGGCCGGCGACGGTGATCCCGTGGCCGCGCAGGATGCACACCCGGCGGTCGCCCATCGCCGCCAGCATCTCGTCGGCGAGCTCGACGCGCGTGATGAGGATCGGCCGGTCGTAGACGGGCACACCGGCGAGGGCGAGGTGCATGGCGGGGATGTTGTAGGCGCCGAACACCGCCTGCAACTCGAGCCCGGCGAGCCCGGCGATCAGCGCCGCCGGTGGGTGGGCGTGCACGACCGCCGCCATCTCGGGGCGCTGAGCCAGCAGCCGGGTGTGGATCGGGAGCTCCTTCGGCACCTGCCATCCGTCCATCGCCTCCAACGGGTTCCCGCCGAGGTCGACGTGTCGGATGTCAGCGGCTGTCGTGCGCGCGACACCGCGTTCGTGTGGACCGCGGCAGCGGACGAGGATCGAGCCGTCGTCGACACGCTCGGACACGTGGCCGAGGATGCCGTCGACCAAGCCGCGACGACCGAGGATCCGGCACGCCGTCGCGACCTTCTCGCGCTCGGCGAGCAGCGGGTCAGCGGACACCGAGTCCGCCGTCGGAGCGCACGATCTCGCCGGTCATCCCGCGCGCCGATTCGGACGCCAGGAACACGTACGCGCCGGCGTGGTCAGCGCCGGTCAACGCGACACGCAGCGGCGTGCGCGCCTCGAGCTGCTCGACCCGGCCGGGTCGGTCGTCGAGCCGTTCGCTGTCGAGACCGAGGCTGCGTGGGCCACGCAGGTCGGTGGCAACCGTCCCGCCGGGCGCGACTCCGTTCACGCGCACGTCGGGCGCCAGCTCGTGGGCCAGCTGAACGACGAGCCCGCGCAGCGCGAACTTCGACCCGACGTACAGCGGTCCGCCACGACCGGCGTAGAAGCTGGAGCTCGACAGCGTGAAGATGATCGAACCGCGGGTCTCACGCAACGCGCCGAGTGCCGCCCGGGCGGTCAGCAGCGGGCTCTTCACGTTGAGGCCGAACACCTCGTCGAAGGCGGCGTCGAAGCGTTCATGGGGGATCTCGACGAGTGGCGTGTAGAGGTCGAACACGCCGACGAACGTGACGGCAACGTCGACCCGACCCCACCGCTCGATCGCGACCGCGACGAGCGAATCGTTGTCGTCGCGCGTCGTGGCGTCGCCCGGGACGGCGACGACGGAGTCGCCGAAGTCGGACAACGCTCCGCACTTGGCGGGATCGAGCTCGAGGACTGCGACGCGGGCGCCCTCGGCGACGAAGGCGGCGACCACGGCGCGGCCGATGCCCGACCCGCCTCCGGTGCACACGACGACGTTGCCGGCAAGGGCCCCACTCCGTTGTGCGTTCACAGGAACAGGGCGAGGTTCTGGGTGCGCAGCACCGCCTCGTCGATGACGATGTCGCGTCGCGCCAGGAGCCATCCACCTTCGACACGGCGCAGCACGTCGGTCCGACCCGCCGACACGAGGTCGGCTGGGCGATCGTCGCCACGGCTGCGATACAAGAGGACGTAGCTGCGCACCTCGACGTCGTCGGTGCCGTCGATCGGCGCCACCCGCACGTTGCTGACGAACCGCCGAGCTCGTGACGGTGGATCCTCGGTCCACGCGTGGTCGCCCTCGAGGCGCTCGACCCGCTTGCCGAGCGAGTACCGGTCTTCGTCGAAGTGGTCCATTGCACCTTCCGGCCGGGCATCGGTGCCCCGAGCCGTCGTGACCGTGACCGGCATCCGGTACCGGATGTCGTCGGCGAGCAGCGACAACCACTCGCGCAGCCGGCGCTCGTCGAGCAACTGCGCCTCCCACGTCAGCCACGTCGCAACGTCGTGGTGGGTCGCCGGATCGACCCCGGCAGGCCGGGTGCATCCCGGCGCGGCGACGTAGCTGGAATGGGTGTCGGAAGTGGTCACGACGACGCCGCCGCGACCCGCAGTGGCACGGTCCGACGCTCCCGCTCGGCATCCTCGCGTTCCAGGGCCCGCGCCCACATGCGGAGCAGGGCGCGCTGGTTGTACTCGCCGTAGCCGACGTACGCCTCGCCCGGTGCGGGCCACGCCGCCGGCCGGGTGGCCGTGCCCGCCCGCTCGCGGTCCATCCCCATCGTCGAGTCGAGCAACACGGTCGACCCGAGCGCGCCGCGGCTCACATTCGTGATCGACGTCCAGTTCTCGACGTCGTCCTGCTCGAACATCCCGGATGTGCCGAAGCACATCAGGTACGCCTTGTACGAATCAGCCTTGAATGCCGGCGGCGCGTTGCGATCGACGGCGAACCACGACAGGCACTCGGTCTCAGTGGCGCTGACCGGTTGCCAGAGCCGGATCGAGATGAACGGCACGACATCGTCGCCGGCCCGGATCCGCGGCCAGTTGTGCACGAAGCTCAGGTTCGGGAAGGCCGTCGCAGCCGACACCATGAACCCGGCCTCACCGACGAGCGCCTGTTGCTCCGGCGTCCACGCGGCGCGCATGCGCCCGGCCATCTCGGGTGGATAGCCGACGTGGGCGATGGCGTGGTCGAAGTCGCCGGGCGGGATCTTGTACGTGGTGCCGCCCCCTCCCCCGGCGAAGTAGAGCGCCCCCTCCTTGCGCTTGCTGGCCGTCGGCTCGCGGAACAGCCCGATGTCGACCACACTGGCATGGGTGTGGGGCGTGTGGTACGAGTCGCCCGCGAAGTTCTCGGCACCGATCTTCCAGTTGCAGCGCACCCGCCACCGCTGCGGGCCGCGGAGCTCGACGCCGGCGTCGCTCTGATGGAGGTACAGGTCGAGGAAGAACCGCAGGTCGCCGAGCGCCTCATCGAGCGGGACCGCCGCCGGATCGAGGTTGGCGAACACGAGACCGCGGTACGACGCGACGTGTGGCGGTGACAGCAGCGGGTGGGCGACCTTGTCGAACCCGCCGTCGCCACCGTACGCCTCCTGGTGGAACGGCACGCCGACCAGCCGACCGTCGTTGCGGTACGTCCAC
Source organism: Ilumatobacteraceae bacterium (assembly GCA_035557475.1). Classification (GTDB taxonomy): domain Bacteria; phylum Actinomycetota; class Acidimicrobiia; order Acidimicrobiales; family Ilumatobacteraceae; genus JALOLG01. The sequence goes on from DATMDV010000474.1 coordinate 4,684, forward strand.
GCGTGGTACGGGCAGCGGAAGTGCGACGCGTTGCCGGCCTCGGCCCGGCAGATCTGCATCCCCTTGTGGCGGCACATGTTGAGCACGACGTGGATCTCGGAGTTCTCGCCGCGAGACACGATGAACGAGTCGTCGACGATCCGGCGCACCACGAAATCGCCGACGTTGGGGATCTCGGAGTCGTGGGCCAGGAACTGCCAGGTGCGCGAGAAGAGCCGCTCGCGCTCGAGAGCGAAGACGTCCGGATCGCTGTAGATCGACGCCGGGATCCGGCCGGCGTCGACGTTGGCGATCACCTCTGCGAGCTTCATGGTCGTGCGTACCCCCACGGCGAGGGTAGCCGCGGGTCGGCGCAGGCTGGCGGGGTGAACACCGGGGGAACTCTCGGCGCCGAAAGGATCCCCGGCCCAGCCGGGCGGATTAGGTTGTGCGCACACCATTCCCATCGTGAACAGGAAGGTCGAACAACGTGAAACTCAGCGCAAGACGAACCAGTGCCTTGGTTCTCGCCGCGACATGCCTCGTGCTGTCGGCATGTGGCGACGACGACGAGGAGAGCGGCACTACCGACGCACCGGCCGACACCGGGGCGACGGAAGAGACCGACGCTCCGGCTGCCACGGACGCACCGGACGCCACCGACGCACCCGACGCCACCGAGGCGCCAGCGGGGACTGACGCACCGGACGGCACCGACGCACCAGTGGGGGGCGGCGACCTGTCGGCACTCGAAGCCGACTGTGCGGCCGAGGGCAACCAGGTCAACTTGATCGCGCTGCCAGACGAATGGGCCAACTACAAGGGCATCCTCGCCAGCTTCGGCGAGAAGTACCCCGACATCGAATACCCGGTCGCAACTCCCAACGCTTCCTCCAGGGAGGAGATGGAAGCGATCCAGACGCTCGCCGGTCAGGACGACATGCCTGACAACGTCGACGTCAGCCCCGCCATCGCGCAAGAGATGGTCGACGCTGGTCTGTTCGAGCCCTACGTCCCGACGGTGATCGACGAGATCCCCGAGGGTCTGGTCGACGCCGACAACAACTGGACTGCTTCCTACTACGGGATCATGGCGATCTCGACCAACACCACCATCGTCGAGAACGCACCCATGACGTTCGCGGATCTTGCCAAGCCGGAGTACGAGGGTCAGGTCGCTCTGAACGGCGATCCTCGCGAGTCGGGTGCCGCGTTCGCGGCCGTCATGGCCGCCTCGCTCGCCAACGGGGGTAGCGCCGACGACATCATGCCCGGCATCGAGTTCTGGGCCGAGCTGAAGGCAAGTGGCAACCTCGCCAGCAGCGACGTCACGCAGGCCAGCGTGCTCTCGGGTGAGACCCCGATCGCCATCGACTGGAGCTACAACCTGCCCGGCCTGGCTGCCGAGCTCGAGGCTGCGGGACTCACCGTCGAGACCCACTTCCCGACCGACGGTGTGTACGGAGGCTTCTACGGCCAGGGCATCGTGGCTGACTCGCCACATCCGTCGTGCTCGAAGCTGTGGCTCGAGCACATCCTCTCCAACGAGGGTGCGCTCGGCTATCTCGAGGGTGGGGCGATGCCGGCCCGCTACGAGGCGCTGGTCGAGGCCGGGCTGGTCGACGAGGCGGCGAAGGTCAACCTGCCTCCGGACGAGCTGATCTCGCAGGTCGAGTTCCTCACTCCCTCCCAGATCGCGGCTGCCGCCGCGGTACTCGGTGAGAACTGGGGCCCCATGGTCGCCGACGCCTGACGTCGATCGTGACTGAAGCAGTACTCGTCGACGGGGGCCGCACCTTGCGTGCGGCCCCTGCCGCGCCCGCGATCAAGGCGCCGCGCAACTGGGACTGGCTCGGGCTCGTCCCGTTTCTCGCCTTCTTGGCGCTGTTCCTCGTCGTGCCGGCGTTCGCGGTGTTCTCGAAGGCGTTCGTCGACGAACAGGGCAACTTCGGGCTCGAGGCGTTCCAGGATGCTTTCAGCGGCCAGAACCTCGACGCCTTCAAGTTCTCGGTGAGGCTCTCGGCGCTGTCTGCCGCGACCGGCGTCGTGGTCGGTGGATTCCTCGCCTACGCGGCGGCATCGATCCGACGGCCGAAGTGGCTGCGGTCGCTCGTCACCGCGTTCAGTGGGGTGGCCGCCAACCTCGGCGGCGTCCCGCTGGCGTTCGCGTTCATCGCCTTGCTCGGTCGCCAGGGACTGGCGACCAGGATCCTCAGCGAGCTCGGCTACGACCTGTACGGCAACGGGTTCCAGCTCGATACCACGACCGGGTTCGTCTCGGTCTACTCGTACTTCAACATCCCGTTGATGGTGCTCATCACGCTGCCGGCGATCGACGGCCTGAAGGTCGCGTGGCGCGAGGCGTGCGCCAACCTCGGCGGCACGACGTTCACCTACTGGCGGCGGATCGGGCTCCCCGTCCTCCTGCCGTCGTTGCTCGGCGGGTTCCTGCTGCTGTTCGCCAACTCGTTCAGCGCCTATGCGACGGCGCGGGCGATGACCGATCAGTCGCTGATCGTGCCGCTGCGGATCCAGTTCTACCTGAGCGGCGACTTCGCCGGTCAGGACCAGCTGGGCTTCTCGCTGGCGGCCTGGATGATCATCATCATGTCGGTCTCGATGGGCCTGTACTGGGTGCTGCGCAAGAGGGCCGAGCGATGGCAGTCGTAGACCCGACCGGTCTCAGCTCCGTCGTCGAAGTGCCCCAGGGCGGCGCCGGCCCGGCGTCCGCCGGCGGCGTGCGCCCCGCCCGCGGCTTGGGCCGCCTGGTACCGATCGTCGTCCTGATCGCGTGCGGACTGTTCTTCATCCTCCCGCTGCTCGCGATGGCGCGTTTCGCGCTGCAGAACGTCCCGATGATCCGCCTCGGATGGTCGACCCTGTTCGACAGGTGGTCGTTCAGCGGCATCACCAAGGCGTTCGACGAAGCCGAGTTCCGAACGTCCCTCTCTCTCAGCCTCAAGCTCGCGCTCGGCACCGTGATCTTGACGCAGGCCCTGTTGCTGCCCACCACGCTTTGGGTGCACCTGCGGCTGCCGAAGGCTCGCGCGTTCGTCGAGTTCCTGACGGTGCTCCCATACGTCATCCCGCCGATCGCGCTGGTCGCCGGCATCCTTCCGATCAAGCCCCACGCCCGGTGGTTCCTCAACTCCGACTACTCGCTGATCCCCTTCTACACGGTGTTGGCGCTCCCGTTCACGTTCCGGGCGATCGACGCCGGCGTGCGAGCACTCGACGTGCGGACCCTCGTCGATGCGTCGCGCAGTCTGGGCGCCGGTTGGGGCACCACGCTGCGGCGGGTCATGATCCCGAACCTGCGGACCGCGATCATCTCGTCGTCGTTCCTCACCGCGGCAGTCGTGCTCGGCGAGTTCACCGTTGCCAGGGTGCTGTTGAAAGAGACGCTGCCCTTGTTCATGTTCGAGTACCAGCAGCGCGAGCCACAGGGCGGCATCGGGCTCGGCCTCTTGGCCATCGTGGCCACCACGGCGATCTTCGCGATCCTGAGCCTGGTCACCCGCAAGCGGGGCATGTCACGGCCAGCGACCACGGTCTTGTAGATGGGAACCAACACGATGAGCGCACTCACCTACAACACCGCCCGCAAGACGTTCGGCGAGATCGTCGCCCTGGAGGGCCTCGACCTCGCCGTCGAGCCCGGCGAGCTGATCAGCCTGCTCGGCCCGAGTGGATGCGGGAAGACCACCGCCTTGCGCATCGCGGCCGGGTTCGAGAAGGCCGACTCCGGGTCGGTGTCGCTGAACGGCGTCGACATCTCGCACAAGCCGGCCCACAAGCGGAACATGGGGATGGTGTTCCAGAGCTACAGCCTGTTCCCCAACCTCAACGTTTCGCTCAACGTCGACTTCGGCCTGCGGACCCGCAAGATCCCGACCATGCAACGCAAGCATCGGGTCGACGAGATGCTCGAACTGGTGCAGCTCACCGCGTTCGCCGACCGCTATCCGCACCAACTGTCGGGCGGCCAGCAGCAACGCGTCGCCCTCGCCCGGGCACTCGCCGTCAAGCCCGAGGTGCTCCTGCTCGACGAGCCGCTGTCGGCCCTCGACGCCAAGGTCCGCCTGTCGCTGCGCGACGAGATCCGCCGGATCCAGACCGAGCTCGGAATCACCACCCTCCTCGTCACCCACGACCAGGAGGAAGCGCTGGGAATCTCCGATCGGATCGGCGTGATGTCGCAGGGTCACCTCGAGCAACTCGGGACGCCCGTCGAGGTCTACCGCCACCCGGCCAGCGCCTTCGTCGCCCGGTTCGTCGGCTCGATGAACGAGCTGCCGGCCACCGTCGGCGAGGGCGACAGCGTGCAGGTCGCGGGAACGGCCTTCGCCGTGCCCGATGCGAAGACGCGGGAGCGGGGCGAGACGATCAACCTGCTCGTCAGGCCCGAGGACGTCCGGCTGTCAGCCGACGACAACGGCGGACTGCCCGGCACGGTCGTCAGCCGCACGTTCCAGGGTGCGTCGTCGGTGGTCACCACGCGCCTCGACGTGCTCGACACGTTGGTGTCGGCCCATGTGCAGGGCACCGGTTCGGCATCGGCCGATCCCGGGACCCGGGTCAACATCGTGATCGACGGCACCCGCGCCGTGTGCGAGACCGTCGACATCTGACGGCGCCGCGAGCCGACACTCGACATCGATCCGGACGCCATGCCAGATGTCACGCGGGCGATGTCTAGCGCGATCGTCAATTGCCGACTAAGTTAGTCAACAATTGGCGGTATCCCCCCCAACTGGTTCGGCGCAGGCGATCCCCCTCGTCGCCTGCTCCGAGCCGGAACCGCTGGAGCCGATTGCCATGACCCACCCCGCACCCACGCTCAATCGGACCACCTGGCCCGGCGATCACGACATCGCGTCGTGGTCGCGTACCGCCTCGCGACCGTCGCACCCGTCGTCGCCAACGCCGGATCAACCGTGGCTGTTGTCGATCGCCAGCGGCCTGGCGAGCTCGACCGCGCCGTGGACCAGCGACGAGGAACGTGACCCGACCGAGGCGACGGGAACGATCCTGCTCGAGACGTCGGCGTACCAGGTCTGGCACGTGGCGTGGCCGGTCGGGAGACCGATCGAGCTGTCCGACACGCTCGACGTTCAGTCGTTCTGCGTCGTGGGCGGCGCGCTCCGTGTGCTCGATCGCGCGGACGAGGGTTCGCGCGGCCGCCGGTACGCGCCGGGCTTCGGCGCGGTGCTGACGACGCCGCGTGCGTTGCTGATCGCCGAGGAACCCGGGACGAGCGCGGTGCACGTCATCCTCCACGGGGCAGCCGCCGGCACCGAGCGCCTGCCATGGTCGACGGCCGCGATGGCTGAGATCCGCTGAGAACCAGGACTTCGGGCGCGCCACCCGTCAACCTGATCGGCCCGTCCCCAGCCGTTCTGGGTGGCTGATCCTCGCGGGTGCCGCAAGAAATGGCAGCCCAGAACGTCGCAACGACCGATGAGATCGGCTCGTCCCGACGGTCGAATGTCACATGACAACGGCATCACCAGAATCCGACTACCGTCGACGTTCGGTGGACACGCTCGTCCTCGTCGGCACGACCAAGGGGCTGTTCGCGCTGCGCTCGGACGATGGGCGCGAGCAGTTCGAGCTCGTCGGGCCGTCGTTCGCGGGCGAGGAGGTGTACGCGACCTGCATCGACACCCGCGGTGCCGGTGCCCGGCTGTTCACCGGATCGGTCAGCAACCACTGGGGGCCGGTGCTCCGGCGGTCCGACGACCTGGGCGCCAGCTGGACCGAGGACGAACGGGCGGCGCTCACGTTTCCCGCCGGCAGCGACACGTCCCTCGCCAGGATCTGGCAACTCACGCCAGGTCCCGCCGACCAGCCCGAGGTTGTGTACGCCGGCGTCGAGCCGGCCGCGTTGTTCCGCAGCCACGACGGCGGCGCGACGTTCGAGCTCGTGCGCGGACTGTGGGATCACCCGCACCGCCCGAAATGGCAACCGGGCGGTGGTGGGCTGTGCCTGCACACCGTGCTCGTCCACCCGGACGACCCCGAACGGCTGCTGATCGCGATCTCGGCCGCCGGCGTGTACCTCAGCGATGACGGCGGCGAATCGTGGACGGCGAGCAACACCGGCATTCTCGTGCCGTTCGAGCCGGGCTCACCCGAGCTCGAGTTCGGCCAGTGCGTGCACAAGGTGGCGCGTGACGCCGGCGATCCAGAGTCCCTGTACCTCCAGCATCACGGCGGTATCTACCGCAGCGACAACGGTGGCCGGGCGTGGACGGCGATGACGGGCATCGCGGGCATGGATTTCGGCTTCCCCGTCGTCGCCCACCCGACCCGACCGGGTACGGCCTATCTGCTGCCGCTCGAGAGCGACGAGTATCGATGCACGCCGGACGGTCATTGCACGGTGTGGCGGACGGTCGACGGCGGAACGTCGTGGGAGCCGCTCACCAAGGGCCTTCCCCAACGCGACGCCCACGTCACCGTGTTGCGCGATGCGTTCACCACCGACGGCCTCGACCCGGCCGGCCTCTACTTCGGGACCCGCACCGGAGAGGTGTACGGATCGATCGACGACGGCGACTCGTGGCAGCTACTCGCCGACCATCTGCCGCCCGTCGTGTCGGTGCGAGCCGCGCCAGTCGGCTGAGCAGTGAACCCGTGACGGAGGTCCGCGTCCGAGTGCCGACCGCGCTGCGCGACCTCGTCGCCGGCTCGCAGTCGGTCGTCGTCGACTCCAACTCGTCCGGCGACAAGGTGACAGTCGGCGACGTGCTCGACGCCCTCGCGGTCGTGCATCCCGCGCTCGAACGTCGCGTGCGCGACGAGATGGGACGACCACGGGTCCACGTCAACCTGTTCGTCGGCGCCGACAACGTGCGCGACCTCGACGGCCTGGCGACAGCGATCGGCCCGGGAGCCGAGCTGTCGATCATCCCCGCCGTGTCGGGCGGCTGAGGTCGCTCAGCGAGGAGGCTCAGAGGGCTGATCGAGATGGTCGGCCACGCCGTACACCTCGACGGGCAGGATCAGCTTGCCGTGGTGGGCGTCGACGGCGACCTGGATCACCACCCGGTCGCCCTCCTCGTCGCGCACCGCCGGCACCGGGATGTCGAGGTGCCACCCGGGTCCCGCCTCCACCGCCCCGATCGTGTCGGCCGCCCCCCGCACGGTGGCCACGTGCTCGCCGTTGCGCCACACCGTCGCGATCGCGACGGGTTGGACCAGCTGGAGGAGCAACGGCTCGGTGCCGCGGTGCTCGAGCCGCGGCATCGCGGGGTCGTCGACCACGAGCACGAGCGCCGCGAGCGGATGATCGGTGAGGTCCGACATCAGGGCTCGGAGACGTTCGACGAGCGTGCCCCACGGGCCGTCAGGCGTGCGGCGCGCAGCAAACGCGACCGTCGTGTCGCCGATCTCGATCCGCTCCAACGACGAGTCGGGCGGGAGCTCGTCAGTGGCAGGCGGCCGGGCATCGAGCGCGGCCTCGACTTCGGCCCCGAGCCGAGCAGGATCGGGAACGGCGCCGGCAAACCGCCCGACGGTCGGGCCGACCGACCGCCAGAGCGCGAACGAACCGTCGGCCGCGATCTCGAGGATCTCGTGCTCGCGAGGCGGGGCGTCCGACGTGCGGCGGAACGTCAGCGGCGTCATTTCGGACCGATCGTCCAGGTCTCGGCGGGATGCCGGTTCTGCACGATCCTGACGAACTCGCGCAGGTGTCGTGGCTCCACGGGATGAGTGTGGATCCCGAACACGGTCGGGTTCCCCATCACGGTGTTGCTCGCGTACGAGAACACCGTCTGCAGCACCCATCGATCGCCGCTGTCGGCGTCGGCGTCGAGCTGGCTGATGAGGTCGTCCTTGAGCGTGCCGTGACGATCGTCGTACTCCGCCATCACGGCCTGCGCGAAATCGCCCTGCTCTGGGATGCCGGCGACGAGGAGCCCGGCCGTCGTGAGCACGGTGCGGGCCTCGATGCGGCGCATCGGCTGGTTGTCGAGGTGCAGCGCCGTGTGAAGCTCGTCGGCGATCTCCGCCTCGGTCTTGCCGGACGCGTTCGCCGGACCGGTCTTCGTCGTGCTCGTGATCTCGATGAAGTCGTCGTGGGTGCGCTGGTACTCGTCGGGCAGACCGATGAAGTGCCCGAACTCGTGGGGCACCGTCGACGCCTGCATGTGCTCGAAGAACATGCCGGCGTTGGCGCGGTCGTCCGGGGTCCAGGTGCCCGGGGTGGCGTTCTGGACCACCTCGACCGTCCGCGATGCACCGGAGTCGTTGATCATCGAGAACTGGAGCGCGATCTTGCGGCCGCCCGGCTCGGTGACGGCGAACTGGTTCCACACACTGTCGATCTGACCGTTCCACGTCGCGTACGGCACCGTCACGCTGTCCGCCGGCTCGAAGTTGATCGGCACCCGCACGTCGAGCACGTCGCCGACGAGCGTCCAGTCGAACAGGCCGTGGCCGACCGTCGTCCCGCCCTCGAACATGTCCTGTTCGAACGTGTTCTCGAACTGGCCGAACGTCGACAGTGATTCGGGCAGCTCGGCGCCGCGGTCGCGACTCGACTGGTAGAGGCCTTGGTTCTGGGCGGCTGGCTCGGCCATGTCGGGGCTCGACCAGATCCGCTCGAGGGCGTCCTCGTCGGAACCACCGACCACCGTCTCGGTGTGGATCCGCCCGACCAGCAGCAACCGGTCAGCCACGCTCATGATCGTGAAGTCGGGTACCTGGTGGAGCAGGTCGGGGTCGGCCCCGGCCAGCACCTCGCGGCAGGCGGCGAGGTGGCCGGGGCGGCCGAGGATGTCACGGGCCGCGACCAGCTCGTCGCCTGACAGGTCGCCGTTGAGCGCAGCCAGCAGGCCGCCGTATCGAGCCCGATAGTCGGCGATCAGGCCGTTCACCGCCGCGTCGTCACCACGAAGTGGTTCCAGCACGCGCATGATGCGGCCCTCGTCGGTGCCCGCGCCGGTGATCGCTTGGTACAGCTCATCGGCCGCGGAGAGCTCGCCCGCGGTCAACAGTCGCAACGCCTCGGTGAGCTCGGCACCGCTCATCTCGTCGCGGAGATCGGACTCCAGTGTGCGCCGGTAGGTCGTGGCGTACATGTCTGCGATCTCGGTGCGCTCGGCGGCGGATCGACCGGTCAGGACGGCGAAGATCGCCTCCTCGTCGGTGCCCCAACCTTCCATCGCGCTGCGCAGCTGGCGCACCGCGACCTCGGCCCGATTCGTCCGATCCGCCATCGCCGCCAGTTCCGCCGCACCGGCCATCGCCTCGCCGTCCTCGGACGCCGATTCACCGCCGGAACCGGCGCCGGCCGCCACGGGAGTCGACGGCGCCAGCGACGCCAGGCGCTTCAGCTCGGACGCGTTCAACTCGTCCTGCAGATCGGCGGCGAGGTCGCGGCCGAAGAGCGCGCGATAAGCCGCCGTGATGGCGTCGATCTGCGGCTGCGTGCGCCCACCGAACGCGGCGTAGATCGCCTCCTCGTCGGTGCCCCAGCCCTCCATCGCCTCGCGCAGGCGACGCGCGAGCTGCTCCGCCATCGCCGGGCTCAGGGCGTCGGCGACGGGCTCGGCCTCGGTCGTTTCGTCGGTGCCGGCTTCCGTCTCGGTGTCGGCGTCGCGCTGCAGCTGCAGCCGGAGGATGCTCACGATCGCCGCGTTCCCTGCTGTGCGCTGCAGGGCGAGCAGCGGGTGCGTCGCAACGTCGCCGGGTCCTGACACCTCCGGCGCCAACACGTCGCTGCGTTCGGCATGGATGCGTGACACTTCACCACCCTCGCCCGATCGCGCTGGGGCGTCAATCGCCGGCCGATCGCCCACTCGGGCACCGCATGTTGCCCGAACGTGCACGCGTGGTCAGGGCGGGCCTACACGGCGAGGTGTTGGCCGAACCAGTCGAGCATCGCCTGGTAGGCCTCGGCGGCCGCGTCGGCCGCGTAGCGCGCACCCGTGTCGTTGAAGAACGCGTGGTCGACGCCCGGGAAGACCCGGATCTCGTGGACGAGACCGGCGGCTTCGAGCGCGCTGCGAGCGGTCTCCTGCGAGGCGTTGACCCGCGCGTCGAGCTCGGCGTAGACGCCGAGGACGGCCGCGTTCGGTGAACCGCTGAAGTCGGCGGCGTCCGGTGCAGGCCCGTAGAACGGAACTGCTGCTGCGAGCCGCGGTTCGCCGGCGGCCAGCAGCTGCCACGTCATCCCGCCGCCGAAGCAAAAGCCGATCGCCGCCAGCTTGGCGCCGGGCGCGCGTCGTTCGAGTTCGTCGAGCCCGGCCCGCAGGTCTTCGACCAACCGTTCGGCTGATGCGTTGCCGAGCGCGGCGGTCGCGTCGCCTTCTGACGGGAGGGCCGCCGTCCCTCCTTCCTCGGAGAGCAGGTCGATCGCGAGCGCGGTGTAGCCATCGGCTGCGAGCCGCGGCGGGATCGAACGAATGTGGGCGGTGAGACCGCGGTTCTCGTGGATCACGAGGACCGCCCCGCGCGGTTCAGGCGAGGTGGCGAGCACACCGATCAGCTCGCCGCGTGGTCCGGCGAAGCGGATCTCCTCGGTGATCGGGCCGGCTGCGGCGCCGGCCGTCGTGCCCGGACCACCGGGCGCGGTGTCGGCGATCGGTTCGGTCGGCGCCGATGCCGGCTCAGAATCGCTCGTCGCCGTCTGGCTCGATGCGGAAGCGGTCGCGGGCGGTGCACTCGAAGCCGCGGTGGGGCCTGTCGGCGACGACTCCGCTTCGTCGTCGTCGCCGCCGCACGACGCCAACAGAGCGGCGGCCGCAGGCGCCGTCAGGCCGAGCAACATCAGCCGTCGCACGGCTTCGCGCCGGCTGAACAGACCGTCGGCGCAGTCGAGCGCGATCTCCGAGGCGAGATAGTCGCCAAGTGCCACGCTTCGAGCGTAGGACGCGAACGCCCGCAATGGCTGGCAGGCTCTCGCCGATGGAGCGGTTCCCCGCGATCGAGCCGTACGAGGTCGGCACGCTCGACGTCGGCTCCGGCCACCGCCTGGCGTGGGAGGTCAGCGGCAATCCCGAGGGCAAGCCGGCGGTGGTGCTCCACGGTGGGCCGGGTTCGGGCAGCTCCCCCGGTTTCCGGCGGTGGTTCGACCCGGCGGTATACCGGATCGTGCAGTTCGACCAGCGGAACTGCGGACGCAGCACACCACACGCGAGCGAGCCGGAGATCGACCTGTCGACCAACACGACCTCCCACCTGATCGACGATTGCGAACGGATCCGGTGCCATCTCGGCATCGAGCGGTGGCTCGTGTGGGGTGGGTCGTGGGGGACGACGCTCGGGCTGGCGTACGGCCAGGCCCACCGGGATCGTGTCACCGAGATGATCCTCGTGAGCGTCGGGACCACGACGCGCCGCGAAGTCGAATGGGTCACGCGTGCGATGGGGCGGGTGTTCCCGGAGCAGTGGACCCGCTTCCGCGACATGGTGCCTGAAGCAGACCGGGACGGAGACCTGAGCGCGGCCTACAGCAAACTGCTCCACACCGCCGACGAGCACACTCGCGAACTGGCGGCGCGCGCGTGGTGCGAGTGGGAGGACACGCACGTCGCGACGCACGCCGGGCACTCGCACGACCCGCGTTACGACGACCGGCGCTTTCGCATGTGCTTCGCCAGGCTCGTGACGCACTACTGGAGCCACGCAGCGTTCCTCGAAGACGGCCAGCTCCTCCGCGACGCCGATCGACTCGCCGGGATCCCGGGAGTGCTCATCCACGGCCGGCTCGACATCAGCAGTCCGCCCGACACCGCCTGGCACCTCGCACGCGTCTGGCCAGACGCTGAGCTCGTGCTCGTCGACGACGCCGGGCATGGTGCCGCACACTCCTCGACGCTCGACGCGATCCTCGCCGCGACCAGACGCTTCGCGACCACGCGCTGACGAGCACGTCGGGTTCGGCCCGGATTGGATTCCTATCCGGAGTGCTGGGCGAGGAACATCGCGACCCAGACCAGCGGCGCGTTCCATCTGATGCACACGTCGTTGGTGGTTTCGGAGGTGGGTTCGTCGAGATAGCAGAGCTGCGGTGGGAGCCCCTGCAGCCGATCGTCGGACGGGAACCCGGGATACGTCTTGGAGTTCGGCCCGCCGGCGATCGCGCCAGGTGGCGGAGGCGGAAATGTGGGATCGAGGTCGTGCGCGAAGTGGCGGGTCCGTTGATGGCACGTGTGATCGGTGCCGTAGCCGGTGACGAAGCTCTGCCCGAGGGCGTTGAGTCCGAACAGGAAATCGACGCCGGCGAGCGTGGCGTCGAGATACTCCCGCTGCGAGGTGAGGTCGTACGCGGTTGCGAGCACGACGAGGTTGTTGAGGATCCGACCGTTCGAACCCCAGTCCCAACCGTCGTCCGGCGCGTACGGCTGCGACCACGGTTGAGCTCGCTGGATCTCGATGATCCGATCCGCACCGCCGACCACGGACTGCTGCACACGCGTCCGATCCGTGAGGCGGCTGCCGATCGTGGCGAGGTCGAGCCGGGCGTTGACCGCGACCCGGTCCCAGTCGAAGCCATCCGGTTCGAACACGTCGGCGTGGTGGCACGGTGACCGCTGGAGGTCGTCGAGGAATGCCTGCTCGTCGGTGGCGAGGAACATCTCGACGGCCGCCCAGTAGAACTCGTCGTCGAGCTCGCCGTCGCTGTACGGACCACCACCAAAGGCACCGTTGTCGTCGGGCGCGAACAGCATCGGATGCTCGATCGCCGCGCGATATGCAACGCGGGCGGCATCGAGCAATCGCGCGGAGTACACGGTGTCGACGTCCGTGAACACCCGTGCTCCGTGGGCGGCGGCGGCCGCCAAGTTGAGCGTCGCCGCCGTGGACGGGCGGTGGAGCACACGCTCTGTCGGATCCTCGTGGGGCCACATCGGGAGCGGCGGCCATTCGGTGCCGTGCACGCGGTGGAAGGCCGTTCCGGCCAACGGCGTTCCGGCCGGCACCTGCATGCGGACCATCCAGTCGAGCTCCCATCGACACTCGGCGAGCAGCGCGTCCTCGATCGATGATGGGAGGTGCCGCGGGCCGGATCGACGTGCGTGCTCGCGCGCCGAGAGCAGTTGGGCGACCGACAGACCGGCGTTGACGACGTACTTGCCGTGGTCGCCGGCGTCGTACCATCCACCGCTGACGTCGAACTCGCCGGCGCAACGCCAGCCGGGATACAAGCGTTCCGCGTCGGGGCCAGTCCACGCGCGCACCGCGATGTCGCCGCGGTTCGGTGGCACCCCGACGTGCCCTGCGGGTCGTCCGTACCCCGGCGCGACCGAGTCGTCGATCGCGATGCCGGAGCGTTGGAGGGTGAAGAAGCGCAACGCATCGACAGCCAACGGTCGGTACAGGTCGGACCGGATCGTGAACGGATGACTCGCGGCTCCGTCAGCGGCGACGCGGTACCCCTCGCCGGTGGCGGTGACAGCGCCGAAGTCGATCAGGTGCACGCCCAGGCCCGACGAGGGGTCGGGTCGTACCGGCCATGGCGTCGAGTCACCGACGTGCACCCCGCCGTCCAACTCGTCGCGGACCTCGAAGCGCACAGGTGCCGTGGCGTCGGTGACGAGAACCGCCCGCTTGGGCCCGTCCGGAAGGTACCCGAGCTGGTTCACGCGGACGCGTGGACGCCTCGCCAGTTCGGCATCGAGCGACCACTCGACCGTCATTGCACGAGTACCCGGCAATCCATTTCCGAATGGAGCGTTGCGACGGTGACCACGACCGCAGTGGGGTCACCTGTCGTCGTCGTGCGGCTCGCGCGCGACATGGAACTCGACGCGGTAGAGGAAGGTGTCATCGCTGATCGGACCCGCGTGTGCGGCGCGGCGACGAAGGGTCTCGACGTCGTCCTCTCCGGTCCGAGCCAGGTCCTCGTCGGTGATCGACGAGAACGGGAGCAGCTCGATGTCGTCGACCTCGATGTCCACGGATCCGCTCCGGTAGACGCCGCCGACCTTGACCTTCGGCCTCGACCACAGGCGGTACGAGACCGTGATGGTTCCGTCTGCCACACGATCGCGAAGCTCGGGACTGAACTGCACCGCGCCATTCTGTCGACGGAAGTCCGGTCGGATCGACTATTGACGTGTGAACGTCAAGTGGGTCACGCCACTCGGTGACGAGACCGCCTCGATGTCGTAGCGCTCCTCGACGCCCTCGAGGCCGTCCCACAGGCGAACGCCGCGGCCGAGGAGGATCGGCACCTGCACGACGTGCATCACGTCGATGAGGTCGGCGGCGAAAAAGTCGCGGATCACCGTCGCGCCGCCGCCGATGCGCACGTCGAGGTCGCCGGCTGCCTCTCGGGCGAGATCGAGCACGTCCTGCGGTGTGCCGTCGACGAAGTGGAATACGGTGCCACCCTCCATCTCGATCGACGGGCGCGCGTGGTGCGTGATCACGAACACCGGCGTGTGGAACGGCGGGTTCGGGCCCCACCAGCCGCGCCACTCGTCGTCGGTACCGACGTCGGTCCACGGGCCGGTCTGCGCGCCGAACTTGCCCCGACCCATGATCTCGGCACCGAAGCCGACCCCGTGTCGTACGGCGAACGCGTCGTCGACACCGGCGGTGCCCCCGGAGTCGCCGACCATCGAGTGCCAGAACCGGGTGGTGAACAGCCATTCGTGCAGGCGTTCCCCGGCGTGACCGAACGGGGCGTCGACCGTGATGCCGTCGCCGGTCCCGAACCCGTCGAGGGAGATCGAGAAGTTGTGGACACGGACCTGGGACATGGCTGCCTCCTGAGCGGTAATGGTGATTGTGATGTGTAACCGCTGAGCGCTCATCGCCCCGAGCTCGTGGCGCGATGATCGACGCTGTGCGCTATTTCTACGCTGGAACGACTCCACTTCCGCCGAGTTCGGTGTGACAGTCGAGGGCGGCCTCCGGTCCGGAGATCGAGCTCACCGGCAGCAGTACGGTGGGCCGATGACGGAGTCCATGGCCCGGCGCCTCTTCCAGCTGGTCGAGCCGGTCGCAGTCGTCACCTACATGGCCAACGAGCCGACCGAAGCAGTCATGGCCCTCGGCGTCGGCAACATGTGGGACGCCTACTTCGCTGGAAGGGCGGCCCCCTTGGGCCCCGACGTGCCGCCTGAGGTGGTCCACGCGTTGTTCTACAACTTCGCCGACGGTGAGGTCGCCCGTCACATCCCGCGCGTCTGGGACACGGTCACCCCCGAGGCCGCCAACGCAGCGCGAGAACGGGGCTCTGTCGCCGCACTGCGGCGGATCCTCGGCGATCTCGCCGATACCCCCGCCGTCGCCCGTGCTGCCGACCTTCTCGCCAAGACGGGAACCAGCGCCCGGACGGAGGGACGAGCCCTCTACGCCGCGGTGCGGACGCTGCCGGTGCCGACAGAGCCGGTGGCGCGGCTCTGGCACGGGGCCAACCTGCTCCGTGAGCACCGCGGCGACGGCCACGTCGCCGCACTCGTGACCGCAGGCATCGGCGGTACGGAGGCACACGTGCTCCACGCCCTCTCGGAGGGCACGCCAGCGGAGCAGTTCGGGCGGGTCTCCCACCTGCCCCAAGCCCAGCTCGCAGCGGTTGTGGACGGGATGCGCACCCGCGGCCTCATCGGTGCCGACGGCTGGCTCACCGCCGCCGGCCGGCAGGTCAAGGCACGCGTCGAAGCACTGACCGACGAGCTCGCCGCTCCGGCCTACGACAGCCTCGAGCCGGACGAGCTCGAACAGCTCATCGAAGACCTCGAGCCACTCGCCGTAGTCCTCGTCGCTGCCGGGTCGCAGTAGGCCAACGTCAGCTCGAACCGATGTCAGACTCGTGCCATGTCGGAGTGCCGAACGTGCGATCTGGTGAAGCGACGAGACGAGGACGGAGCACCACCGTGGGACCGGATCCGCCGTACGCCCAACTGGGACATCGTGCACGCATTTGGCACGTCGACCGAGGGTTGGATCGTTCTCGTCGTTCGTCGTCACATCACAGCTGTCGCGGACATGACCGCGGACGAGGCCGCTGAACTGGGCCCTCTGCTGAAGGAGGTCTCGAGGGCGGTTCAAGCAGTCACCGACTGCGACAAGAGCTACGTCGTCCAGTTCGGGGAACATCCGGATCATCCCCACGTTCATGTCCACGTCATCCCACGAGCCCGCGATCTCTCGCCTGAGCATCGAGGCCCGGGCGTCTTCAGCCTGCTCGGCGTCCCCGAGGATGTGGCCGTCTCGGAGAGGCGGATGAACGAGATCGCGCAACGGCTCGACGCGGAACTGCGGATCTAGAGGCCGCTCCAAGTGCGTTCCGAGGCGGCAATCGACGCGCCGGCCGGATCCTGGCGTCGCTCGTTCCTCAACCCTTGAGCTCACGGTCGAACATGACCTTGGCGCGCTCGTAGGACCGCGTTGCCGCGGCTTCGTGGTGGGCGGGGCCGAACACGCCGAACCCGTGGTCGGCGCCGTCGTGGATTTCGGCCTCACCCTTGGGCAAGGCGTTCGTCGCCTCGATGAGCGCCGTGTTGGCAGATGCGGGCTGCATGGTGTCCGCCGAGCCGAACCCGATGTACAACGACCCGGTGTAGGCCGGCACGGCGAGATGGGGCGAGTCGGGGTCGTCGGTGGTGCAGAACGACGGGTGCAGACCAACACCGGCCCGGAATCGCTCACCATGGTCGCGGATCGTGCACAGGACCGACCGGGCACCGATGCAGTAGCCGATACAGCCCATTGCCCCGCCCCGGGCGGCCGGGTCGGACGGCAGCCAGGCAAGCAGGGCGGCGAGATCCTCGGCCACTTGGTCCTCGGTCGTGCTCAGCACCAAGCCGAACATCTTCTTGATCTCGTCGTCGTTGCGGCTTCGCATCGTGTACCACGGCTCAGCCCGGTGGTAGCGGTCGTGCGAGACCACGTAGTAGCCCCACTCAGCAATGCGCGCCATCGTCTGCTTCGATCCCTCGTCGAGACCGGGGCCGTGATGGAAGAACACGATGACCGGGAATGGGCCCTCGCCGTCGGGCCGCACGACATGCACGCCCATCGGGCCGCTCGACGTAGTGATCTCTTCGGTGCGCGTCTGCATCCCGCCACTCTGGTGCGTGGCGAACGTGGCCGCACGATCGGCCGTGGGCCGTGCGGCGACTGCCCACTCACTCGCCTTACCCCGGCTCACGCCATGTCGGCGGCAGGTTCCTCGACCGGCGTCGAGACCAGGACCAACTCGCGGATGACCTGTCGTTCGGCGAGCGTCCGGAGGCGTTGGATGATGACATCGCTCAGCTCGTGGCCGGTACCGAGGAGCAGGCTGCCGTCGGTTCCCGTGATGTCGCGCGTCAGGACCATGTGCGGCACAAGTTCGTCCACACTCACCACCCGTTCGAGCATGTCGGTGCTCGTCTCGGCTCCGTACGCCTCGAGGACATCGATCACCCCGGCGTCGTACATCGGATCACGACTCCGCAACACGTCGACCGCCGCGTCTCGCGACTTGCCGCTGGCTTCGAGGCGGTCGTAGGCGATCGCAACCCGCAACACGGCCGCCTCCAGCGGAAGTTCACCGACGGGTACGGCGTGAACGTTGTGGAGTCGCAGGACCTCGCAGTCGGCCTCGAGCCCGGGAATCCGGGCCACGAGGTTCCCGCCGAGGTCGGCGATGCCCCGCATCATGCGGCGCTCGTCGTCGGTCAGCAGTCGCCCGTGGTGCATCTTGAGGGCGATGGTCTCGGGCAGGCTCAACGTCCCGAGCTGCGACGCGAACGCGAGTCGCGCGAGGTGATGGGGCCGGCGCACGCCGCACCGCTCGCCGAGCGCCGCGGTCACGCGGCTGATGCGCTGCACGCGGGCGATGTTGGCCGGGGAGGTGACCGACAACACGTCGGTCAAGGCCTCGATGCAGTGCGCCAGGATGCCCTCGGCGGGCGAGTCGGAGGGAGCGTTGGTCGCCGTCATGTCGCGAGATCCACGGTCGGGGCCAAGCCTATGGCCCGGCGTGAGGTCACGGGCCGCCGACGACGTTGATTGCTTTCCTCACGGGTTCTCCCAGCTTGCTCAGCAGCTACGTCGGCATCCGGCCGTGAACCTTGAGTCCCGTCGCCCGATGGGCGACGGACGCCGGCACTGAGGGTGCGGTGCGAGCCCGGGACCGATCGCCCCAGAGGCCTTGCGTCAACGCGGTCGATGGTGCATTGTGGGCGCTGTAAACGTTCTCGACATCGTTTGCAGCGCCTGGCGCTCGGTCGAGCACGCAGCGGTGGGGGCCGCTCGACATGGGGGAAGAATCACTGCGAGTGACCATCGGCGATGTCGCCGAGCGGGCCGGTGTGTCGATCGCAACCGTTTCCCGCGTCGTGAACGGCAGATACGGCGTCGCGCCGTCGACGCTCACCCGGGTGCGGGCCGTCATCGACAACCTCGGCTACGAGTCGAGCCTTGTCGCCCGCAGCTTGCGTAGCCAACGCACCGGAGTGATCGGCATCCTCGTGGCCGACATCGAGCCGTTCAGCGCCGAGTTGCTGAAGGGCGCGGCGAAGGCGCTCCACGACTCCGACTTCGACATGGTCGTCTACGCCGCCGGCCAGCACAGCTCCGAAGGCTGGGAACGTCGCTACATGTCGCGTCTCAGCGGCACGCTCACCGACGGCACGATCCTCGTCACGCCGACGGTCGTCGAGGTCGCCTCGAACCAACCCGTCGTCGCCGTCGACCCCCACGTGGGTGGCTCGAAGCTTCCGACGATCGACGCCCAGAACTACGAGGGCGCGATCGCGGTCACCGAGCACCTGATCGGACTCGGCCATCGGCGGATCGCATTCCTCGCTGGACGCCCCGACCTCGAGTCGGCCCGCCGGCGAGAAGCGGGATACCGGGCCGCGTTGCAAGCCGCCGGCATCGCCTTCGACCCCGACCTCGTGCGGGTCGGCGGGTTCACGCAGGAGACGGCCGAGGCGCCGGCCCGGGAGCTGCTCACGAT
>DATMDV010000475.1:0-4100 GCA_035557475.1 Ilumatobacteraceae bacterium
CAGGTCATCAGCGAGGAAGTCGGGCTCAAGCTCGAGAACGTCACGCTCGACCTGCTCGGCACCGCCAAGCGCATCATCATCACCAAGGACGAGACGACCATCGTCGAGGGTGGCGGTTCGGAAGAGGACATCAAGGGCCGCATCAACCAGATCAAGGCCGAGATCGAGAACACCGACTCCGATTACGATCGCGAGAAGCTCCAGGAGCGCCTCGCCAAGCTGACCGGCGGCGTGGCCGTCCTCAAGGTCGGCGCGGCAACCGAGGTCGAGCTCAAGGAGAAGAAGCACCGCATCGAAGACGCGGTCTCCACCACCAAGGCCGCCATCGAAGAGGGTGTCGTCCCCGGCGGTGGAGTGGCGCTCCTGCGCTCACAGGCCGCCGTCAACAAGGTTGCCGACTCGCTGTTCGGCGACGAGGCCACCGGCGCCCGGTTGGTCGCCAAGGCACTCGAGGCCCCGCTCAAGCAGATCGCCGAGAACGCCGGTCTCGAGGGCGGCGTCGTGGTACAACGCGTGCGCGACCTCACCGGTGCCGAAGGCCTCAACGCCGCCACCGGCGACTACGAGGACCTCGTCAAGCTCGGCGTCATCGACGCCGCCAAGGTGACCCGCTCGGCGCTGCAGAACGCAGCCTCGATCGCGGCCCTGTTCCTCACCACCGAGGCCGTCGTGGCCGACAAGCCGGAGAAGGAAGCCGCTGGCATGCCAGGCGGCGGCGACATGGACTTCTGAGTCCCACGGATTCTCGAACGAGCCCGGGCCAACCGCCCGGGCTCGTTCGCGTCTGCCCCAAATCCTCCGAACTGTCTGCTTCAGACGCAGCGACGCGCCGATTGAAGCAGACAGAACCGGGGTGCAGCCGTTGGCGGCGGATCGGGGATGCTCAGTGGTCGCGCGTGACGGTGTCCGAGGCGGTCTCGACGAGCGTGTCGTCGAACACCGTGTCGTCGATCGTCGAGTCGTCGATCAACAGCCAGAGCACGAGCCCCCCGAACGCCCCGACCACCGGGACGACGATGAACGCCCACACCTGACCGAGCGCGTTGGGATCGGTGTCGGCGAAGATCGCCGATCCGACGCTGCGGGCCGGGTTGATGCCGCCGCCGTCGATGCCCAACAGGAACAGCATCGCCAGCGCATAGGCCGCACCCGTGAACGCCGCGACCGATCCAGTCGACAGCCGCTGGCTGACGGCTGAGAGGAGCACGACCACCACGACCACCGACAGCACCAGCTCGGCGGCGAGCACGCTTCCCAGCTCGGCGTACCCGCTGTGATCCCATCCGTTGGCCGCCGACGGGACGCGTTCGGCGTCGTTGATGCCGAAGATGAGGGCGGCGCCGAAGATCGCACCGAGGAACTGTCCGATCCAGTCGCAGACAGCCTCCCGCGGCGTGATCTGGCGGGCCAGGTACAACGCCATGCTCAACATCGGGTTGGCGACAGCTCCGATCACGCCGATCGCGATCGCCATCGCCAGGCCGAAACCGAGCGCGACCTCGAGCGTGCCGATCGACCCGCCGCCGAGCACCATCAGACCCGGTCCGCCGAGCATCACGATGGTGGTCCCGGCGAACTCGGCGGCGATCAGTCGCGTCGTGCTGACCCCTCCGATCACGGGATCTCTCACGGGATCTCTCACGGGGTCCATCACGCCCGGAGCGTACCCTCGACATGTGCTTGCTCTGGTCACCTCGTCGGCGGCGCGGGCGCTCGACACCGATCTCCCGCTCCTCCTCGCCGAGCTCCCGGAAGCGACGGTCGTTCTCTGGGACGACCACACGGTCGACTGGGCGGCATTCGGCGCCGTCGTGCTGCGGTCGACATGGGACTATCACGCCCACTTGGGACCGTTTCTCGACTGGGCGCGATCCGTCGACGCGGTGACCGCGCTCTGGAACCCACCGCATTTGATCGAGTGGAACATCGACAAGCGCTACCTCCTCGAGTTGGAGGCGAGCGGTGTCCCGATCGTGCCGACGCAGTTCGTGGGCGCCACTGACGAGCTCCCGTCGTGTGGTGGTGACATCGTCGTGAAGCCGGCCGTCGGAGCTGGCTCGATCGACGTCCGCCGGTTCGGCGACGACCCCGCCGGCGCCCACGATCACATCGACGCCCTTCGTGCCCGAGGTGCGGTTGCGATGGTCCAGCCGTACATGCCGGCGATCGACGAGCACGGCGAGACCGGCCTGGTGTTCGTGGGCGGTGTGTTCAGCCACGCGCTCCGCAAGGAACCGATCCTGGCGTCGACGGTCGAATGGGAGGGTGCGATGTTCGCCAGGGAGCGGGTCGCGGCCGGCGTCCCGTCGCCCGCCGAGCGCGAGCTCGGGGAACGGGTGGTCGCCGCGTTGCCAGCGACTGCGTATGCGCGCGTCGATCTGCTGCCCGGGGTAGACGGTCCGGTGCTGCTCGAGCTCGAGGTCGTCGAGCCGTCACTGTTCCTGCACCTCGACCCAGCCGCGCCCGCGCGGGCCGCGGCCGTGTTCCGTAACCTGTTGCCGTGATCCGCAAGCGCACCGAACGGCTCATCGTCACGAAGGTGACAGCCGATCGAGTGCAGCGGGCGCCCGACGACCTGATCGTCGAGGAGCCGATGACGATCCAGCTCGACGGCACGGTGGTGTCGACGACGATGCGCACGCCGGGGAACGACTACGAACTGGCGGCCGGCTTCTGCCATACGGAAGGACTGCTCGGCGACGCTGCGGTGGTGGGCGTCAAGTACTGCGCCACCGGCGCCGCCACCGACACCGAGTTCAACATCGTCACCGTCGACACGGGCGGTCGGGCACCGACCCCGACACCACGGCTCGGCATCACGTCGTCGAGCTGCGGGTGGTGCGGCAGCGATCAGCTCGACGACATGTGCGAGCGCCTGGCGCCGATGCCGGCGCAGCCGCTGATGGCGCTCGACGTGCTGGCCTCGATGCCGCGCCGTGTCGCCGAGGCACAGGACCTGTTCGCCGCCACGGGCGCGGTCCACGCTGCGGCGGCGTTCGACCGCGACGGCAATGTGTTGCTGACCCGCGAGGACGTCGGCCGTCACAACGCGGTCGACAAGGTGGTGGGCGCGATGCTCCTGGCCGGCGAACTGCCGGCGCGCGGACGTGGGCTCTTCGTGAGTGGTCGGGCGAGCGTCGAGATGGTCCAAAAGGCGTGGGCCGGCGGGTTCGGCACGCTCGTCGCGGTCAGCGCGCCGACGTCGCTCGCCGTGCACGCCGCCCGCCGAGCGAATCTGGTGCTCGCCGGGTTCGTCCGCGGCGACCGGTTCAACGTGTACGCACCCGAGCGTCTGCCGACCTGAGCCGACACCGACCGGGGCTCGGGAGCACGCGTCGGTAGCCTGGCCACATGCGTCTCGACACCGGTCTGTGCGTCGTCCATCTCTTCTGCAAACCGTCGCCGACGGTCGATCGCGAGGCGGTCGTCGCGGCGGTGAAGGCCGCCGAGGCCAACGACTGCCAGGTCCTGACGGCGGCGATCGTCGGCCACAAGTGTGACCTGGCGGTGATGGCGTTGAGCCCCGACCTGCGGGCCCTGCGCCAGCTGCAGTCGGCGCTGCAGGCGGCCGGGCTCGACGTGGTCGACAGCTACGTCAGCATCACCGAGGTGAGCGAGTACGCGAAGGGCATGCCGGCCGAGATGCTGCAGTCGCGGCTGTACCCGAACCTCCCGCCGGACGGGATGAACGCGTTCTGCTTCTACCCGATGAGCAAGAAGCGCGAGGCGCACGCCAATTGGTACGCGACGCCGTTCGACCACCGTCACCACATGATGATCGAGCACGGCAAGAGTGGTCGCACGTTCGCCGGTCGCGTCGTCCAACTCGTCACCGGCTCGACCGGGCTCGACGACCACGAGTGGGGCGTCACGCTGTTCGCGATCAGCCCCGACGTGATCAAGGACGTCGTGTACACGATGCGGTTCGACGAGGGTTCGGCGCTGTTCGGCGAGTTCGGCGCGTTCTACGTCGGCTACCTGGCGATGATCGACGAGCTCATCTGACGCACACCGCGTCCCAAGCGGCGCGGCTCACTCGCTCGAGATCTCGAACGTGCTCACCGCTTCGTCGCGTCCGTCCTGGTCGAACTCGAACTCCT
>DATMDV010000476.1:0-2224 GCA_035557475.1 Ilumatobacteraceae bacterium
CGCGTCGCGATCGCCGCCGCGCTGGCCGGTGATCCGCAGCTACTGGTGCTCGACGAGCCCGACGCGCATCTCGACGACGGCCATCGGGACGAGCTCGGTCGCCGGCTGCGTGAACGCGCGGTGACCGTCGTGCTCAGCACGCACGATCGACAGTGGGCGTCGGAAGTGGCCGACCGGATCGTCGAGTTGCGCGACGGCCGCGTCGTCAGTCGTCGCTGAGCCCGAACCACGGCTCGGCCGCGAGGTCGGACTCGACGATCGCCCGGTCCTCGGGATCGACGATGTCGACTGCTCGGGCGGCCTTGCGCTCGAGGCCCGCCTCGTCGAGCCGTCCGAGGCAGGCCAGGGCCCGTGCCCTGGCCTCGTGCGCGTAGGCGAGATCGAAATCGTCGAGGCCGGCGGACGCGCACGTCGCGGCGCATTGGTCGGCGTGGTGGAGAGCGAGCTCGCCGTGACCGAGAACGACGTGCGCCCGCGACACGAGCCACGAGCCCCGCGCGGCGTTGGCGGGCTGGCGACCGGACGCCCGAGCCCAGTGGTAGGTCGACGCGTACGCGCGGGCGAGCAGATCGTCGGCTTCGGCGGGTGAGTGCGAGCGACCGTCGAGCAACTCCCACGCCGAGTTGTTGGCCTCGACGCCCTGGGCGCGGTGCCACTCGGCGAACACGTCGTGCGATGTCGGCTGCTCGCCGGTGTCGACCGCGCCGAGCTCGTCGCCGGTCTCGAGCAACGTCTTCATCGAGTCGAGCACACCGACCCAACCGAGGCGCACGTTGGCCCACGTGCCGGGGCTGCGCGCCAGATCGAGGTGCCGCAGCGTGACCCGCGTGACGGTGGCGTCGTCGTTGGCCGGGGTCAGCGTCCACTCGACGCGGCTCACCGGCTCGGCGGCCAGCGCCGCGTCGTAGAGCGTCTGCCACGTCATCACCAGCCGCCGCTCGGGGACGACCTCTTCGATCGTGCCATCGACGGCGTCGCTGCCGTCCGGCAGCACGTAGCGGTAGCCGGCACCGGGCTCGAACGACGACTCGATCGCGGTGCGGTGGAAGTAGCGGCGGGTGTAGTCGGGATCGGTGATCGCCTGCCACACCCGCCGCGGGGAGGCCTTGACGAAGATCTCGTAGACGTGGGTGGGTGCTGACATGTCGGGCTCCTCGTGATGTCTCAGGCCCCTGCTCGCAGCTCGGTGAGCTCGATCAGGGCGCTGGCGAACGGCTCGGCGTACTTCGAGATCCAGCGGTCGTGGATCAGACGGATCGGTACCGGGTTGAGGTAGTGGTGCTTCGAACGACCATGTCGCTCGGTGACGACGAGATGCGCCTCCTCGAGCACGCCGAGGTGCTTCATGACGCCGAACCGGGTCATGTCGGGGATCGCCTCGCACAGCTCCGTGAGCGTCTGCCCGTCGCGCTCGCGCAGACCGTCGAGCAACCGGCGGCGACTCGGGTCGGCCAGCGCCCGGAACACGCTGTCCATCCGGGAGCCAGGGGCGTCGTCCACACCGCGCAGGATAGGTGACTAAATAGTCACATGTCAATGGCCACAGTCGAAAGTTGAGTTGCGGGGTCGGGTTTCGGTAGGGTTAGTCTCCCGACCGGGGGCGAGCCGTGGCGATACACGTTCGCCCGCTCTCGACCGACGAACACATCGCAAGGAGATCCCGACATGTCCCTCAGCCTCGGCGACACCGCTCCCGACTTCACCGCGTCGACCACCGACGGCGACATCAACTTCCACGAATGGCTGGGCGACTCGTGGGGCGTGCTGTTCAGCCATCCCAAGGATTTCACGCCGGTGTGCACGACCGAGCTCGGGTACATGGCCAAGTTGCAGCCCGAGTTCGACAAGCGCGGGGTCAAGGTGATCGGACTCTCGGTCGACGCCACCGACAAGCACGCGGCTTGGGCCGACGACATCGAGGAGACCCAGGGCGCCCGACCCAACTACCCGATCATCGGCGACGCCGACTTCAACGTGTCGAAGCTCTACGGGATGCTTCCGGCGAGCACATCAGGCGACTCCGGCACGAGGACGCCAGCCGACAACCAGACCGTGCGCAACGTGTTCGTGATCGGGCCGGACAAGAAGGTCAAGCTCGTGCTCATCTACCCGATGACGACCGGCCGCAACTTCGACGAGGTCCTGCGCGTCATCGACTCGTTGCAGCTGACGGCGAAGCACCGCGTCGCCACGCCGGTCAACTGGAAGCAGGGTGAGGACGTGA
>DATMDV010000477.1:0-13302 GCA_035557475.1 Ilumatobacteraceae bacterium
GCGCAGACGACCGTCGACATCGAGCGCGTGTTGTGGGACGGCCCACTCATCGCCGAGCAGTGGCCGGTGGTGCCGTACGCGTCCGTGATGGCAGGCGACGAGGGTGTCGCCGACTGGCTGCGCCACGTCGCCACGTTCGGGTTCTGCATCGTCGAGGGCACACCAGTCACCGTGGAGGCCAGCCAGGAGTTGATCCGCCGCGTCGGCTACATCCGCGAGACGATCTTCGGTGGGTTCTGGGACTTCCAAGCCGACCTCTCGAAGGCCGACACCGCGTACACGAACCTCGAACTGCTGCCGCACACCGACGGCACGTACTCGCACGACGCGCCGGGACTGCAACTCCTGCACTGCCTCGCGTTCGACGGCACCGGTGGTGAATCAACCATGGTCGACGGGTTCCGGATCGCCGACGAGCTCCGGCGCGACGAGCCCGACCTGTACGAGGTGCTCTCGACCGTCGCCGTCCCCGGGCAGTACATCGGTGACGGTTCGCACCTCGTTGCCGCCCGCCCGGTGTTCCGCCACGACGAGACCGACGCCCTGGTGCAGGTGTCGTTCAACAACGCCGACCGGGCACCGTTCCTCCTGCCGGCCAACGAGATGAACCGCTTCTACGACGCGATGCGCGCGTTCGAGGTTCGAGCCAACGACCACCGGTTGCAATGGCGACGCGTGCTGACCCCGGGCTCGGCGATGCTGTTCGACAACTGGCGTGTCCTTCACGGCCGCGCGTCGTACACCGGGCATCGGCACCTGTGCGGCGGCTACGTCAACCGCGAGGACTTCGAGAGCCGGCTCCGGATGGTCCTCGGCCACTGACGGTGTCGGAGGGAGGGAGGCCTTCATTTTCGACGCGGCTGCCCGCCGACCATCCGCACATCGTCTGCACTCTCACCGAGCAGTAGTGCTGCAACCGCGCCGCGGGGTCGGCCGGCCCGAGCCTTGACCGCGGGCTGACTGCAGGCGGGCGTGAGAGCGCTACGTTGACTGGCGAGAGGGAAGCATCGATCCGCTGGACCCAAATGGTCGCTCGTCCAGCGGGGAGCTACCGCGAACCCACCCCACTCCGTACCACGGCCTCGACACCACGTCGGGACCGTGGAAACCGGGAGGGAACGGGCGATGCGGATTCCAGGCCTACGCGACCATGCAATCCACGTCGCCGCACGCGCGGGTTTCGGCGCGGCGCTCGTTGCCGGTGCGTTCTTCGTGTCGAGCGCGGGCGGATCAGCCGCACCAGCGGACCCGGTGGTCGACGCGGGACCAGCCCGCGTCACGGCGTCGACGACAACGACTCCATCGAAGCTGTCGGTCGCAGCCGTGGATCCCGCCACATCGGCGACGTCCGTGCCACCAATGGCATCGGTCGCCGACGAGGTCGCGATCGCACCGGTCGTTGAACCTCTGGCAGTACCCGTCGCGACCGAGCAGCCCACCGACACTGCACCACCCGTCGAGACCACCGCGGTGACACTCGCCGTCGTCGCCATCGCCGATCCGCCGACCGCGATCCCGGAGACCGTGACGGTCACCGATCCGGCACCGACCAACGAGTCGACGTGCCGGTCCGATCTCCCCGGCGCGGTCATGACGATCGCGATGCCGGACATCTCGTACTGGTGCCCGGTCTACGCCGGTGGGCAGTCGGTCATCGACGCCGGAGTCGCCACGATGATCACCTCCCGCGAGTCGACCTTTCCGCTCGCCGCCGGTCCTGGCGCACCCGGCACGCTGTGGATCACCGGCCACCGCGTGTCGCACGGCGGTCCATTCGCCGCGGTGCCCGACCTCGCCGACGGCGCGGTCATCACCGTGTCCGACCCGAACGGCAGCGCGTCCTACGTCATCGTCGGCCGCAGCTACGTGGAGGTCCGTAACGGCCTGGCGGTCGACGCGTCCGGCCGGACGACGGAAGCCGCGACCCTCGACGCCGTGCTCCGACCCGACCGCAACGCCGGCTTCGCACCGCGGCTGCTGCTGCAGACGTGCGACGCCGACAGTTTCCGGTGGATGATCTACGCCGACTTGATCGAAGGCTGACCACCCACGGCCAACGGCCGCCCGGCCGTGACTGTCACGGTGGTCCGAGCAGATCCCACTGGTTGCCGGCGACGTCACGGAAGACCGCGACTCGGCCGTACGGCTCCGAGCGTGGCGGCGACACGAAGGCGACACCGGCAGACACCATTCGGTCGAATGCGGCATCGAAGTCGTCGACTCGCAGGAAAAAGCCGACCCGGCCCGCCAACTGCCTTCCGACCACGGCCGACTGCTCGTCGCCGTCGGCACGGGCGAGGAGGATGCCGGTCTCGGCGCCGGGAGGGCGCACGACGACCCAGCGTTTCGGGCGACCGTCGTTGGTCAGCGATGGAGCGTCTTCGATCAGATCGAAACCGAGCACATCGACGAAGAACTCGATCGCCGGGTCGTACTCGTCGACCACGATCGCGACCAGATGCAGGAACGCCATCCGGAGATCTTGTCGTGCAGCGCGACGCCGAGCGGGCATCCGACCGTGACGGGTCTGGAGGCCTACTCGGGGACGAGCTCGATCAGCGAGAGCGACGGCATCGGTATCTCGAACGCGAGGCGCAGCGTGCGATCGACGGGTTGCACCGCGGCGGGCGGCTCGAGGTCGACGAGTCGGTCTTCGTCGCGGAGCTCCCGCCACCCGGCCTCGTCGGGCCATTCGCTCCCGTCCAGCACCCGCGCTGCGGTCGCGTTCAGGTTCGAGTGCTGCTCGTCGAGGCGCCGGTGTCGGACGCGATAGGTGGCAGCGGGAAGCTCGGTGAACGTGAGGTCGAGGTGTCGGTCGAGGAGCCGATCACCGCCGGCCTTGGAGACGTCGACCGTGCCGTTCCAGAGGAGGATCGCCAGCCGGCCGTCGGGTTCCCTGGTGGCGACGGCGTTCACCATGTCGCCGGCCCCGTCACCGTGGACACGAGTCACGAGCTGCTGGGTGTGCAGCTGTTCGAGCATCCAGAGCGCCCACCAGCGGGGCTTGCGAAGGTTGCCAACGGCGAGCAGCCCGAACCCGCCGTGAAGGAGGGACGGC
This sequence comes from Ilumatobacteraceae bacterium, assembly GCA_035557475.1. Taxonomy (GTDB): domain Bacteria; phylum Actinomycetota; class Acidimicrobiia; order Acidimicrobiales; family Ilumatobacteraceae; genus JALOLG01. The sequence goes on from DATMDV010000477.1 coordinate 3,059, forward strand.
GGGGGCCCGAGCTCCTCGAAGTGGTCCGACACGGTCCAGTAGGCGAGCGCCTCGAGGCGTCCCATCGCGCTCACCATCCCTCTGGCGAGATAGGCGGCGCTCCAGACCGAATCGTGAACGGGGTTGAAGTGGGTGGCGTGCGCGCCCCACTCCGTCCACCACAGCCGAAGATCGGGCATGCCGTACCGGGCGATGATGGGACGCAGGTCGAGGGGCGCGTTGCCATAGGTGTGGGTCGAGACGAAGTCGATCGGAGCCCCGCTCCGGACGACATCGGCGAGGAGGTCGTCGATCCAGGCGACCGCCGCCGAGGCCGGACCGCCGACGGGCAGCGCCGGGTCGACGGACTTCACGGCGTGCGCGCTGATCTCGTACAGGCGGAGATACTCGTCGCGCGTTCCGGACCAGAAGACGTCGAGGTTGGCCTCGTTCCAGATCTCGAAGCCCCACGTGCGCACCTCGTCGAGGCCGTAGCGATCGACGAGATGCGCGGCGAGGTCGGCGACGAGCGATTCCCAGCGGGTCCAGTCCTTGGGCGGCGAGATGATCGCTTCGTACGCGAACACCGTCTTGTCCGGCTCGCGGGCGAGATCGTGCGGCATGTAGCTGACCTCGACGATGGGCCGCAGGCCGATCTCGAGGACCTTGTCGTAGATGCGGTCGATCCCCGAGAAGTCGTGAACCGGCGACCCGTCGACCTCGCGGTAGACGCCGAGCTCGTCGTGGAGGATCGAGTGGGCGCGGACGGCTCGGACGCCGAGCTCGTCGCGTGCCATCCGGAGTGCCTCGGTGAACTCGTCGCCGACGTGGCGACCGCCCGATCCGAGGCCGTACTCGAGCTGCGAGAGGTGTTCCGCTCCGATCATCGGTCGCCACGGCCGGGCGAGCGGCCCGATGACATCGGCGGCGGCGACGACCACGGTGCACGCCGCCGAACCGTCGGTCGCGCACGTCGCCTCGATCGGCGCGCTGGCCGGCTGGGCGTGATCGTCGACGGCGGCCACCGCGGCGACCGTGTACCAGGCCGACCGACCCGGTTGGCAGGTCGTGTCGGTGAGTGGCGGGTGGGGAACGGGGCGCACCCACGGCTCGCCGATCTCGAGCGGCAGGTACTCGCCGTCAGGCGCGTCGGCGCGTCTGACGAGATACCCGGCGGCGCCGTCGACGGGTTCCCAGTCGAGCGTGTTCTGGCCGCGGCCGGACCGGGCGACGAGCCCCGCCGGTGCGTTGAGCCGCGGGAGCACGACCGCGGCCGCGCCCTGCCGGCGCCGGTTGGCGCGCTCCTCCCAATTGCCGCCCGCGACCTGCTCGGCAGTCACGTCGTGACGCGGCCGGCGCCGAACTGCTCCATCGCCATCATTGGCATCAGCGACGGCTGCAGCGTGACCGCGAGGTAGTCGCGGAGCTCACCGTCGAGCAGCACGTTGGCAAGCGCGGCGATGACCATTCCCTGGTCGAGCGCAAGGTAGCGGTCGGCGATCTCGCCGGTTGCCACGTTGACCGAGTCCTTGAAACCACCGCGGCCGTAGAGCCCGGGAAAGTCGGACGCCAGGTTCGCCAGGTTCGCGAGCGCCGCCTCGGGGTCGATTTCGAGGGCGAGGAAACTCGCGTGTGGCGTCACCACGCCCTGCCCGTAGTCGCTGATCGACGTCGGTTCCCGCGAGCAGGCCGGATCGTCCCAGCCGCCGTCGACGAGCGTGTCGAGCTCGGTGTCCGCGGTGTAGCCGAGCGGCTCCATGCCGATCGCATCGACGCCGTAGACGCGATAGCCGCCCGCCGGGTCGCTGGCCGGCGAGAACCCCCAGTACCCGTAGCCGGCTTCTTCGAGGCCGAACTCGATCTGGGACTCGACGTACAGCGGGTGGGTCACTCCCCAACTCGACGGCCCCCACTCCTGTTCCGGTACGACGAGGGCCGACATCAGGGCTTCGAACATGCTGCCGCCCCAGGTCGGCACGACGAGTTGGTCGTCGTAGCGGTACGCACCTTCGAACACGTCGACGCCGAGGTAGTTGCGCCATTCGCCGATCGGCTTCGTCTCGGTCCACGACCAGTCACACGTGTCGGGGAACGTCCGCCAGGGGGCGAAGTAGTGCTCGGGTGGGATCTGATCCAAGGCGATGCCGATGAACGACGCGATGCGCGGCTCGGTGTTGAACGCGCCGTAGTGGTGGCCGGTGTAGACGACGTCCACGCCCATGCCGCAGTAGTCGTCGCGCGGGAAGGCGCCGGAATCGGGGGGCGCTGAGTCGGCGACCCAGAATCCACCCCGGATGAGGCCTGGCGAGTCGGGGCCCTTGGCCGACGGGTCGTAGTAGCAGCCGAAGTTCATGCTTTCGGCCAACTCTCCCGCCCGGTCATGGAACTTCGGCATCGCGTTCGCGACCATCAACAGGCCCGACGCCAGCCAGCCGTTGTCGACGCTCGACATGAACGGATAGATGGGGTTGTTGGGGCTCTCCGGCCAGATGGTGATCTTCTCCAACGTCACCGGGTCGTACCAGTTGTAGAACTGCCCCGACGGCTCGTGGCGTTCGAGCCGCTCGACGCTGGTCAGCGTCGTGTCGATCCGCCTCGTCGCCTCACGGCTGTTGATGAATCCGAGGTCCTTGGCAGCGAGCGTCGCCCAGAGGTACATCGCGATGTTCGAAGGCGACGTGAAGGCGGACCGGCTTCGCGGGTGCAGATCGCCGCCGATGTAGTCGGACGGCAGCCCGGTGCGGGGCGTGACGAGCCGGTCGAACGACCGCCAGGTGTCGGCGGCGTAACGCTCGAGCACGTTCTCGTCGCCAGGACGGGCGTCGATCGCAGCTGGGGTCAACACTGTGACGAGCGCAAAGGTCACCGCCACCACGGAGAAGCGTCGCATCGTTCGGTCCTTCCTTTCAGTCGGTGCCCGGCCACTTGATGCCCGATGATTCGATGCCCGTCACTTTGATGCCCGTCACTTGATGCCAGTTGTGGCGATGCCCTGGGTGATGAAGCGCTGCATCGCGAAGAACAGGATCACGACGGGCAACACCACGACCAAGGCGCCCGCCATCTGGAGGGCCACGTTGGTCTCTTGTTGGCCGATGGAGAACAGTGAGAGCGCGACCGGCAGGGTGTACATGTCCTCGGTGCTGGCGACCACGAGCGGCCACAAGAACGAGTTCCAGCTCCCGAGGAACGTCAAGATCGCGAGGGTCGCGAGCGCCGGGCCGCACAGCGGGAGGACGATCTTGAAGAAGATCGTGTACTCGCCGGCACCATCGATGCGGGCCGCGTCGAGCAGCTCGTCGGGGATGCCACCGATGAACTGGCGCATCAGGAAGACACCCAGCGCACCGACCACGAATGGCAGGATCAGCCCCGCATGCGTGTTGGCGAGGCCCATATTCGAGATCAGGACGAACAAGGGCATGAACGTGACGATCGCCGGCACCATCAACGTCGCGAGCACGAGGACGAACACGACTCGCTTGCCTGCGAATTCGAGCTTGGCGAGCGCGTAGCCGAGCATCGAGCAGAACAAGAGGTTGCCGGCGGTGACGGCGAGGGCGACCACGGTCGAGTTGAAGAAGTAGCGAGGGAAGTCCAACCGATCGAAGAGATCGCGGTAGTTCGCCACGGTCGGGTCCTCGGGGAGGAACGTTGGCGGGACTTGGCGCAGTTCACCCGTGGTCTTGAACGACCCGAGGGCCATGAACACGAACGGTCCGATCATGAGGATGAGCCCGGCGACCAACCCGACATGCAGCAGCACTCGGTGGTTACGTCGCCCGACCACACGCCCGTCAGACGTCACAGCCGGCGGATCGGCCGGCGTTGCGGTCGGTGGTGTGACGGTCATGGTCATCGCCGCCTCCTCACGTATTCGGCCGGAGCAGCCGGAACAGGATGAACGACACCAAAGCGATCGCCACGAACATGACGTAACTGACCGCCGCGGTGTAGCCGTAGTTGCCGAAGCTGAACTGGTTGTACGCGTGATACGTGACCGAGAGGGTCGCGTCGAGCGGGCCGCCCTGCGTCATCACCAATGGCTCCTCGAAGAACTGGACGTAGCCGATGGTCGTGATCACCGAAACGAACAGGATCGTCGGACGCAAGAGCGGCAACGTGATGTAGCGGAACGGTTGCCAACTCTTGGCACCGTCGACCGCGGCCGCCTCGTAGAGGTCGACCGGGATCGACTGCAGTGCGGCGAGGAAGACGATCATCGAGAACCCGAGGTTCTTCCACGCAGCCATGACGATCAGCGACGGAAGGGCGTATTTGGTGTCGGTGAGCCAGGCCGGGCCGTCGATGCCCACCTGGTCGAGGAGACCGTTGACGAGGCCGGAGTCGGCGCCGAGCAGGAACCGCCAGACGACGGCGATCGCCACGATGCTCGTGACGACGGGCAGGTAGAAGCCGAGCCGGAAGACCCGGCGGAACTTCACGATCCCCTGGTTGAGCGCTACCGCGGCGAGCAGGCCGAGCGACATCGTCAACGGCACGCCGACGACGACGAAGATCGCGGTGTTGACCGCCGCCTTGCGGAACTTCGGATCGCTGAACACGTCCACGTAGTTGTCGAATCCGACGAAGTTCACGCCGAACGGGCTGCGGATGTCGGTGCTCCGGAGATCGGTGAGGCTCGTGATGAGCGAGACCACGATCGGCCCGGCCATGAAGACGACGAACATCGCGAAGAACGGCAGCGCGAAGCTCCACCCGACGAGGTTCTGCTTTCGCGACGGACGGGACCGCCGCGGCGGCGCCGTGGGCGTCGCCGCGATGCTCTCCGTCGCGATGATCGCCGTCACAGGCCTGTGCCGATCGACTCAGCCTCCTGCTGCATCGCCGCGCACCCATCCTCGGGCGTGGTCTCGCCGGCCGTCACCACCTCGATCTGGTCGTCGATGGCGGAGGCGATCTGCTCCCAATTGGGGATCGCGGGCGCCGACTTGGCATCCTCGAGTTGGTCTCCGAAGGCAGCGACCAATTCGTCGTCGGCGAGTGCGGGGTCGTCCCACGCCGCCTGGACCGACGGCAGGTCCTTCACCGTCTCGTACCACTTGACCTGAACCTCGGGACGCGACAGGTACTCGACGAACGCCCAGGCGGCCGCCTTGTTGTCGGACTGCTCGAACACGGCGAGGTTGCCGCCGCCGACGAACGACGTCCCGGCGGCCTCGGTCGGCTGACGCGCCACCGTCCACGTCGCGGGATCGGCACCGGCGTCGGTGACGACCCCGATCATCCACGGACCACTGATGAAGGCGCCGACGTCGCCGTTGGTGAATCCAGCCTCGACCGGAACGTCGGACACCGCGGACGGCGCGAGACCTTCCTCGAAGAAGGAGTCGTAGAACGTCAACGCCTCGACGCACGCGTCGGAGCCGAGCGCAAAGTCGCCGGCGTCGTCGAGTATCTCGCCGCCGGCCTGCCAGAAGAACGGCATGTAGGTCTGCCACGAACCGATGCCACCCGGCAGGAGGCTGATGCCGAACTCGGCGCCGGCGTCAGCCTGCGCCTGGACGAGTTGTGTCAACTCGTCCCAGTTGGCGGGCGCCTGGTTGAAGCCGCCGTCCTCGGCGAGGTCGGTGCGGTAGTAGATGAGCCGCGTTTCGACGTACCACGGCACGCCATAACTCACCCCGTCGACGACGGTGGTGTCCCAGGAACCCTCGAAGAACTGCGACGGGTCGATGTTCTCCGGTGTCGGTTCGAGACCACCCAGCTTGGCGAACTCACCCATCCAGGTGGAACCGATCAGGCTCACGTCGGGGACCTCGCCGCCGGCGATGGAGTTCACGATTCGATCGTGGGCGGCATCCCATGGCACGGCCGTCACCTCGACGGAGACGTCGGGGAACTCGGCCATGAAGTCCTCCGCGAGGACGTCGAGGTTCTCGCCCTCGGTGCCCATCGCCCAGACGCTGATCGATCCCTCGGCGGCACTTCCTGACGTGTCGTCACCGGTCGTGCCATCACTGGTCGTGCCATCCGACGTGCCGGCCGTTCCATCGGACGTTTCGCCGGAAGCGTCCGGCGGGGCGTCCGCATCGTCCTCGTCGTCACGGCCGCAGCCCGCGACCACGAGTGCGAACACGACGCCGACGGCGAGCACTCGCAGCGATCGCTGACCGCTCGACCGACCTCGACGGCCTGCCTCGGACGAACACGCCATGAACGAATACTTGGCCGGTGCCATCGCACCCTCCTCGGGTCATCACTCGCTGCGAATGACGCGCCGAGCGTCCGACATCGCGCCCGCACCGATTCGGCGCCCGACATGTCGGGGGCTTTGTCGGCTCCCATATACCCAGTGAGGTCATCCGCCAACCCTGCGCGTTCGAGTGCCTGGGAGTGCCCGGGGGCTGTTGTCAGCCGGCGTGCGCCGCCGAGCTCACGATCATGCCCACCAGGAACGCGGCAACGAGTCCGACACCGGCGGCGATGACGAAGCGCCGTTTCGACGGGTGACTCAGGAACATCGGGACCGCGACGACGAGTACCGTGCCGAACGCCACCATCCCGAACACGTCGTCCTCCAGGAGTGGTGGCCGCTCAGCAGGACACCTGCCACCGAACGCGTCGCAGCTGCCGACGGTCATGGCGAGCAAGATCATCCCAAGGCCGATGACGATCGAGACGCCGATCGCCGCGCCCACCGCAAGTTGAAGCAACGGGCGCGGCCGCTCAGCTGAGCGAAGCGCCGTCATTGGTCGACCATAACGGCGTCGATCGAGGAAGCGGTCCGCGCGCCCGGTCTGCCCGCCGCGCGGCCGACGGCTACGCGCTGGCGGATCGCAGGCGCTCGAGCATCGCCCACAGCGCAGCGTCGAACGTCGACAGCGCGGGCCGTGACACAGGGTCGGCCTTGTCGCCGAGCCGGGCGACGACGAGATCGAGTGCTGGCGACACGTACAACTTCTGGTCGTCCTTTCCGAGCGCGGCGACGAGATCGACGGGGGCGGTCGGAATGAGCGATCCCGGCCGCGCCTTCGGCGTCGGTCCGGGCAACATGAACGACGCCTGACCGTTCAGCCACCACAGGTACCCGTACGACGCGTTGAACGGCTGACTCGACGCGAACGATTCGTCGAGCCACTGTTGCGGCAGTCCGGGTTGCGACCGATCGAGCACAATCTGCCCGATCTTGGTGAGGTCGATGGCCGTGGCGCGCATCCCGATCGGTGCGAACTCGTCCGTGCGCCGTTCGTAGAGCACGGCACTGTCGGCGCCCGCCGGGCCGAACAACCACTCACCCGCGAGATCATCGACCTCGCGACCCGTCGTGACGCGGAGGACTTCGAACAGTTGGGCGAACGCACCGCTGTACAGCCATGTGGTGCCAGGCGCGGCGACCAGCGCGAGGCGGTCGTCGAGACCGCTCGTCATGGTCAGCAGGTGCTGCACGGTGACACCCGACGTCTGTCCGTGCGGTGTCCAGCCGGTTCCGAGCACGTCGTCGATGAGCGTGTCCATGCCGAAGAGACCGTCGGCGATTGCGCGACCGACCACCAACGACAACACGCTCTTCTGCGCCGACGCGATGTCGCGGGCGTAGGTGGCGTCGGTGCGGTACCACTCGTGCACCGTCACCCCGCGCTCGACGATCGCCAACGCCTCTCCGTTGGTGTCGGACAGGAACTCGTCGAGCTCGGCGAAGTCGGCGCCCGACCACGGCTCGGCGACCGCGTTCGCCGATGTGGATGACGATGGCGGTGCTGCCGTCGCCGGCGGAGTCGTCGGCGATGCCACCGGAGCGGACGTCGTCGACTGCTCGGTGCTCGACTCCGGTGTGACGACGGGCTGGGCGACCGTGGTGGTGCCAGCGCGGTCGGTCGCCGGCTCGAGCGTCACCGTGCCGGCACGATCATCGGAACACGCGGCCAGCAGCCCTCCGATCGCGGCACTGCCGGCGGCGCGTAGGAGAGTCCGACGTGAGTACACAACCAACGTCTACCCGTCGTTGGTAAGAAATGCCTGTGGTCGGTCAACGGATTTGGTGTGGCCGACGTCGATCATCTGTGGCCTTGGATGTCGGGCGGTATCGCCCGGAGTCGTCCGCTTGCGATGGCGATGCCGGATGTCGCGACCCAGATGTCCGTCGCGGTAAGACCCAGGCGCTGGAACAGACCGGTCGGCAGGCGGGTCGTCGTGAGGGCCAGCGCGATCGTCGACACAGACCCCGCAACGACGCCGGCCGCGGCGAGCGCACGATGCCCGTGCTGCAACAGTGGGCGAGCGGCCAGCAATGGGGTCGCGGCGAGCGTGGCATAGCCGATCCCGGCAGCGACCGCGTGCCAGGTGTCGACCGTCGCGGAGTGTTCCAGTGGGGTCGCCGCCACGCCAAGGGTCGCGAGTCCAGTGGCGGCGGCGCAGAGCCACGCCGGGCCACCCACCACCCGTCGCAATGCCGACGCGTACACCGGAAGGGCGACTCCGAATCCGACGAAGCCGGCGGTCATCAGCGCCCGGGTGTCGGCACCGACGGAGGCGAGGCGGCTGATCGCATCGTCGATCGACGAGTAGTCACGTGTGGTGACGACTGCTCCGACCGTCCACGCACCGATGAACGCGGTCGGACCGATCACCCCACCGAGTGCCGCAGCGCGCACCTTGGACGACGGCGTAGGCGGCGACGGCGTCATGTCGCGCAGCGGATGCACGTCCGCGTGCTCGGTAACGCCAGCAGGCGGTCGAGCGCGATCGGTCCCGCGCACGTCGCGCAGGTCCAGACCGTCGCGCCGCTGATGCGGTCGAGCGAGTCGTCGAGCGCAACGAGGTCGTCGCGGGCCTGGCGCAGCAGCGCCGACACCTGGGCGCGCTCGTAGGCGATCGTGGCGCCTTCGGGGTCGTGCTCGTCGTCGGTCGACGTCAGCTCGGCAGCCTCCACGATGCCGTCGAAGCTCCGCTCGAGACTGGCGATCTGATCGACAGTACGGGCCCGCTCGACCTCGATCGCGGTGCGCAGGAGGTTTGCATCCGCCTCGCCGATCGGCGCGTGCTCGCCCGCGGCCCGAGGGACGTCATCCACCAACGAAGCGTGGCACACCGACTCGGATTAGGCACCGGACGCGCCTTCGAGGGATTGAAGAATCTCGGATTTCCCTGTTGACTCCGTGGTCGAACGTATGTACGATAGGACGTATGTTCGAGAAAGGGATCCGGACAACCGTCGAAGCGCTGTTGGAGCTCGACCCCGTGGTGTGTGATCGCCGCCAGTTGGAGCACATCGTCGAGTTGAGCGCACGGGTGCGCGGATGGGTCGACGCGATCGATGTCGCGGTCGCCCGCCGGGTCGCGTCGGGTGCCACGGCGGGGGTCGATGCCTCCCCCGCTGAGGTGTTGGGGCGGTGCGGGCGACGGTCCCGCAAAGACGCCAAAGCCGCTGCCGATCGGGCCGCGGTGTGCGATCAGTTGCCGTCGTTCGAAGACGCCCTCGCCGACGGCGCCGTGTCGGCCGGCCACGTCGACGCCCTGGCCAACGCCACCCGCCACCTCGACGACGCCGTCCGCTCCGAGTTGGCGGCGCTGGAAGCCGACCTGTTGGCCGCCGCGTGTCGGGACACGATCGCCGAGTTCGACAAGGACTGCCGTGACCTGGCCCGACTGCTCGCCGGTGACGGCGGGGTCGGCCGCCTGGATCGTCAGAAGGCGAACTCGACGGTGCGGCGTTGGATCGACAAGATCACCGGGATGTGGCACCTCCACGCCGAGGTTGATCCCGAGACCGGCGCCAAGCTGTGGACCGCGATCGACACCCAACTCGACACCGTCAAACAACGCGACGGCAACACCGAGATCCCACTCGAGCGTCTCACCGTGACCGCCCTCGTGGAGGTCGTCGGTGCCGTCCCAGCGGGCAACGGTGAGCGACGGGTTCCCGAGGTGTGTGTGCACGTCGACCTCCCAACGCTGGTCGACGGACTCCACACCCGGTCGATCTGTGAGACCTCCAACGGTGTCCCGCTGCCGGTCGACACCGTCCGCAGGCTGTGCTGCGAAGCCCACATCATCCCCGTCGTCCTCGGCGCCGACGGCGAAGCACTCGCCGTCGGACGCGAACAACGAGTCGCCAACCGGGCCCAGCGCCGAGCACTGCGGGCGATGTACCGCACCTGCGCCCACCCCCACTGCGACGTCACGTTCGACCACTGCCAAATCCACCACGTCATCCCCTGGGAACGGTTCGGCCTCAGCGATCTCGAAAATCTGTTGCCGCTGTGCTCGAAACATCACCACCTTGTGCACGAAGGACGCTGGCA
>DATMDV010000478.1:0-5110 GCA_035557475.1 Ilumatobacteraceae bacterium
CAGCTCGACGAGACGTCCGCCGTCGACGTCGTCAGCACGTGGGAGATCGCGGCCGGAACGCCGGGTCCGACCCGCTTGTCGTAGCGTCACCGACATTGTCGGGCGACGTTCCAGACCGCGTTGACCGTGCCGTCTGAGCCGTAGGATCGCCGGCGTGCCTGAGCCGCCTGACGGACGCCGGGTCGTTCTCGTCACCGGGGTGAGCCGTCTCAGTGGCATCGGCGCGGCGGTGGCCGAGCGGCTCGCCGCTGACGGTTGGGACGTGGCGATCACCTATTACACCGGCTACGACGAGCGCATGCCGTGGGGTTCCACTCCGAGCGATGTCGACACGATCGTCGAACGCTGCCGTGCCCACGCGGCACGCACCGGCGCCATCGAGGCGGATCTCACCGACGCCGGCACGCCGGCGGGTGTGTTCGACGAGGTGGAGCGCGATCTCGGGGCGGTCGAGGCGCTGGTGATGTGCCATTGCGAATCTGTGGACTCCGACATCCGAACCACGACGGTCGAGAGCTTCGATCGTCACTACGCGGTGAACGTCAGGGCGACGTGGTTGCTGATCCGCGAGTTCGCCGAGCGCTATCGGCCAGACGTCGCGCGGCGAGGACGAATCATCGCATTCACGAGCGATCACACGGTCGACAACGTCCCATACGGCGCGACCAAGGGCGCGCTCGACCGGCTCGTGCTCGCCGCCGCGGCCGAGCTGCGCGATCTCGCCGTGACCGCGAACGTCGTCAATCCCGGCCCCAACGACACCGGATGGATGACCGATGATCTGAAGGAGTGGCTGGTCGCACGCACGCCGCTCGGCCGCCTGGGACGGCCGACCGACGCCGCCGACCTCATCTCGTTCCTGTGCTCACCCGAGGGCGGGTGGATCAACGGTCAACTCCTCACCAGCGACGGTGGGATCTCGGCATCGAAATGACGGCGACCTGCTGAATCGGGACCCTCAGCCGGTGCGTCGTGCCGGTGAACCGTTGGTCGCGTACGCGGACAGCACCGCCATCAAGTCGTCGGGCACCTCGACGCCATCGCCGGCGGCGGCTCGCCGGTGTTGCAGCCGGCGGTCGCCGGGCAAACGGGCGCCGGGCTCGGCCGACAGGGCTCGCAGCAAGCCTTCGATGCGGTCGACGAAGTCGTCGCCCATGGTGGCGGTCGGGTCGATCGCCAATACCACCTGACCGACGTCGGGTGGACCGCCGACCGTTCCGCCGAAGCCCGATGCTTCGAACGAGAAGTTCGAGCCCGCGACGCCGCCCGACATCACGTCGACGAGCAGGGCCAGTGCCGAGCCCTTGTGGTCGGCGGCCGGCACCATCGAGCCGGCGAGCGCAGCCTGGGCATCGGTGGTGGGCCGGCCGTCGGCGTCGAGCGCCCAGCCGAGCGGGATCGGCTCGCCGGCCTGGGCCGCGGCATTCACCCGCACCCATGCCACCGCCGACGACGAGAGGTCGGCGACGACCGGCGGGCCATCGCGCCGTGGCGCAGCCCAGGCGATCGGGTTGGTGCCGAAGAACGGACGGACGCCTCCGGCGGGCGCCATGAGCGACGACGAGTTGGCGAACATCAGCGCGACCAGTCGCTGCTCGGCGAGCCGCTCGACGAACCACCCGAGCACACCGGCCGAGTACGAGTGGGTGATGGCCAGCACGCCGACCCCGCACGTGCGAGCTGCGTCGACGAGTGGGTCCAGGCCGGCCCCGAACGCCGGATGACAGAACCCGTTTCCGGCATCGACCACCACCGTCGCGGCCCGCGGGCGGGCGACGGTCGGGACGGCGTCGCCGAGCACCTTGCCGCACGCCACGTGGTCGCAGTAGGTGGGCAGGTACGACAAGCCGACAGTGCGGATGCCGTCGGCCTCGGCGTCACGGATGCTGCGCGCGGTCGCGTCGGCCTGCAGCGGTGACGCCCCCGAGGCCCGCAACATGCGCGTGGTGATGTCGAGCACCTCGTCGAGCGACAGGATCGAGCTCATCCGCGCTCCGGGGAGTTCGACGGTGTCTGGTCGACGTCGGTCAAGCTCATTCCGTCATCGTTGCTGCTGAGCGTCTTCTCGAACCAGTGGTGCGCGTACGGGTTGTCGTTGTACCGCTCGATGGTGCCGTAGCCGAGCGCTCGATACATGGCGATCGCCTCGGCGAGCGTGTCGTTGGTATCGAGCACGATCCGCGATCGCCCCGACGACTGGGCCTCGGCTTCGAGATGGGCGAGCAGACGTTTGCCCAACCCGAGCCCTCGACGTCCCGCATCCACCCACATTCGCTTGATCTCAGCGGTGACGCCATCGATCCATTGGACAGCGCCGCATCCGACGACTTCGTCGCCGTGCGTCGCGACGACGAACAGTCCGGACGGTGAGTTGAACGATGAGGCGGCCTCGGCGAGGGCGTCGTTCGTGTTGAAGCCGCCGACGAATCGCTGTTCGAGCTCGCCGAAGTACTGCGCCAACGCCAAGCAGGCATCGGTCGATCCCGCGTCCACCGTTCGGAACGTAATGTCAACTGATCCGGACACCCGAGCAGATTGCCGGGGATGCGCTCCGATGACAAGCTCCACCGGTGCCGCAGCGGCGGGCGGGCCCCGATCGCCTACTTGGTGCGGATCAGCTCGCGGTTGAGTGTGTCGATATGGCGGAACGCGGCGGGCAGTTCGGACGCCGGCACGGGTCGTGCCCAGAGGAATCCCTGTCCGAAGTCGCATCCCTGCTCGCGGAGGAGCTCGGCCTGGGCCATGGTCTCGACTCCCTCGGCCACGACGCCGATGTCGAAGGCGTGGGCGAGGTCGATGACGCTTGCCACGATCGCGTCGTCCTGGGGGTTCTGTCCGAGCCCGGCGACGAATGAGCGGTCGATCTTCAGGAAGTCGACGGCGTAGCGCCGCAGGTAGAGCAACGACGAGTAGCCCGTTCCGAAGTCGTCGATGTCGAGACGGACCCCGAGGTCGCGCAACGAGGCGAGCACTTCACCAGCCCCTTGTGGGTCTTCCATGATCGAGGTCTCAGTGATCTCGAGACGAAGGGCGCTCGGATCGAGTCCGGCCTGGTCGAGTGCTTCACTGACACGTGAGACGAGGTCCGGTTGGGCGATCTCCTTGGCGGACAGGTTGACCGACACGCTGCGCGGGCCGTTCTCGTTTCGCCACTTGGCGGCTTGCTGACACGCGGTGTGCAGCACCCACGCCCCGAGCGGCACGATGAGGCCGCTGTCTTCCGCCATGGGGATGAAGTGGTTGGGTGCGAGCAGGCCGCGGACGGGATGCTGCCATCGGACGAGTGCCTCCACGCCGGAACAGGTGCCGGTACGCAGGTCGATCTCGGGTTGGTAGTAGAGGCGGAGCTCGCCGGCGCGGATCGCTTGGCGCAGCTCGTCCCCAGTCTTGATCCTCGTGAGCGTGCGGGTCCGGATCTCGTCGTCGAACATCTCGAACCGATTGCCGCCGCGCTCCTTGGCGCGGTACATCGCCGCGTCCGCATCGCGCAGCAGTTCGTCGGCGGTTCCCGCGCCGTTCGACATGATGACGCCGATGCTGGCCGTCAGGGAGACCTCGGAGTTCCCGATCTGGAACGGGGTGGCGAGCAATCCCTCGATGCGTCCTGCGACCGAGATCGCCTCGGTCTCACCGGCCAGCTCCGGGCACATCACGACGAACTCGTCGCCGCCGATCCTGGCGACAGTGTCGCCTGGCCTGGCTGTGGCCGTGAGGCGTGTGGCGAGACTCTTGAGCAGCACATCGCCGGCGTCGTGCCCGTGGACGTCGTTGACCGGCTTGAAGTGGTCGAGGTCGAGGTAGAGCACGCCGACGGTCGCCATGTGGCGCGGCGCCTGCGCGAGCGCGCTCGACAGACGGTCGAGGAGCAGTGTGCGGTTGGCCAGTCCCGTGAGCTCGTCGTGGAGCGCAAGGTGTTGCAGCTGGGCCTCATAGGCGAGGCGTTCGGTGACGTCGACGGCGAGCGCGAAGCGCGCGTCGCGACCACGAAACCTGATCGCGTGCGACGTGATCTCAACCGAGATCTCGCCGCCGTCGAGCGTGACGTGGCGCCATGGGCCGGAATGGTGCAGGGGTCCCACCAGGCTGGCGTCATGCAGACGTTCGAGCTCGAGCAACTCTGCGCTGCGCTGGTCGGCGTCGCCCGCCGGCACGATGTCGCGGATCCCCATAGCCAGGAACTCCGAGCGCGAATAGCCGTAGTGGGCGATGGCCGCGTCGTTGACAGCCAGGAACCTGAACGACTCCACATCCCAGATCCACATCGGTTGCGGGTTGTCCTCGAACAGCGTCCGATATGTGCGTTCGGAATCTCGAACGGTCTGCTCAGCCCGCTCGCGGTCACCGAGCTCTCGGCGCAGGCTCTCGACCAACTCGTTGAACTCGTCGGCGACGGCGACGACCTCGGTTGGGCCCTGCACAACGATGGTGCCTCGGACGCGATCGCTTGCCTGCGCCCGTACGGCGCGACTCAACGCCTTGATCGGGCCGGCGATGCGCCGGTAGATGAGGAGTGCGATGACCAGCATCAGCAACAGCGCTCCTGCGATCACGACCAGTGCGCGGCGGAACGCACTCGTTGCTCCCTCCAGCGCGTCGTCGTGTGCGGCCCCTGCGAAGACGTGCCATCCGACATCGGCCACCGTCGCGTCGCCGTAGATGCGCGCGATCCCGTCGAGGTCGGTTCGCGTCTCGTCGGCGATGGTGACGTCGAACGGCGTGGAGTCGGTCGACACGCCGACCCACTTCTCGGCGTCCAGGGATCGGGCGAGGACCTGTTCGCCGTCGACGGTGGTCACGACGAATTCGAGCTCGAGGCGACCCGCGAAGCGATCGGCGAGCCCCGGGCCGAGGCTGTCGAGGTCGAGGAACGCGGCGACGAATCCGGCTCCGTCGGTGACCGGGACGACGCTGATGACGACCAGTTCGCCGGTCTCGGGGTCGACCGTCGGACCGACCAGGACCGGGCCGCCGGACGCATCACTCAGCCAGTCGGCGCCGACGTATCCGGGTGACGGTGACGCTGGTGAGGCCGATGGTCCCGCGGCGGAGCTGACCAGTGACGTGCAGGCGACGGTGCCATCCGACGCCAGAAAGTCGAGGTGACCGCTGC